>NZ_JAMPQI010000013.1:0-162369 GCF_028482365.1 Providencia sp. PROV122 | reverse complement strand
AAACAAATACACCGATAAATGCTTGTTGCTGGGTTGAACACAAAGCCGATATTAATAATCCAAAACCCACTAGTGAAAGGCCATAAACCACCATAGTTGCATAAAATAGCGTGAGGGAGCCTGCAAAGGGGATTTGGTAACAGAAGATACCAATGACTAAGACTAAAGTCGCTTGCGCGGTGGCAATAATCAATGCGGGTACGGCTTTACCGATAAAAATTTGCCAAGTCGTGAGCGGCGATACAAGTAATTGGTCAAGGGTTCCCTGTTCGGCCTCTCGGGCAATCGACAGGGAAGTGACAATCAGTACGCCAATGGTCGTGATTAATGCCACCAGTGATGGCACGATAAACCATTTATATTCCAGATTAGGGTTATACCAGTTACGAACCACTAACTCGCTATTATTGGCTAAAGGGCGGCCTGCCGTTAGCTCGCTTTGATATTGTAATACGATTTGTTCAATATAGTTAGCGGCAATTTGCGCGCTGTTAGAGTTACGTCCATCAAGTAATAACATCATCTTCGCGGTGTGCTGGCTATCGATGTCAGCGCTAAAATTTTGCCCGAAGCGTACGACTAATAAGCTTTCTCGGTTATCCAGTGTTTCTCGGATCTCGTGCTCATTTTTGAGTAATCGTACTTGAGAAAAGGCTTCTGCTTTTGCTAATCGTTGAGTTAATTCAATAGAGTGCTTCCCGCCATCTTGATCGAAAATGGCGATCGTGGTGTTGGTAACCTCAAGGGTTGCAGCCAAAGGAAACAAGATCATTTGGAAAATAACAGGCATGAGCAAAATGATCCGCGTTTGCTTCTCCTGCAATAACGTCTGTAGTTCTTTCATGATCAAGGTATATAGGCGGTAAAACATATTTCATCCTTATCAATCAAGACGACGGCGTGTTTTCCATGCCGTTAAGCCAATAAATAAAATAGCGGAGGCGATAAGTAACAGCAGATTGGTGAACAAAACAATATAGATATCGCCTGCCAGAAATAGCGTTTGTAAGCTGCTGACAAAATAGCGCGCCGGAATGAAATAAGTCACGATTTGGACAAATATTGGCATGCTTGAGATTTCAAAAATAAAGCCTGATAGCATAATTGCTGGCAAAAATGCCGCATTCAATGCGACCATTGCGGCATTAAATTGATTGCGAGTGATGGTGGAAATCAATAGCCCCATTCCGAGAGCGGTCGCTAAATAGAGGCTAGTGATCAAAAACAGCACTAAGAGTGAGCCTCGATAAGGTATATTTAATAGTGATGTCGTGACAATCATACACAAGATCATCACAAAGGAGCCTAAGACTTGATAGGGTAATAATTTGGATAAAAGTAATTCGGTGCGTGTAATCTGTGTCGAGAGAAGGGCTTCCATTGTGCCGCGCTCCCATTCACGAGCAACAACCAGTGATGTCAAAATAGCTCCAACTACCGTCATTATGATACTAATGGCACCGGGTATAATGAAATGCTGACTAATTGCAGCTTCATTGAACCAATAACGCATATTTAACTCAATGAGGGGATCTGTGGGATAGCCTCGATTTTCACCTTGTTGTATCAACCACGTATACCAGATCCCTTTGGTGTAGGCTTGTACAAAGTTCGCAGTATTAGGCTCACTGCCGTCGGTAATCACTTGTATGGCGGCATGCCCTTCAGGACGTAGCAATTGGGCTGAGAAGTTCACGGGGATAACGATAATGCCGCGAATTTTGCCCGCTTGCATTTTTGCAATTAATTGTTGCCGATTATCGCTAACCGTAGCGTCAATAAAAGGGGAGCCTGTAAATGTATCGACGAGTTGGCGTGCTTCATGGCTTTGTTGATCCATCAAGATGCCAACACGTAATTGACTGGAATCCAAATTGATCCCATAACCAAAAATAAATAACAGCATTAGGGGGATCACAACGGCAATCAATGCACTACTGGGATCGCGTACGATTTGTTTGCTTTCTTTAATGCATAATGCACGGAGTCTACGCCAAGAAAAATGAGACGCGTTGGCGGTCATTGTTCCTCCCGCTGTTTATCATAATCAAGTATCAACCCAATAAAAGCATCTTCCATTGATGGATTTGGATGACTTTCACTAGCGACTTGCTGTTTTAGCTCATCTGGCGTACCTGCGGCAATGATCTTGCCGTGATACACTAATCCTATGCGATCACAATACTCTGCTTCATCCATAAAGTGAGTTGTCACCATGACGGTTACGCCTCTATCGACCATGCCGTTGATATGTAGCCAAAACTCACGTCGAGTGAGAGGGTCGACCCCCGATGTCGGTTCATCAAGAAATAAAATATCTGGCTCATGCATAAGGGAGCAGGCAAGGGCAAGGCGTTGTTTAAAGCCAAGAGGGAGTGAATCAGTTATTTGATTAATAATTGGCTTAAAATTAAAGGCCTCAACCATTTCAGCTATTTTATGTGTTTGATGCTTACCATGCAGACCATAAACACCAGAAAAGAATTTGAGATTCTGCCCAACCTTTAAATTGCTATAGAGCGAGAATTTTTGCGCCATATAGCCGAGGTGTTGCCGTGCTTTATCTGAGCTGGTCTTTAAATCCATTCCTAACACTAAGGCATGACCTTCGGTTGGTCTCATCAATCCACACATCATTTTAAAGGTGGTTGATTTCCCCGCACCATTGGGGCCGAGTAAGCCAAAAATTTCACCGCGTTTTACTTGAAAATTGACGCTATCCGTCGCGGCAAAATCACCAAATTTTTTCGTTAGATCACGCGCTTCAATAACGGTTTCACTTGGATTAGCAGGGATTTGCGGCATGATAGCCGCCAATTCTGAGCGATGGGAAGGCCCCCCACCTAAGAGATCAATAAAAGCATCTTCAAAACGTGGCTCTGCCTCAATCAGCTTCCCATCAGGCATATGCAAACGGTGAAGTAGCGACGTTTTAGACGCATTAGGCTTTAATATTAAACGGATATAACGCCCTTGGATCACGCCATCGCTGGTTTCCGGAAGAACGAGGGCATTTTGCAATATTGTACGTTTATTGGCGGCCGGAACATCTAATAAATAGGAGCGACCAACCATAGTTTGGGTCAGATCTTGAGGTTTCCCTGAAAAAAGCAATTGGCCTTGGTTAAGGAGCAAAACATGTTTGCACTGTTGGGCCTCATCAAGATAGGAGGTACTCCAAAGGATCAGCATCCCCTCATCGGCTAAAGTGTGTACCATTCGCCATAATTCGCGTCGTGCGATGGGATCAACCCCAACCCCAGGCTCGTCTAAAAGTAGCACCTTTGGTCTGCCAATCAGTGTGCAAGCTAACCCTAGCTTTTGTTTCATACCGCCGGATAATTTACCGGCAAGTCGACCTGTAAAATTTGTTAAATCAGTAAAGGTGAGCAACTGACGATAAATTTTCTCTCTCTCTTCACCGAGGACGCCACGTAAATCAGCATATAAATCAAGATTTTCTTGGACGGTCAGATCTTCATATAAGCCAAATTTTTGTGGCATATATCCTAAATTAGCATGCACTTGTACGCTGTCTTTAATCGGATCTAATCCCATTAGACTGATTGTGCCTGAATCAGGTTTTAATAAACCGGCAAGCATTCTCATTAACGTCGTTTTGCCTGCACCGTCTGGGCCGACTAAACCCGTTACCGAGCCACCATAGATCTCGGCCGTTAAGCTCTCTACTGCGGGGGAGTCTAAACCCTGAAATGTTTTTTCAACCCCTTGAAGACGAATGCAGTCATCGTGCTTACTCATCATGCACTCTTATCACTGAATTTCAGCAAAGCGGATGGTAACTGGCATGCCTTGGCGTAGTGCCTCATCAGGATCGCTGACAACGATGCGTAGCCGATATACAAGATCAGTACGTAATTGCGGAGTTTGTACGCTTTTTGGCGTGAATTCAGCGGTTGGTGATACAAAACCAATGGTACCGTGATAAGGGGTATCTGGACGGCTATCGGTGTAGAGCAAAACTTCTCGACCAGGAACGGCCATCCCTAAATTAGGCTCATCGACATAAGCCCTTACCCAAACAGGCGTCGTGAGAGTGACACTAAATACAGTATTACCAGCACCGACAATGCTGCCAGGCTCAATGGCTCGCGTTAGGATGGTTCCATCTGAGGGGGCTGTTAATACGGTATCTTTTAAGTCTAATTCTGCCTGTGCAACAGCCGCTTCAGCTTGTAGCCATTCGCCTCGTGCAGCCGCTATCTCTTCTTGACGGAAACCGCTTTGATACTGGTTTAGTTTATCTTGTGCGGCTTTTAATGCGGCAAGTGCTTGATTTCGATTTGTCTTTGCATTGTCTAGCTCATTGGCAGAAATCACATGGGAGGCTGCGAGTCCTTTTTGGCGCTGGTAAAAACTTTCAGCGTATTTCCATGCCGCTTGTTTTTGGGCAACCTCTGCTTCAACTTGTGCAATTTCTTGAGTGCGATAGCCTTTTTCTTTCATAGCTAGCTGGGCTTTTGCACTGTCTCTAACGCCCTTTGCTTTGTTTAATGCGTTGATATAAGGCGCTTGGTCAAGCTGGCCTAAAGCTTGACCGGGGGTAACGCGCGCGCCTTCATCAACATTCAAAGACGCGAGCTTCCCACCAACACGAAAACCAAGGTTGACGGTTCGTACATCAACATTACCATATAAGGTTAATGTTTTATCTTGCTGTGATTGATACCAATAATAACCACCCGCAGCGAGACCGATTACTATGACAATAAGAATTAAAAAGATTGAACGACGTTTATTGTTCATAATTAACCTTATTCTTCGTGTAGATTACATGTCTAAAAATAGATAGTTCGATAATCTATAACCGTTTTTTATGGATTAATGATATCACTTTTGTGCCTCTTTGCGATGACGCAATCCTTCCAACAAGATATTGGTGTGCTCTATCAGTACTTGGTTAATGATTTTATATTCCTCTTCATTGATATGTTTCCAGCCAGTTTGCCGAAGTAACGTCTCTCTTGCGATACGAAACGAGAGCGTTTCCCCTAAGATGGCATGGGTTTGGATTAAGGTGGTTAGGCTGTTGGGATCGGAGCCTATATAAATGGCAATAAGACGGTTTAATTTGGTGTAAATAGGTCCGAGAGCCTGCTCATGAATAATGGTATAGGCTTCGGTTGGGTTGAGTTGCTCTCTAGCGAGTATTCGAGAAAAACTCAGGTTCTTTTTTTCTAGCTGAAAGTAATTATAACCGACTAATGCTTTTTGCAAGAGTTTGATGGCCTCATCAGGAGGGGGATTGGTTTGACGAAGATATGTATCAATTTCCGCGGTTGTCTCGCTAAAGTTTTCTTTTATTGTGTTCGCAATCAATTGGGCTACAGCGAGATACAGCCCCTCTTTTGAACCAAAATAATAGGAAATGGCGGCAATATTTTGCCCCGAAACTTGAGCAATTTTGCGGGTTGTTGCTCCGTCGAGACCTAATTCACCATAGACATCTGCAGCTGAGCATAGCAACTGCACTCTGGCGTTTTCTCCTCGATGTGTTGACGGTGTGTTTGTAATCATGAAATTTCCTTAAACATTCAAAACTAAATATCAACCTAACAAGCTCTACACGGCTTTTTGCATAATTCAGTGACGGAAAACGACATATTCTAGTTTGTAATAGTTATATATACTATATTTGAGTAATTTTGTATTAATTTATTTTCTAAACTAAATTAATATACTTATTAGAGCCAAATAATGTTAGACTTCCCGCAATTGCACGGCAGTTTGCATCTTTTCTTCATCTACAATCCTTCCCCTCGAACTGCCTCTGATCATTCAGAGTGGTGAAGTCCGGAGTAATTTAATTTGACTAGTTTTTCAGACCTCGCATTAAACGAGGAAATTCTGCTCGCCATTAATGAGTTAGGCTACGAAGCCCCTACGCCTATCCAACAGCAAGCTATCCCAGCAGTCCTTGATGGTCACGACCTCTTAGCGAGTGCTCAAACAGGAACAGGGAAAACGGCGGGTTTTACCTTACCCATTTTACAAAAATTAATTTCGACTCCTAGAATTGGAAAAGATCGCAAACCGATTAGGGCATTGATCTTAACGCCGACACGTGAATTGGCTGCGCAAGTCGCTGAGAATGTTAAGGAATATAGCCGTCATTTAAGGATCCGCTCATTTGTCGTGTTTGGTGGTGTCAGCATCAACCCACAAATGATGAAGTTACGTGGCGGTGTTGATATTTTGATTGCGACGCCGGGGCGATTACTCGACCTAGAGCATCAAAATGCGGTCAATTTATCTCAAGTTGAGATCCTTGTTTTGGACGAAGCCGATCGTATGCTTGATATGGGGTTTATTCATGATATTCGCCGTGTGATCAGTAAGTTACCTAAAAAACGTCAAAACCTGCTGTTTTCAGCTACATTCTCTAATGAAATTAAACAATTAGCGAATAAATTACTGGATAACCCTGTGACGATCGAAGTCGCTCCTCGTAACTCGGCTTCTGAGCAAGTCACCCAGTTTGTCCATCATGTCGATAAGAAACGTAAAGCAGAGCTGTTATCTTACATGATAGGCCGTGAAAACTGGCAGCAAGTTCTTGTTTTTACACGCACAAAACATGGTGCGAACCGCCTTGCTGAACATCTAAATAAAGATGGCGTAAAAGCGGCGGCAATTCATGGTAATAAGAGCCAAGGCGCGCGTACACGTGCATTAGCAGATTTTAAATCAGGTGATGTTCGAGTACTGGTGGCGACAGATATTGCGGCACGTGGTTTAGATATCGAACAATTGCCGTATGTTGTTAACTTTGAACTGCCTAATGTAGCGGAAGATTATGTTCACCGTATTGGTCGTACAGGGCGAGCAGACGCAACAGGAATGGCTGTTTCACTGGTATGTGTTGATGAGTTAAAGCTGCTAAAAGATATTGAAAAGCTACTAAAAAAACCGGTTCCTGTTATGGCGATAGAAGGTTATGAGCCTGATCCTTCCATTAAACCTGAACCTATCCAAAAAGCGCCGCAGCGTAATAATGAAAGGCGTAGTGCAAATAAACGCCATAATACGTCTGTGAAGCCGCGCCGCGAACGTACTGGTGCTGATAGCTCAAAAGATAAATCGGCATCAGCCTCACCATGGAAAAGCGCACAAAAAAAAGTGCGTCAGGGACGCGGTGAAGGCTAATGCGTGTGTTACTTGCCCCGATGGAGGGGGTACTTGACTCGCTTGTGCGCTCCTTACTCAGTGAGGTCAATGATTACGATCTCTGTATTACTGAGTTTGTACGAGTTGTCGATACCCTTTTACCGGCAAAAACGTTTTATCGGTTATGTCCGGAATTGCGTCATGGCAGTCGGACACCATCAGGTACGTTAGTACGCGTTCAGTTATTGGGGCAGCACCCTCAGTGGTTAGCTGAAAACGCCTATAGGGCAGTTTCGCTGGGTTCATGGGGGGTAGATCTGAATTGTGGATGCCCCTCTAAAACCGTGAATGGCCATGGGGGTGGTGCAACTTTACTAAAGCAACCAGAGCTTATTTATCGTGCCGCAAAGGCGATGCGAGAGGCTGTTCCAGAGGAATTACCTGTTTCTGTTAAAGTCAGGTTAGGGTGGGATAATAGCCAATTTTGTCATGAAATCGCAGATGCCGTGGAGCAGGCTGGAGCGACGGAATTGACGGTGCATGGCCGTACCAAAGAAGATGGCTATCGAGCTGAAAAGATTAATTGGCAAGCTATTGGCGATATTCGTCGCCGCTTATCCATCCCTGTAATTGCCAATGGTGAGGTGTGGGATTATGAAAGTGCTCAGCACTGCCTAGCAATAACGGGATGTGATGCGATTATGATTGGGCGGGGCGCTCTGCATACGCCTAATTTAAGTCATGTCATAAAAAGCAATCAGCCCAAAATGGCTTGGGAGCACGTCGGCAGCTTGCTATTAAAATATACAGAGCTTGAAAAACAAGGAGATACGGGGAATTACCATGCCGCACGTATCAAGCAATGGTTAGGTTATTTACGTAAAGAATATCAGCAAGCAGACAGACTATTTTCTCTGATCCGAGCGCTAAAGAGTGCTCGCCAGATCGCTGAAGTGATCGAATCTGAAGTAAAAAAGCCAGCAAAAATGATGGAATTTTAATCATTCGGTTGTTTATGATTTGCTAAAATAGAGTATTAGTTCTTAACTTAAAGGGCTAATGGCTTTTTTAATCATGCTAAATTGACTTAAATCGTATGTCATAAGATGGCAAACTAACATGGTTAAAATCTATTTTTACCGTATTAATTCGTTTGGAGGTCGATGATGGGAGTCATTTCTTGGGTCATTTTTGGTCTGATTGCAGGGGTATTGGCTAAATGGATTATGCCAGGCACTTACCATATTGGTTTTATCATGACTATTGTACTCGGAATTGTTGGGTCTGTTGTGGGTGGCTACATCAGTACCTTCTTCGGTAAAGGTAAAGTAGACGGCTTCAATTTCGGTAGTTTTGTTGTTGCGGTTATCGGTGCGATCGTCGTGCTATTTTTAGCTGGGATATTTGCCAAATAGCGATTGACTAAACTTATCTCGATTTGAAAGAAATAACCCTCTCCGTGAATAGAGGGTTATTTTTTTGAATACTATTTAATGTTGATTAAGTATTAATCCGATTTTTAGTTCAATTAATCTTTTGATTAGATGAATAATTAAGACTCTATAGGTAACCCATTGTCTTGGCCCCATTCTGCCCAAGAGCCATCATATAGCTTAACATTTGTGTTGCCTAATAGAGTCAGAGCCATGAGCACCACAGCCGCCGTCATACCAGAGCCACACGTTGTGACGGAAGGGGCATGAATATCAATACCTTGCTCTGCAAATAGGGCTTTAAGTTGGGCCGGTGATTTAAATTCACCATTTTCAACTAATTGATCCCAAGGCATGTTTTTACTACCGGGGATATGGCCCATACGTAGCCCTGGGCGAGGCTCAGGTGCTTGCGCTAAGAAACGTGCCGCGGCACGAGCATCAATAATTTGTACTTTTCCCTGTTCTACGAGGTTAAGCATTTGTGTTTGATTTAATGCGTTGTCACCGTGGCGCTGAGCGGTGTAGTGCTGTGGGGCTGGCGGCGTGACCTCACCGGATTCAGTTTGGAAACCGAGTGCTTTCCATGCTTCAATGCCACCCGCGAGAATTTTGACATTTTTATGGCCCATTGTGGTGAATGTCCACCACGCACGTGGTGCTGAGAATAAATTATTCTGGGCGTAAATAATAACCTGAGTGTTATTGTTAATTCCCATTTCACCGACCGCACGGCTAAAAGTTTCAGCGTCAGGCAGCATATGAGGCAGGGGTGTTCGAGTATCAGCAACCTTATCTTGATCAAAAAACTGTGCGCTTGGAATATGCTCTTCTAACCAACGTTGTCGGCAATCATAGGGTGCTGTTGGGGGCGGAGATGAAGCATCTAGTACGATAAGGTTAGAGTCAGACAAATGGTCATGTAACCATTCGGGTGTTACAAAATAAGCGTCATACATAAATTATCTTCATCCTGAATGTAAATATTATTGAACCTGACCCGCTGAAGGTATAATTGAGGGTTGCTGTGCCTGACTCTGCTCAATAGGTGTCGTTGAGCGTGTATAAATATTCATGCCAGCTAAGACAATTCCACCGATGGAGCCGAATGCGCAGAGTGCGCAAAGCGCGATAACAACCTTTTTCATTTTTATAGCCTGAATTGAAGAAATAAACCCAAAGTATAACCCGATGTTTGTTGCAGACAAGTTAAATACTCTTTTTTGTGCGGATGGATCCGGAATTTGCCAACCTGTTCCCAATTTTATGGCATAATGGTTTTTTAAACAGTAGTTTTTGCGAGCGCCTTCGTAAGCATATATTGTTTAATTCGATGTTATTGACCTACTTGGTTATCCTATATCTTCTAATGTGAACAGCAGTGAGCCTATGTCCCTGTCAAATAAAATGAAAGAACATATAACCCAATGGTACAAAGGGTTATCACAGCACATTGACGGGTTCGTATCCCGCGCGCCTCAGCGCCAAATGATTGCTGAAGTTGCTAAAAATTTGGCGGACGAAGAAGGGCGGCATTTGGTTATTGAGGCTCCTACAGGGGTTGGTAAAACATTATCTTATTTGATACCGGGTATTGCTGTTGGCCGAGAAGAAGGCAAAACATTGGTTGTCAGTACTGCGAATGTTGCATTACAAGATCAAATATTCAGTAAGGATCTGCCCTTACTCAGTAAAATTATTCCTGATCTTAAATATACAGGGGCTTTTGGGCGAGCACGCTATGTGTGTCCACGCAATCTGGAAGCAATCTGTGCCGCAGAAGGTGAACAAATTGACTTAATGTTGCTGGTGGAAGATAAAACCGAAATCGCAAACAGTGAAGAGAGAGCGATTTGCCAGCAGTTACGTAATGATTTTCATAGTTTTGCATGGGATGGCTTACGGGATCACCATAAGCGTGCTTTTAGCGATAGCTTATGGCGTAAGGTCAGCACTGACAAAATGAATTGCTTAGGCCGTAATTGCCAATTTTATCAGCGTTGTCCCTTTTTTATTGCTCGGCGGGAAATTGAAGATGCGGATGTGGTGGTTGCAAACCATGCGCTGGTGATGGCGGCAATGGAAAGCGAATCGGTATTACCAGATCCTAAAAAACTCCTTTTAGTACTGGATGAGGGGCATCATGTGCCTGACGTAGCAAGGGATGCGTTGGAAGTGGAAGGCGAGATCACACTCGTTCAATTAACAGCACAGGTGGATAATTTTCTTCATCATGTGGGGCAATATCTCGCTCAGTTTAGGCCTGCCAAGCCGCCAAAATTAGCGAACCCAGAGCGGTTACAGCAGCACGCGGAAAAGTTAAGAGAAGCATTTCGTGATTTTTCGCTACTAACCAACGCATTATTACCAGAAACCTCAAAGGATAATGAGTACTTATTTCCGATGGGGCTGTTGCCTGAGGCAATGCAGCTATGTTGCCAAGAACTTTTCAAACTGACCGACGGGCTAAGAGGGTTAGCGGAATCAATTCTCAATGATTTAACCGAGCAAACGGCTAAACAGGATATTGTTCGCTTACATCGCTCTATTCTATTAACTAGCCGAGCAATGGGCTATTTTGAAAATATGGCGAAATTATGGCGGTTAGCGTCAATTGACCAAACATCAGGAGCGCCAATTTCGAAATGGCTTAGCCGTCGTTATGAGAAAAACCAGTCTCGTTTATTTCTGCACTGTGCTGGGATACGGGTTAGTGAGCAATTACAGCAGCTATTATGGCGCAATGTGCCACACATCGTGATCACATCAGCGACGTTACGCTCACTTAATAGCTACTCTCGTTTTCAAGAATTGAGTGGGTTATCAGAAAAAAGTGATGACCGTTTTGTGACGCTGTCTTCACCCTTTAATCATATTGAACAGGGTAAACTGATTATTCCTCAAATGAAGTACGAACCAACTATCTCGAATGAAGAGCTACATTTAGCGGAGATGGCAACGTATTTCCGGCATCAATTAGAAAAAGGTACTCATCGAGGTATGCTAGTGTTGTTTAGTAGCCAGCGAGCGATGGAAGGGTTTCTGGAACATGTAAAAGATTTACGCCTACAATTGTTAGTGCAAGGGGATCAGCCGCGTTATCGGTTAGTTGAAACCCATTGTGACAGGATCAATAAAGGGTTAACCAGTGTACTGATAGGGTTGCAGTCATTTGCGGAAGGGCTTGATTTAAAAGGTGAGTATTTAACACAGGTACATATCCATAAAATCGCTTTTCCACCGGTGACTAACCCCGTGATTATTACTGAAGGTGAATGGTTAAAATCGCTTAAACGTTATCCGTTTGAAGTACAAAGTTTACCAAGTGCATCATTTAATTTGATTCAACAAGCAGGAAGGTTGATCCGTAGCCATGAATGCTATGGTGAGATTGTTATCTATGATAATCGATTGATCACCAAAAATTATGGTAAGCGGTTGCTGAACGCATTACCCGTGTTCCCGATTGAACGGCCGGCTATGCCAAGCGGTACGTAACGTTAACGTCTTTCTTAATAGTATAATAACAATAAGGCCACACATTAGTGTGGCCAAGGGGTCAATCAACGTTGACTATTTTTATCGACATTACTCAATATTAGCTTCTAAGAACCATAAGAACTTATCGAGGTCGCGTGATGCCGCAGTAAACATATCCGCGGTATCCTCATCTTCGACTTCATCGATAGCTTTACGAATATCGTTAGCCACAACCGCATAACGGTCTGCTAATGCTTTTAGATGATCTTGAACATCGTGGATATCAATTGGATAAGCTTCTAACGATGTAAATTTATTGACTTGCTGAGTCGTACCAATTGCAACTCCACCAAGTTGTACAGCACGCTCAGCAAATTCATCAAGGTGCTCAACTAAAGTGGTACGGAAGCCATCTAGCATTTCATGTACGGCAATAAAGTTACGACCGCGCATATTCCAATGTGCTTGTTTGGTCATTAAAGAAAGATCAGTAAAATGGATGACCATAACATTCAAAATATTGATAGACTCTAATTTAACGCTATCCTCAACATCATTGCGGGTATATAAAAGATTTGCTTGAGGTGCTTTTACTAATTTAGCTGTACTCATAATCTTCCCCTTATAAGTAATTAATTATTCAATAATCTGTTTCTGTTAATTAATATAAAACAACAGAACCAACTTGTCATAATGCAATATTCTATTACTTTGATAGGTAAAATTGATAACGGCTTATAATTAAATAAACGCTTAATAAATATTACTATAGGATTAATAAGCTAATATTTCAATGATATTAAAGAAAGTTTACAATAAATAAGGTTAATAAAGAAAATGTTGTTAACTTTATTAACCTTTATACAAATTAAATAATAAAGAAATTTCTTCCTCTATTTATTTAAGAAACCTCTTCTATTTTTGTTTTAGGGCGTGCTGTGGATGTTGAGCCTATTGAGGCAAAAACAATACATAATAGTGCTAACCATTGAGTAACGGTTAAATGCTCTTGGAGGAAGACAATTCCAAGGAATGCCCCCATACAAGGCTCAAGGCTCATCAAAGTCCCGAAGGTTTTTGCTGGAAGTCGGGTAAGCGCTATCATCTCTAAGGTATAAGGAAAGGCTGTAGAGAGAACAGCAACAGCCAACGCCAACGGCAAAATAGCAGGGTCAAACATAACTTCAACACCTGTCTGCATTAGCCCAATAGGGAAAAAGATCAGGGTTGAAATAAAGGAGCCTATTGCTACGGTTGCGGCACCATAACCTGCGCCAGCCCGTTGGCCAAAAATAATATAGATCCCCCAACAAACGCCCGCACCAAGGGCATATAAGGCACCGACAAGATCTAGGCCATTAATATCATCACCGATAGGCAATAAAAAGAGCAGCCCAACGATGACCAACGCTATCCATAAAAAGTCAATGGGGCGGCGGGATGAAAACATTGCGACAGCCAGTGGCCCTGTAAACTCAAGTGCTACCGCGATCCCAAGTGGAATTCGTTCTAAGGATAAATAAAACAAATAGTTCATGGTCCCCAAAGAAAGACCATAAGTTAACAGGGGAATAAGAGAGTTTCGCCTAAACTTTAATCGCCAAGGTTTAAAAATGACAAATAAAATAATGGTCGCAAGCAATAAGCGTAGCCCAGTCACTCCTGGTGCACCGATAACAGGAAACAGTGTTTTAGCTAGAGATGCTCCGCTCTGAATTGAGGTCATTGCCAGTAATAGCAATCCCACGGGTAATAGAGGAAAGGCACTCTTTTTAGTATCGGCAGACATGGATCGTTGAACCTCAGAAATACGTAATAAAATCAGCAAAAAAATGGCTGATTATTCTTCAATAAAAGAAAATTTTGACAAAGAAAATGTACGTGCTGACTATTAACAACTCAGGTACATAACATAAGCGGTGATTATGACATAAATTTAACATGGATAATATGTATTTATAAAATAGAGAGCACGATAAAACATAGCATTTAATATTTATTTTGTTGACTATATACCCCATGTGTAGGCGCTTTAATTAATTTTAGACAGAGTTTTATATGTTGATGAGGGCGGGATGAGAATGTGTGTTGAGCTTATCCTTATGTAACGTATAATTATTTTCCATAAAAACACGATAAAAACGAGGAAAAAATGAGAAAAATTAACAGTATTGCCGTTTATTGTGGTTCCAGCATGGGAGCTAATGAAGTTTATAAGCAACAGGCGATTAAATTTGCAGAAGAAATGGTCAAGCGCAATATTACTTTAGTTTATGGTGGGGCAAGCGTTGGTATTATGGGCACGGTGGCCGACACTATTTTATCTCAAGGTGGTCAAGCAATTGGAGTTATTCCTTCACTACTTGAAGAGCGTGAAATTTCTCATAAAAATCTGACTAAATTGTATAAAGTTGACACGATGCATCAACGTAAAAGTAAGATGATTGAGCTTGCCGATGGCTTTGTTGCTCTACCTGGAGGTTACGGCACTCTTGAGGAATTTAGTGAGGTGTTCACTTGGAGTCAAATAGGGCTACACACTAAGCCTTGTGGGCTATTTAATATTAATAACTATTGGCAGCCACTAATTGATATGACGAACAAAATGGCTGATGAGGCTTTTTTACAGGAAAAATATCGCCATATGGCGATAGTTGAAAATGATCCAGCAGCACTACTCGATCGTTTTGAAACCTATCTTGCGCCATCGGTTAAAACTTATGATTAAACTTCGGTGAGGTATTTATGATCCGCTGTGCAGTAAAACACGATATTGAAGCTGTGCTGTCTCTCTATGAGCTGTTATTTACTGAAATGGCAGCGCTTGATAGTGAAAGAATGCAGCCTGCTAAACAGATGAGAGATTTTGTTGAAAATACCATTAGTGATGAAAACTTTCATTTGCTCGTGGCGGAATATGATGGGCAAGTTAAAGGCTTTTGCATTGCTCAAAAGCAAACGGCACCGCCTTATAATTGTATGGTTCCTCGACAATTTGCCTATATTTTTGACCTTGTCGTATCTCCCGAGTTGAGAGGCCAAAAAGTGGGGCATCAATTAATTGAGCAAATGAAAACATGGGCAAAAGACAATCAATTAAGCCATTTAGAGCTTACTGTGTTAGCACAAAACCATAAGGCAATTAAGTTTTATGAGAGAGAGGGGTTAACAGAAATCACGCGTACCATGGGAATTAAGTTATAAAATACCATTGATGGTCTAATAATAAATATTAGGCCATCACGACATTATAAATAAATTCTATCTTTTATTATCGCGATATTAAGTTGCCTTAGCGAACAATATTTTTATTTAGAACTTAAAGTTCATCATACGACTTTTTAATTCCATTTATTATATTGCCATAATAGCAATAATAAGTATTGGTATATTGTGGCATAACCGATAAATGCTTACCTCGTTTGATTATATACAGGGCTGAATGGATTACTATTCATCTAGGTGATGCAATCAGTACAAGATCTAAGCGAATGATTGTGGCATAATGCGCCGCTATTTGGTTGGGTATCCTCGACATCGTAAATTAAAGGCATAGAAGTGTTACAGACAAGCAATATCACTATGCAGTTTGGCAGTAAGCCGCTGTTTGAAAATATTTCCGTTAAATTCGGAACAGGGAACCGTTATGGTTTAATCGGGGCAAATGGCGCCGGTAAATCGACATTTATGAAGATATTAGGGGGCGATCTTATACCAACTGCGGGGAATGTGAGTACCACTGACCCTAATGAGCGCATTGGTAAACTCCGTCAGGATCAATTTGCCTTCGAAGAATACACAGTGCTCGATACTGTCATTATGGGGCATGTTGAGCTATGGAATGTAAAACAAGAGCGCGACCGTATTTACGCACTTCCTGAAATGAGTGAGGAAGATGGCTACCGCGTTGCTGATCTTGAAGTCGCTTACGGTGAAATGGATGGCTACAGTGCGGAAGCTCGTGCGGGTGAACTGTTACTCGGTGTGGGCATTCCTGTCGAGCAGCATTACGGCCCGATGAGTGAAGTCGCTCCAGGTTGGAAATTACGGGTACTGTTGGCTCAAGCACTGTTCTCAGATCCCGATATTTTGTTACTCGATGAACCAACCAACAACTTGGATATTGATACTATTCGTTGGTTAGAGCAAGTGTTGAACGATCGTAATTGCACTATGGTCATTATTTCCCATGATAGGCACTTCTTGAATACGGTTTGCACGCATATGGCTGACTTAGATTACGGTGAATTGCGTTTGTTCACGGGTAACTATGATGAGTATATGATTGCTGCAACACAAGCCAGAGAGCGCCTACTTGCAGATAATGCGAAGAAAAAAGCGCAAATTGCCGAATTGCAATCCTTTGTGAGTCGCTTTAGTGCGAATGCTTCAAAATCAAAACAGGCCACTTCTCGAGCACGTCAAATTGATAAAATTCAGCTTGAGGAAGTTAAAGCTTCTAGCCGTCAAAACCCATTCATTCGTTTTGAACAAGAGAAAAAATTATTCCGTAATGCCCTTGAGTTGGAAGGGGTGACGAATGGTTATGATCAAGCTCCGCTGTTTAAAAACTTAAATTTATTACTTGAAGTAGGGGAAAAAATGGCGGTTATCGGTGCGAACGGTATCGGTAAAACCACATTTTTGAAAACACTCGTTGGCGAACTTCCTCCTAAGAGTGGTACGGTTAAGTGGTCTGAAAATAGTGCTATTGGTTATTATGCACAAGATCATGCAGAAGACTTCGAAACAGATCTGACCGTTTTTGACTGGATGAGTCAGTGGAAAAGTGAAGGCGATGATGAACAAGCGGTTCGCAGTGTTTTAGGACGCTTACTCTTCACTCAAGATGACATCAAGAAAAAAGTATCAGTACTGTCGGGGGGTGAGCAGGGTCGCATGTTATTTGGTAAGCTAATGATGCAACAACCAAATATCTTAATTATGGATGAACCTACCAACCACTTGGATATGGAATCTATTGAGTCCTTAAACCTAGCCTTAGAGCTTTATAAAGGCACATTGATTTTTGTCTCTCACGACCGTGAATTTGTCAGTTCATTAGCAAGTCGTATCTTAGAAATCAAAGAAGATAAAGTCATTGATTTCAAAGGAACTTATGATGAATATTTGAAGAGCCAAGGTGTGATTGAATAAGTTTACTGGCGTCAGATAGTCAATGGAAGACCTAGCTTTAAGCTAGGTCTGAGATGACTGAACCTGCAATTTAAATGGCATCGTTACCTGTTTTAGATAGGTTAAATTACCCAATAAAGTAGGTAATATTAAAAAATTAGTGAAATTTGCAGCAAGCCCTCGACCCGTTTTGGCGTCTTCATGTGGTTTCGTCAACCGAAAATGACATTCAGTGCCGCTAGGGTTATTTTCGGCTCTCCATTACGAAATACTCAAAAACGCATTTCCTCAAGTAATACGCATTCAGCTTAACCCAACTGACAATATCGTTTTCACTAAACATTTCCCGCGAGCAGTTTTAATGGCTTGTGACCACATAATGTAACTTTCTACTTTGGTAGCGAGTGCTAGAGGTAGTGGCTCCTCTGAGAGATATCATTAAGTTTATATAACTCAATATTAAGCGATATATGGTGATCTCAATATAAAACATGTGCTGTATTAGGAAATAGCCTCAGAGCCATTGTCATTAATTTATTAATTTAATTTATTTGTATAAAATATCTTTTCAATGTCTTATATCCCTATAAATTAAGTCGATATTAACATGTTATTGTATTTTAATAAGAAGTAGTTAAAAAATGAGTAAATAGATGTACATGATTTACAATTGACTTTTTACTCATAATTTGATGGTTAATTATTGAGCAGTTATAACTTAAATGACCAAAAATATGCCTTATTTTTATAATATATATCGTCATAAAATCACCAGAAGTGAGTAATTGTGGTGATTATCATCTTCCAATAAAGAACATCAAAATTAGATCATCATAACTCATTGTAATCAAATGAGATTATTTTTTTGTATTGATGGTTTTTTTTATATTTAGATAAAGTGAGATTTTCACAGGTATTTAAATAATAAATTAAATTCGTATAATTATCGCGACAAAAGGAAGTAGTAAGTATTAGTCTTAAATATCAGGAGTGGAGACGCTATATGCATATAGAAAAATTTAATTATTCTAGCACCAATGATGGTAAGTCTATTACAAAGATAGTTGGTGCCTCCATGAAAAGAGCAAGAAGAGAAAAGGGATTATCTGGATATGAAATTGCAGTTAAATTAAATATCTCTCAACAACAAATCTCGAGATATGAAAGGGGAATTAATCATATTAGTGTCGATACGCTATTTAATTTTATATTAGCGCTAGATATTAGTTATGAAATCTTGATTCAATATATATTAGAAGAAATGAAGTTAAGTGATATTTATATATTAGATATTAACAATGCCAGTAGGAATGACTTTTTAGTTATATAAATTCTTTTTATTTAAAATCATATGTAAGAATAAACATAATATCCATATTGGATATTATGTTTATTTTCTCAATGGGAAATAAAACGAAACAATACCCCTTATTATAATGGGTATCTATTATCTTATTTTATAGAGGCAGTTATGAGTAAAAAAATTATTTTAGCAGCATTAATTTCCGGGGTAATGAGTTCATCCGTTTTTGCCGCAGGAAGTGGCACGGTATCTTTTCAAGGTGAAATCATTGATGCTCCATGCGGTATCAGTGCTGACACTGCTAGCCAAATTGTACCAATGGGTAAAATCTCCAATGCTTCATTAGCGGATGGTGGTAAATCTACTGCACAAAATTTTAATATTCAATTAGTTGATTGTGATGTTAGCACACTGAAAACAGTTGATGTTTCTTTTACTGGCGGTGCAATTGGTACTGATAGCGATATGTTAGCGATACAAGGTTCAGCATCAGGTGCAGGTGTTGTGGTTATAGGCATGAATGGTGAAAAAGTGAAATTCGATGGCTCATCGGTCACTAACCAAAACCTACTAACAGGTCGAAATACACTGAACTTTTCTGCTTATTTACAAGGATTAAGTGGCCAAGCGATTGTTCCTGGTGATTTTACCGCAGTATCTAATTTCTTATTAGAGTACAAATAATACTTGAAAAGTATTGATATTTAATTTTGAACATAGGACTTCAGTATGAAAGAAAATATGTATTATACCACTATGGCCTTCTTGATTTCTGGAGTCCTTTCATTTGCACATGCTGATGAAGAAACAGGGTTGTTAACTATTCAAGGAGAAATTACAGATGCAGCATGTGCAATCGCGACAGGCTCGAAAGAACAATCTATTGATTTAGGAACGATTCCTATAAGTTTAATTAAACAAGATGGCAAAGGTCCGGAAAAAAGTTTTTCAATTCATCTTATTAATTGCAATTTAATAAGGCATAACAGCCAGAATCAATTATGGAATGCAGTTGAATTAACTTTTGATGGTCCATCTGAAGATAATATTTTTTCAATTTTTGGCGATGCTCAGGGTGTGGGGTTATCTTTAAGGAATTCGAGCGATATAAATATTATTCCCGGTAGGCCAGTATCAAAAATAGATATTACTCCACCATCAATGAGATTGGATTATCATGTGAGATTAGTCTCCAATACCAAACCATTACAATCAGGGTCTTATTACTCTGCGATTCGATTCAAACTTGAATATTATTAAAAATCATTGATGAAATTATTTAATTAGGGATGCTTATATGTATTCATATAAATTGGTTTCCTATCGGCCAAATATGGTTTATTTATATATTTCAGTTGCGTTAAATATATACCCAATAAACTCTATTGCTCATAATGATATTGAATTTAACACGGATGTGTTAGATGTCGAAGATAAAAAAAATATTAATTTAAATCATTTTTCCCGCGCCAACTATATTATACCGGGTAGCTATTCTTTGACTCTCAGAGTGAATGGCGATGAATTATCAGAAATACCCGTTAAATTTATTACGCCTAAAAATGATCCAAAAGGAAGTGAACCCTGTCTTTCACCTGTAGAAACACAAAAGTTGGGGCTAACGAAAGACGCTTATAATTCACTGGCATGGTGGAACGATAATCAATGTGTGGATCCTAATAGCTTAGTAGGGATGTCAATTACTGGGGATTTTTCAACATCTTCTTTAAATGTAAGCGTTCCTCAGGCTTATTTAGAATATAGTGCACCTAATTGGGATCCACCTTCTCGTTGGGATGAAGGTATTCCAGCAATAATGTTGGATTACAATTTAAACGCGACAGCCAATCATTCTTACAATGATGGTAACGATATTTATGCACTAAATGGTAACGGGCTTGTCGGCATCAATACAGGTGCTTGGCGCTGGCGTGCAGAGTGGCAAAGCCGTTTAGATTATAATACTCAGTCATACGTAAAAACGAATAACGATTTTCGTTGGAACCGCTTTTATACCTATCGTGCAATTCCATCATTACAGTCAAAACTAACACTGGGTGAGGATTACTTACAGTCAAATATTTTTGATAGTTTCCGCTTTATTGGTGGTAGCTTGCGCTCGGATATCAATATGATGCCACCGATCTTACGTGGTTATGCGCCAGAGGTAACAGGGATCGCACAAACCAACGCGACAGTGATGATTAGCCAACAAGGACGCACTATTTACGAGACACAGGTCGCACCTGGCCCATTTCGTATTCAAGATTTGAGTGATGCGGTTTCCGGCAAGCTTGATGTCACTGTAAAAGAGCAAGATGGTTCGACGCAACAGTTCCAAGTAGATACGGCAAGTCTACCTTTCTTAACGCGTCCGGGACAAGTGCAATATAAGTTAGCTTTAGGGCAGCCAACGGATATCGATCGACATAGCCAAGGTGATAGCTTTGCCACAGGGGAGTTTTCATGGGGGGTGACTAATGGCTGGTCTTTGTTCAGTGGAACGCTAAATAGCCAAAATTATAATGCACTCTCATTAGGCCTAGGACGTGATTTGCTCAGTTGGGGGGCTATTTCAGGAGATATTACGCACTCGATTTCTAAATTACCGAGTGAAGAGCGCATACATGGTGGCTCATATCGTGTGAATTACTCAAAACGTTTCGAAGCGATCGACAGTCAAATTCAATTTGCGGGCTACCGTTTTTCTGATCGCAACTATATGACTATGTCTGACTATCTAAGTGCTAGGCAATATGGTGAACGTTACGGCAGTAGTAAGGAGCAATACACCGTATCGATGAGCAAGAATTTTAGTGACGCAGGCGCATCTGTTTACCTCAATTATAATCATCAAACCTTCTGGGATCGTCCTGATAATGATTATTACAGCGTTATGTTTTCCAAATATTTTGATATTGGAACGATTAAAAACGTCAGTCTAACGGTTTCGGCAAATCGTAGTATTTACCAAGAGAGCCATGACGATAGCGGTTATTTATCGGTGAATATTCCATGGGGCAGTGGGGTACAAATCGGCTACTCGCTCGATACTAACCGTCACGATACAACCAATCGTATGACGTATTACAACAGCACTGATGAACGTAATAGCTATCAATTGAGTGTAGGGAATACGCGTAAGGGGCTATCAAGTAGTGCGTTCGTGACTCATCAAGGCGATCTTTCGCGCATTACAGCTAATGCTAGCTATATGCGTGGGCAATATAGCGCAGTGGGAGCTTCTTTTAATGGTGGTTTAACACTAACACCAAATGGCGGTGCTTTCCATCGTATGAGTTCGATGGGAGGAACGCGTCTATTAGTTGATACTGATGGTATTTCTGATGTTCCTATCAAAGGTTATGGCAGCCCGATAACGTCAAACCGATTTGGTAAAGCGGTAGTGACTGAGCTCAGTAGCTATTATCGCAATAAAGCCAGTATCGACCTCAATGCGTTGCCTAATGATGTTGACGCTCAACAATCTGTTGTTCAAGCCACTTTGACAGAAGGTGCTGTTGGTTACCGCAAATTCTCTGTCATATCAGGGCAAAAGAGAATGGTGGAGATCCGTTTGGCAGATCATTCTTTCCCACCATTTGGGGCTCAAATCTTTAATCAAAAAGGGCAAGAAGTCGGCATCGTCGGTGATTCAGGAAGCGCTTACGTTAGTGGGATCAACGCAAATGAAGTGATGAGTGTGCAGTGGGGGGGGGATGCTCAATGTCAAATCACCTTCCCTGAGCCACTTCAAAATAGTGAACACGCATTGTTATTGCCGTGCCGTGTATAGCTGTCATGCATATAGCTTAAATGCCCAGAACAATCATTGATAAACCACATTAGGTACTACATAGGAAGGTAACGATTAAATGAAACTAAACACCAAATTTATTGCAGGGGTTGGGTTAGCCAGTTGCGTGTTATCCAGCACCAATGTATTAGCGGCTATTTCAATGGACCGAACGCGTATCATTTTTGAGGGAATGCAGAAATCGGTATCGTTAAATGTCGCTAATAATAACAAACAACTTCCGTATTTAGCTCAAGGTTGGATAGAAAATGAAAAAGGAGAAAAAATCACCTCTCCATTAATTGTGTTACCGCCTATTCAACGTATTGAGCCTGCGAAATCAAGCCAAGTAAAAATTGAAGCATTACCCGCTATCAATTCATTACCACAAGATAGAGAGTCGTTGTTTTATTTCAACTTACGGGAAATTCCGCCTAAAAGTGATAAACCCAATACATTACAAATTGCACTACAAACACGGGTCAAACTTTTTTATAGGCCAAAAGCCATTATTAGCGAACCAAATACCGTTCCTTGGCAACAAAAATTAACCTTATTAAAAGAGGGGAATAGCGTAACGATAAATAATCCAACGCCTTATTATGTCACCGTTATTGAAGCTGGTGAAAGTAATCAGTCTGCACCAATTAAAGATTTTAAGCCGATTATGCTAGCCCCTTTTAGTGAGCAAAATCTTGGCGTGAATAGTCATCAACTCGGTAATACGCCAGTGCTGACTTATGTTAATGACTATGGTGGTCGCCCTAATCTCACTTTCAGTTGTCAAGGAAGTACGTGCCATGTTGATCCAGATGCAGCAGAGAAATAAGGCTAATGGTGCCTATGAAAGAGGGTAGATAAATGACTTTACATAAGCGATTGGCTATCTTTTGGACGCTGCTAATAGGGGCGCCATTGGGATGGGCAATGAATGAAAATACTCAGCTATATAATTCAGCGAATAATTGGGATGTCGATGGTCAACAAGGCGTGTTGTATGTTCGTGGTTCTTTATCGGAAAGTCCGTGCCGCTTAGCGATGACATCTGAATACCAATCTATTGATATGGGCAATTTTGAAACTGCGCAACTTAATCGTATTGGGGCAAAAGGGCGGGCGGTTCCTTTTCAAATAGAGCTATTAGATTGTATTTCTCATCCAACATCATTACTTGATGAAAAAACAGGACAAACAGCGTGGAGTCACTCTCAGCCAGCGGTAAAAATACGCTTTGTAGCACCATCAACAAATGAAATGCCTAACTTGGCTTTAGTCGAGGGGGCAAAAGGGTTTGGGTTACAGCTAAGTAACGCGTCAGGTACGGTTTTGTCTTTAGGGGAAGAGAGTCCCCCTGTGTTATTACCCTCTGGCCAACGTCAACTGACCTACACGATTACACCGGTTAGGACGGGATCACTCTTAATCGCTGGAGCATACCATGCGGTGATCTCATTCCAGATGCTCTATGAATAGGAGCAGTGATAATGAAAAAATCGTTTATTCATCGGGTGAGGTGTTTGCGTAGCCTAGTGCTCAGTAGCATTTTATTAGTGAGTACCAATACTAGTGCGGATATTTATACTTTAAGGATTAAAGTCAAAGTATTACAGCAAACCTGTACCGTTAATCAAAACCAAATTATCACTGTTGATTTCCCTGACATGGTTATTAAGGATATTGATGGACAGCGTTATGAAACGTCGATCCCTTACACATTAGCTTGTGATGGCTCTGCGAATAATCCAGCATTGAAACTCAAATTTAGTGGAACGCCAGCCAGTTTTAACACCCAGTATCTTGAAACATCAGAGAGTGATTTGGGGTTAGAAATTCGCGTTGATGGCACGGCAACTGAGCCAGGACGTTGGGTTGTTTTCTACTTTAACACATTACCTAAATTAACCGCAGTCCCTGTATTAAAAAATGGGGGTTCGGTGAATGCTGGGGTATTCAATGCATCAGGCACATTAAGTGTGGAGTACCTATGATGAGCAAACAAAACAGGCGACTAGGTCTAATAAAGCCCATGTTTGCCTTTATGATAGGCGCTTATATGTCGCCTGCATTAGCCAATACCGTGGATGTGAAATTTAAAGGAACATTACTTGAAAATCCCCCTTGTGATGTTTATAGCGATAAAGGAATTAATCAATCAATACAGATTGATTTCCAAGACATAGGTATCAATAAAATTAACGGTATCGACCATCAACGGCCTTTTACCGTAAATATAGATTGTCGAAGTTATACGTCACGACCTTCATCTTTAGCACTGTCTTATAGCGGTGATGCTGCGAATGGTTTTGATGCCAATGCGTTACAAGCCGATGTAACAGGTCTCGGTGTACGTTTATATCGAAATGAAAATGGAAGTGTTGTGGCACCAAATAGCCACTTCACCTTTAATTTGCCTAGTAATGGCTTTACGGCGCTGAATTTCTATGCCGTACCTGTAAAGGATCCACAAGTGAACTTACAGGAAGGCCCTTTTGAAGCGATTGCAACCATTGCATTGCAGTACCCCTAAGGAGGAAAAATGAAGCATATGGGTATTTTTTTAGGGGTAAGTTCGTTGGTGGGGGCGCTTTCTGCAAATTTATATGCTGCCACAAATAGTAGCCAAGTGACATATGGCGGCACATTGGTAGCAGAACCCTGCGAAATTGTGCCTGAATTTGAGAACTTTTCTGTTGAGTTCAATAGTATCTCAACGAAAGAGTTGTACTCAAACAGCAGGATCTTAAGTAAGGAATTTGAGCTTCAATTGAAAGATTGTGACGCTTCAATTGCAAATTCAGTAACGACTATTTTTAATGGCAACGCCACGCCGGATGGGCTTTTAGAGTTTGATGCCAATAGTGAGGCATCGGGAGCCGCAATCGGTATTGAAACGTTAAGTGGTGTGAAACTCCCATTGAATCCGACGAGTGGAGTATCTTATCCATCACAGCCGATAAAAAATGGTGCCATGACGATCCGATTACGTGCTTATCTTCAAGGAAAAGCGGGAGCGATTGCCAATAACAGCATCAAACCCGGTAATTTTTCTGCCACCATGACATACACCCTAAGCTACCAATAAGTGGCTGAAATATGTCTTCAACGGGCCAATAATTCAGTTTAAATCGAGGATCATATGAAAAACATATGGGGTCAACGTTTATTTAAAAATTATCTGTTATTTAGTGTATTGTTATTGTTAGGCACTAAAAGTTTTGCATCAACACCTTGGATAAATTCGCAGTGGATCGGTGTTAACAGTTATGAAGTGAGGATCCCTTCGAGTTCAGGGCGCTGTTATAACCCCCAAAATTTAACGAATGGGAGTTGTTCTAATGTCAATATTTCTTCATACCGTCTTTTCCACTATGCGCCAGTGAATCAGTTTCCATGGATGAGAACAGTCAACCAGTGTACTGTGGAAATTGAAATAATTTTGTTACTAAGAAGCGTTGTTTATGATAGGTATGGCGCTTTTCTCTTAACTCCACCACCGACAGGAACACGCTACATCAATTCATCTGGACGATTAAACCATTCATATTATAGGTATACCGCAAATCGGAGTTGTGAAAGTGTCTTAAATGATCTATCGCTGTTTCAAATGTCAGGTACTAGAGGGGTAGGCCAAGCGGCTCCAATAATTATATCTAGTGTGGCGAATCCGAACGATTTTAGACAAATATGTTGGCGGGTGAATGTATATGGTGCGAATAACACATCATCTTCTTTAGTTGCAGGTAGTGGCATCGATGAAGCGGACTGTACACGTTCTACACCCCAAGTACCGATTGCTTGTACATTTGAGATGTCGACATTACTGGATCATGGAACGGTAGATTCTAATCAGCTCAATGGACATAAGGCAACGGCCACAGGGTATGTAACCTGTACAGGGAATACCAAAGTGACCACACAGTTACTCGGTAACGGCACTACCAGCAATACCATTCTTGCACCAGGCTTATATTCAGAAGCAAAGGTCTGTGCACGCAACACTTGCTCTTCAGGTAATGAACAATACACGATTGATACGGCTATGAATGTAAAAACGCCTTTTAATGTGGAATCGACATTACATAGTTCAGGAAGTATTGCTGCTGGGGAATATCAGGGAACTGTGGTATTAGTAACGAGTATGTTTTAAAGAGTATTATATAGACTTTAAACGGCTCGCTTTCGTTATTGTGAGCCGTTTGCTTTATTGACTGACCAATCCTTTTAAGCACGTTTCTAAAAATTATTTAGCAGATTATGTATTGATAACATCGGGAACAGTGTGGTTTCCCAATGTGTATTGTCGGTCAAAAAATGATTTTTCTAATCATCATTTATTATGTTTCGAGACCGAATCTAAGCCTCATTAAGTTTGTGAACGCTCTGAAACCTAGCTGAGCTGGGCCAACAGACTGTTATCGTTAAATGAGTTCTCAAAGGTGATGACTAATCTAGACATCATTCTTTCTAAGAAATTAATTCGACAACAAGCATATAGAGATGAACGTAGCGCCCTGATCATACAGAGAGGCTACGCTACTCCCAACCGTTCGAATGCTCTTTTGATAAATGCGGTAAAAGTGATAAAAAGACCTCGATTTTTCGCTCGACAGTCATATTCACAAAATCATCCATCGCAATCTCTACGCGTTGTATCGTTCCATCACGGATCGTGAATTTATACATCAAATGCCCAGTCCAGCTTCTGTGAACGAAAACACAGCCATCCTCACTGTATGATAGCCATTTATCTTCCATGCATGAAGGAAGCCAGCCATTCAGTATGTTTCTTTCGGCTGTTTCCGACAGAGGGTAATTCAAATGGTGAACCAATGGTTAATTTTCAAAAAACTTCAGATTTTTAAATTGGCTCTTATCGATCACTTAATTTACCAGACTAATAATATCTTACGGTACAGCCTATACAAACATCCGATTGAGATCAAAGTTAATCATAGTTTCATGGGGGGAATTTTGTCAGCTGACGAGGTGGGGATACTGGAACCTTTTTAGATCAAACGCCTCAATAAAAAATGAGGACTTTATTCGCACTTTGAGACCTAGCTGAGCTAGGTCTTAGTATTTAACTGAACAAGTTAATTAATTCTTTTTCACAAACTCAGATTTCAGCTTCATTTGGCCGAAACCATCAATTTTACAATCGATATTGTGGTCGCCTTCGACTAAGCGAATGCCTTTTACTCGAGTACCAATTTTCAACATTGATGAGCTACCTTTCACTTTTAAATCTTTAATGACAGTGACGGTATCGCCATCCGCTAATAGGTTCCCGTTAGCATCTTTAACGATCAACTCATCGCTTTCTTCTACAGGCTCGGCATCATTCCATTCATGCGCACACTCAGGGCAGATATACATATCGTTATCAGTATAGGTGTATTCAGACTGACATTTCGGGCAAGGAGGGAATTGCATATTAAATACTCTCAGTAACTTATTTAAAAATGTAAAGTGATGACTGCTTATTGATGTCAGCCAACACGAAAGGGGATAGTATAAGGTTAAAGCAAAAATAATTTATTTTTTAGGAATATTCTTAATAGAGCGGTGCGTTTGTCACCGCCCTAATGGAAGAAATTATTGGTGTGCGCACACTTCACAATGGGGGTCTTTGGTCAGTTTGAATTGGCGGAATTCCATCGTCATCGCATCAAAAAACAACACGTTACCAGTATTGACCTTGCCATATTGGGTGAGCAATTTGAGGGTTTCCATTGCTTCGAGTGTACCTATCGTACCAACCAAAGGCGCCATTACGCCGGCTTCTACACAGGTTAGACTATTTTCACCAAACAAGCGGCTCAAGCAGTGGTAACAAGGCTCTCCTTCTTGATAGGTGAAAACAGATAGCTGTCCTTCCATACGGATAGCGGCACCGGAAACAAGTGGTTTCTTATGCTGGAAACATAAGCGATTTAACTGCTCTCTAATAGCCACATTATCAGTGCAATCAAGGATAACATCATGGGTCATTATCCGTTCATTCAGTTGCGCATCGTCCAACTGTGCATTGACCGTTTCAATACAAATATGTGGATTGATTGCGGCTAACTGTGCTTTAGCTGAATCAACTTTAGGTTGACCAATCGTCGCATCACGGTGCAAGGTTTGTCGCTGTAGATTAGACAGTGAAACAGTATCGAAATCGACTAAAGTGAGTTGACCTACACCAGCGGCAGCTAAGTATTGTGTGGCTGCGCAACCTAAACCACCAAGGCCAATGACCAGCACTTTGCTGGCCTTGAGTTTCTCTTGCCCGTCAAAATCAAATCCACGTAAAATGATTTGGCGGTTATAACGCAACATCTCTTGATCGGTAAGCTCTTGCACGGTCATTATTCGCTTTTGAGTAAGTCATTAAACATTTCGACATCAACGGTTTCGCCTACCGCGACATGCCCACGCTCCCTTTCTAAGACGATAAAGCAGTTGGCTAAGCTAAAGGAGCTAAATACATGAGAGCCTTGGTGGCCAGTTGTTGCAACTTGCAGTTGCCCATGTTCATTGACGCTTAGGATCCCGCGTTGAAAATCCAGACGACCGGGGCTTTTTTTCAACGGTGTGGTAACAGGAACTTTAAATTTCATTGGCGCTTTCCATTGGCTATTCCCAGAAAGGCGAGCAATCAACGGCTGCACGAGTTGATAAAAGGTGAGTGCTGCGGAAACTGGGTTACCCGGTAATCCACAAAACCACGCTGAATGGAGTTTACCAAAAGCAAATGGTTTACCGGGTTTGATTGCTAGCTTCCAGAAGCCGATTTCTCCTAGCTCCTCTAAAATTTGTTTGGTGTAATCCGCTTCACCCACGGAGACGCCACCACTACTAATCACTAAATCAGCTTGGTTATCTGCATCAATAAAGGTCTGCTTGAGCTTTTCAGGGGAATCAGGAATAACACCAAGGTCGATAACCTCACAGTTAAGTTTTTCGAGCATTAGGCGAACAGTAAAACGGTTAGTGTCGTAGATCTGCCCCTCTTTGAGTGGTTGCCCCACCGCTTGCAACTCATCTCCCGTAGAAAATACCGCAACTTTTAGACGGCGGTGTACATCAACCGTTGAAATACCCAAAGAAGCAATAAGAGGCAATTGAGCCGTGGATAGCAGAGTACCCGCGGGGATCACACTACTACCTTTTGCGATATCTTCCCCAGCACGGCGGATATTGCTGCCTTTTTTAACTGTACCTGTAAACAGGACCCCTTGAGCTGTCTCTTCCGTTTCCTCTTGCATGACGACAGTATCGACACCTTGTGGAATAGGGGCGCCAGTCATAATGCGCACACAGCTACCGTGCGGAAGCTCCCCTTGCATTGGTTGACCTGCGAATGATTTTCCTGCTACAGGCATAGGGGTTTTCCCATCCCACTCAGCGAAACGAAAACCATATCCATCCATTGCAGAGTTATCAAATGGGGGAACATTCATTGGCGAGGTGATGTCGGCTGCGGTGATGCGTTGGGCCGATTCTGTGAGCGGAATGCGCTCTGAGTGAGTCACTGTTTGTGTTTGAGTGAGTATTTTATCGAGTGCTTGCTCAAGTGAGATCAACCCAGCGGTATGACACATGTCCATTAGTACCCCTATTATTCTGCTTTGCCATTGAGGCTTAAGATTTTGTCGTGCTGCTTATTATGGCAGAGATATCGCGAGGGGTGAATGAATAGAAATTGATTAAGAATAGCTTTTCGTTGGATTTTACGAGAAGTCTCGCGCGAATAAATGCCTTAGATAGCCCTACGGACATAAATTGTATTTTTGTTAATGTTATGTTAAACAGTAATCTGATTAATTATTGCATTCTAAATGAAACTAAGGAATTTATGGTTTCCGCCAATGAACAGGCGCACCCTAGCCGTAGCGCAGCCGCCTTCCATATTGCTTTTAGTGGATTTCTTTCGCTCGTTGTTGTTATGGGGATAGGGCGCTTTACGCTAACTCCCCAAGTCCCTTTAATGATTGAAGAGCATCAACTTACACTCTCTACAGCCAGTGTGGTCGCTGCTTTTAATTATTTAGGGTATTTGTTGGGCTCCTTTGATGCAATGCGTGCGCGTCAACACGTTGAAAGACGCATGTGGTTGGGAATATGGGGAGCCGTTGCGATAACCTTGATTTCCGCACTTCTTGATGGCCCTCTTTTACATAGTATTGCCCGTTTTTTTATTGGCTGGGCGAGTGGCATGGCACTGGTACTCGTGGTTGCTTGGGCTAATGAGAATTTAGCAAAATTAAATCGACCTGCATTAAGTGTGGCGGTATTTGCTGGAACCGGAGCTGGAATATTTCTTAGCGGTCTGTTTGCGGTAGCCATCCAAGATTGGCAATTATCTGCCAGCCAAGGTTGGTTAATCTACGGTGGGTTAGCACTAATTTTTAGTCTATACATTAGCTGCCATATTCCACGTACGGGGCAGTGGCATCGGCCTGTCGGGGAAATAAAAAAACTTCAGCTTACGCCAGAAATCAAGCGACTGGTATGGAGCTATGGATTGGCTGGCTTTGGTTATATTTTGCCAGCGACATTTTTATCACAAATGGCCGCGCAGCGTTTCCCTGATAGTTTATTTGCCCAATTTGTTTGGCCGGTCTTTGGTATATCCGCGGTGGTGGGCATTCTAATCGCCATGCTACTACGTAATTTCTCGACAACCCAAAACCGATTAGCGATCACTTTATGGTTACAAGGGATCGGAATATTAATCTCAGAAGTTATTTCGGGTATTTCAGGGTTGGTGATTGCTGCAATCCTAATTGGTGGGGGGCTTATGTGTGCGGTACAGTTGTCAATGCAACTAGGACGTGAATTGGCCCCGGAACATAACCGTTTTATGGCGGGTTTACTCACGACATGTTATGCAATCGGGCAGCTTATTGGCCCTATGTTGTCTTTTATTTCCACGACATTCACCGGAAAACTAGAGCCTGCCTTATACAGTGCGTTTATCGCATTGTGTGTCGCGGGTGGGTTAGTTTATCGGCGTTCTCGATAAAGAATAGCTCTGAAAATATGTTATTAATTATAGTTAAATGATGATATATCCGAGGGGAGCATCAAAGGCTATCCTGATAAAATGAATATTTGTTGATGCAAATATTTCATCTGATCTATGGATGTAATGCTGGATTATCTAAACTTGCTGTTTTAGAGTACAGCGCACACCTGCATTTTCATAAAAAATCGTTATATCGTTTGTGGAGAATCTAATGTCATCTCTGAGTAAAGAAGCCGAATTGGTGCATGCTGCTTTGGAAGCAAGAGGGCTTGAAACCCCGTTGCGTATCCAACCAAAATCAGGCGAAGAGCGTAAGCAACTGATTGAAGGGCATATGACAGAGATCATGAAGTTACTTAATTTGGACTTAACTGACGATAGCTTGGCGGATACACCAAAGCGCATCGCTAAAATGTATGTCGATGAAATTTTTTCAGGTCTAGATTACGCGAACTTCCCAAAAATCACCGTCATTGAAAATAAAATGAAAGTTGATGAGATGGTCACTGTGCGTGATATTACCTTAACAAGTACATGTGAACACCATTTTGTTACTATTGATGGTAAGGCTACAGTTGCTTATATTCCGAAAGATAAAGTGATTGGCCTGTCAAAAATCAACCGTATTGTTCAATTTTTCTCACAACGTCCTCAAGTACAAGAACGCTTAACTCAGCAGATTTTGGTGGCCTTACAGACATTGCTAGATACTAATAATGTTGCGGTATCAATTGATGCTGTGCATTACTGTGTTAAAGCTCGAGGTATCCGTGATGCGACCAGTGCCACCACCACCACCTCGTTGGGAGGACTGTTTAAATCTAGTCAAAACACACGTCAAGAGTTTTTGCGCGCAGTGCGTCACCTGTAATCTATTATGACTGCCATATTATCGCATCGCTCCCAAGAAGGGCGAATTGATAGGCTTGATGCAACACGTGGCATCGCAATCTTAGGTATTCTATTAATGAATATTTTTGGGTTTGCTTTGCCGCAAATGGCTTATATTAATCCTGTTTATTCTCAATCTATTAGCCAAACTGATATGGCTATTTGGGTGGTTTTTAACCTATTTATTCAGGGTAAGTTTTTAACGATTTTTTCGATTTTATTTGGTGCGACGTTAGCGTTATTACGTCGCAAAGGCGACCGATGGAATATGAGTCGTTTAGTCATTTTGGCGGTACTAGGGCTGATTCATGGTATCGGTTTTTGGTCAGGAGATATTTTATTTGCTTATGCAGTAACGGGATGTATTGCATTACTGATATTTAAACAATATGACCCTGGCAACCTATTAAAAATAGCAGGCTTTGTCTATTTTATTGGATTAGTGAGTTTATTGTTGTTAGGTAGCACGGTGGGGTCGAGTGATTTTTGGGTCGTTTCTGAAGAGCAAGCGTTGTACGAATCAATGGGAAACACTACGGGGGGGAGTGTTAGCTTAATCTATCGCACTCAATCGATGTTAACCATGGTGGAAATGCTGTTTATTCAGTATGGGTGGCAGCTGCTGGGGCTAATGATCGCGGGGTATGTCGCGATGCGCAGTGGATGGTTAAGCGGGCAATTCAGTTCCCAGCATTATCGACGTATGGCAATGCTATTAATTATTCCTGCTTTGCTTGTTCAAGCCGTATCTCTTTATATGCAAAGCCTATCAGGATGGAGTTATTTTGCGACAGCCATTGTAGGCTATGTTGTCAACGAATTGATGTCCCCATTACAATCTTTTGGTTATATTGCCCTTATTTACGGTTTTTGGGGAACGCTACAGCATAGTGTGTTGGCCAAAATGCTACAGTGCACGGGGCGAATGGCATTAAGTAATTACTTATTGCAAACCTTAATTTGTGTGACGATTTTTTATTATTTAGGTTATTTCAACCATTTTTCACGGTCTGAGTTGTTGCTCTTTATTGTGCCAATTTGGGCGGTAAACCTATTATTTTCTTATTTCTGGCTCTCCTTTTTTCATCAAGGCCCGATGGAGTGGGGGTGGCGAAGGTTAACCGAAAAGTTAGATAGAATATAGAAAAGGCGAGATAAAACAATTCAGGCAGTTACCCTGCCTGATTGCTAGAAATTTTTAAATTTTGTTGATTTCATCGGGAGAAACAGCCGGATAGCCCTTGATCCCTTCTGGCATTTTAATGGGCGCAGGGATAGACTCTTGCTCCCCTAAAAACTTAGGTTCGCGGTTTAAAACATAGAGATCCGCTAAAGCCCCCAACCGAGCAAACACTTCACGTATTCTTACTTTAAACATCGCTTTTGGTGTTGGCACCGCTAAACATTGCGCATCTATCCCTTTGTGCTTAGCGATAAACAACGCGCGTTCGCAATGGAAGCGCTGGGTAATAATCGTAAAATTGTCGGTATCAAATACTTTCCGTGTGCGCACGACAGAATCCAATGTTCTAAACCCTGCGAAGTCGAGAACAATTTTTGAAGCGGGCACGCCTGCTTTGATTAAATCCTTACGCATGGCGATGGGTTCATTATAACTGTGTGCACCATTATCACCGCTAAGCAGTAGATACTTCACCTTTCCACTGTGATAAGCATCTGCTGCCCCCTGAATTCGGTAGCTATAGTATAAATTTTGGACGCCACTTGAATAATATTTAGATGTACCCAATACCATACCAACATCACGTATTGGCAGATCAGCGACATCTTCATAAATATCAGGAGCCGTATCCCACGCTATCCAACGGTCAAGTAAAATAATAGTGACTAACGCTATCCCTAAAATCGCTATCAGACCATAAAGCAGACGTTTCCTCATTGTCCTTGCCTTTAATATTAATAGTCATGGTGATAAGGCTACTTGAGTTAAATAGGGGAAGCAAGTCGGGCAACGTAAAGTCCTGTCAATCGATTTAAGGGAGGGTTCTGTCGATAGTGCAAAAATGCGAATTGGCGGCTAATAAGAAAAATCTAACCTAGTTGATGTAGATCAATTTTCTATCTATCACTTGCGGCAGTAGGTACATGATTGTCGATTTTATTGTCAGTATGATAATAGCTCCCAACTACCCTACAAAGAATAAGAAGGAATGGGTATGTCAACATTGACATCAAAATTGGAAAGCTTATTGAATAGAGGTAAAGGAACTGAACAGCGTCTTGCCCGTTTTTTGCTAGATAGTCGTGATAATTTTGTTGCAATGAATGTGGCGGAGTTGGCTCAAGCTGCGGGAGTGAGCAGCGCATCTGTCATTCGTTTTACTCGCCAAATGGGGTATCGCGGATATTCTGATTTTAAAGTGGACTACTTATCGGATGAAAAACAATATAAAGCTGAAAGCCTCAGCGGTAGCTTGGACCCTTATGATGATACAGAGCAAATTATCGCTAAATCGGGGCAAATGTTTATTACAGCCATTGAAAAATCGCTGGAATTACTTGATCCCAACACCATGGATGAGATTGCGCAAAAAATAGTTGAAGCGAAACGTATTGTTTTATTTGGGGTTGGTACTTCTGCGATTGTGGCTTATGACATCTTCTATAAATTAATCCGTGTAAACAAGTATGCACTATTTAGCCCTGACTTACATGTACAGCTAAGTTATTCGTCTAATGTAGATGCCGATGATCTGGTTATCGCGATCACGGCAAAAGGGAATACGCCAGACATTAACCATATGTTAAAGTTAGCAAATAAAAAAGGGTGTAGCACCATCGTATTAACCCGCTTTGGGCAAGATGAAGCCGTGCGTTTGGCGGATTTAGTCCTTCCCTATTTCTATGATGAACAGCTCTTTCAGACTGGCGTGATCACACCACAAGTTTTGCAAATGGTCGTTTTTGATACGCTGTTTTTTAAATATTTAACACTCACCAATGAAGATGTCGTGCTTGCATTACAGAAGGAACGAGAAGCCATAATACAATTAGGATGAGGCAGAATGATTTTTACTGAGTTAGTTATCGGTGCATTGATTGGTTTGGTTATTAGTACAACGGGGGTCGGGGGCGGAGTTATTGTTTTGCCAATATTGAGCTATTTTTTTGGTCTTAATGCGCTGGCTGCTGTGGCGACGGCTAATTTTCTTTCGATGTTGATGAAAGTGTCATCGTCATATATGCATTTTCGTTTAGGGAATATTCCCCTTAAAGGGGCATTAATTGTGCTTGCTATCATGCTACCTAGCACATTTCTATCAAGCCTCCTTGTTACTTGGTTGGGGAGTCTGCCTGAATATACCCAACAAGTTGAGCGGGGGATCAATCTACTTGTTGCTGCCGCTATTATTTTTTCGCTGTACTTATTTATTCACCGTATGTTTTTTGCCACACCGATACAAAAAACGACCCTGAAACAACATCAAATTGGGGGAATGTTTTTTCCTGCTGTGATAGCTGGGGTCGTGCTTGGTGCGACGGGGGTTGGAGGTGGGGTGGTGGTTTTACCCATGCTATTACGTTATATGCAATTAAACATTAAGCAAGCGATTGGAACTTCTATTGTGGTGACTACTGTCTTATCCGGCTCTTCTGCATGCGCTTATGCGCAAGATGGACACACCGATTTAACATTGGCGTTAACCTTATGTATTGGTGCATTACTGATTATGCCACTCGCAAAATATTTGCTGCTCAAACTATCAGAGCGTACCTTTCAATATCTGACATTGCTGCTGATCTTATGCAGTGCCATTATGATGACACTTAAGGTGATAAACTGACCCTTCTCAAGATTATTGGTTGGCATCAGCAAGCTCTGTATAGACTTCCTGATAAATAAACTCACGCTCCTCTAGTAAGTGCTTATTTGTAGAAAATGAATAGAGGTAGATCATCATCGTAAGCAAACTTGCTGCAATGACCGTAATACAGAGATTAGCAACACGTAACTTATGGGGAACAAGTATATAAGCGATGCTGATTAAGGCGCCGATGATAGCACCACCAATATGTGCTGCATTATCAACGCCGGACTGCAATCCATTAATTAACGTTAATGCAATCATGGCAATCAGATTATAGAGTTGGTATTTTTGTCTACGCTGTATTACGGGATGAGGATTGGGTTTATTGATAACCACTTTGATTAAATATATCACTGAGGCTGCTGCAATTCCCATAATCGCGCCAGAAGCCCCAACACCGATAGTAATGTATACAGTACTATCAGTCCAAAGGTCGCTATTTGATATTTCGTAATATTGCCAATATGCACTAAATAAGGCCGCGCCGATGCCTGAGATAATATAAATAGCTAATAATTTGAATTTGCCGTAGGCACGTTCACAGCCGATACCTATCACAAACAATGCTAAGCAATTGAAGGCAAGGTGCGTGCCATTAGAATGTAGCATCATACTGATTGGATAGCGCCACCAATCACCCGTTAATGAAAGCTGATAAATATTCGCTCCAAACAAAATAAGATTACTTTCACGAGAATCAAGGGGGGATGCAAAGACGATTTGATAGAAATAGACAGCAATATTCAGTAAGACTAGAGTCAGAGTCAGCGCTATCGCGCCCAAAGAGAAGCGAGCTTTTGATTTTATTGAGAAAGGATTTTGCTGCTCTGCCATATTATTACTCTACAAGACGACCACTATAGTTGAAATATTATAATATAGTAATATATTTTCGTTAATTTTAATATAATTGAATGAGGATTGACGTTATCCAAAGCATAATGTGCTGTTCTCAGTGCTTTTAGTTATGACCAGTGTTAGGAAATAAAATTATTCCATATTAAGAGTATTACCTTTTAAGTATATTCCTAATGTTGAAATAAAAGTGATCATTTCGGCAATTTTAACATAATAGTATTTCACTTAATCCAAATTTTTTATTACCATGCGTGGTTGCTTTTTAATGTTTATCAAAAAATAAATAATTATCTTTTTAAGATAGGGAGATATCGATGTCTTACGAAAACAAAAGTGTTCCAAATGAAATCAAACGCTGGAATTGGGGGGCATTTATTTTTAATATCTATTGGGGTATTGGTAATAAATCTTATTTGCCATTACTCACATTAATTCCTTTATTGAATATAGTCTGGATATTTGTTTGTGGTATTAAAGGCAATGAATGGGCTTGGAAAAATGGCGATTATGACTCTGTTGAAACCTTTATGAAGGTACAAGAGACATGGAACAGAGCTGGGTTATTTTGTTTCATTATAAGCATTGTTGTCACATTTATTATGTTCTTCTTCTTGTCTTCAATAATCGCAATATTTGGAGCAGCATCAATGCAAGGGCACTATTAATAGCGAATATGTCAGCAAACGCTGATAATACATCAAGATTATATAATATGTTCGCTTATTTTCAGTCTAATCATGATTGAAAAAGAGAAAGCTGAAAAAGGCCGTTAAGGTGCTATCAGATTAAAACCCCATGTTATTATCCTCATGGGGTTTTGTTTTTGAATAAGTCAGTTTAAGTGACCACAATTAGGCAGTTTTCATTAGCTATTGGCATAAAAGATATGCAGTGGCAGTTGAGTAAGTTCAAAATCGATAGCAGTCTTCATTTTCGGTATGAAATGGCCTTGATAAGAGGATTCATTGAGAGGCTGGTTTTCAATTGATATAGATGAAAAAAGTTTTTTAGACTCTAATTGATTAAAGCCCTAACCAAAAGGTTAGGGCTTTGCCTGTAATATAAGGGTAACGTCCTTAATTACAACTAAAAAGAAGTACGTTTATAAGTACGATACTCTGGTTTCCAGAAGTTACGTTCAATGGCTTCATCCAATGCATTATCAGACGTTACGGTTGCAACACCTTGCACCTGTGCCTCTTTGGCGACTTGTTTTGCAATAATACGTGAAACTTGTTGGATATCAGATAGAAGTGGTAATAGTGGGCCTTCCCCTTCTTTAGCAAGTGGTGAACATTCGGCTAATGCACGGCTTGCTGCCATTAACATTGTTTCAGTGACACGTTTTGCACCTGAAGCAATTACACCTAAACCAATACCAGGGAAGATATAGGAGTTATTGCATTGAGCGATAGGATAGACTTTATCCTTGTAATTTACAGGTGAGAACGGGCTACCTGTTGCCACCAGTGCTTTACCATCGGTCCAGTTAATAATATCTTCTGGGCGAGCCTCAACCCGTGATGTTGGGTTAGATAATGGCATGACAATTGGGCGTTCACAGTGTTTATGCATCTCTTTGATGATCTCTTCTGTGAATAGGCCTGCTTGACCTGAAACCCCAATTAGAATAGTAGGTTTTGCATTACGTACAACATCCAGTAAAGAGATTGAATCACTGTTTACATCCCAATCACTTAGGTTGTTGCTGCTTTGCGTTAGCTTACTTTGGAAATCGAGGAGGTTAGGCAGTTTATCGGTTAATAAACCAAAACGGTCGACCATGTAAATGCGTGAACGCGCTTGTTCATCGCTTAACCCTTCTGATTTCATTTGTGCGATGATTTGCTCTGCAATTCCGCAACCAGCAGAGCCAGCGCCTAAGAAGGCGACACGTTGATCACTGAGTTTACTCCCCGCAGCATGGCTAGCGGCAATCAAACTACCTAAAGTGACAGCAGCAGTGCCTTGAATATCATCGTTAAAGCAGCACAACTCATCACGGTAACGGTTGAGTAATGGCATCGCATTTTTTTGCGCAAAATCTTCAAATTGCAGCAGTACATTAGGCCAACGACGTTTTACCGCTTGAATAAACTCATCGATAAATTGGTCATATTCTTCGCCTGTAATACGTGGATGACGCCATCCCATATACAATGGGTCATTTAAACGTTGTGGATTATTAGTGCCGACATCAATAACAATCGGCAGGGTATAGGCTGGGCTTATACCACCACAAGCGGTGTACAGTGAAAGCTTACCGATTGGGATCCCCATACCGCCGATACCTTGGTCACCCAAACCTAAAATACGTTCGCCATCAGTGACAACGATCACTTTAACATTTTGTTTGGTCGCATTTTGTAGCATATCATCAATATATTCACGGTTTGGATAAGAGATGAATAAGCCACGAGCACGGCGGTAAATATCAGAGAAATGCTCACATGCTTCACCGACTGTTGGCGTATAAATGATGGGCATCACTTCAGTCAAATGAGCATCAATCAGGCGGTAAAACAGGGTTTCGTTGGTATCTTGGATATTTCTTAGGTAGATATGTTTGTCGATATCGGTTTTGAAATCGATTAACTGGCGATAAGCACGCTCAACTTGTTCTTCAATAGTTTCTACCTGTTCAGGTAGGAGACCATATAGGTTAAAGCTAGCACGTTCTTCTTCGCTAAAAGCACTACCTTTATTTAGCAAAGGAAATTCAAGCAGGATAGGGCCTGCATAGGGAATGTACAGAGGGCGTTTTGTTTCGTATTCATGTTCCATGAAAAATCACTCTTTGGACGATTAAAAAACAACAGTCGATGTAGATCCTAAGGTAAACAGAAAATATGTACAGTGATTATTGATACAAAGAGTTAAAATATTTGTTAAATAGCATTATCTATATGATAAATAATATAATCGATTTTTTCACCATGGAAAGAAATTGCACTGGAATGGTCTTTTTAGCCCTTACTTTTTGTCAAATGGAAGGGATGGCCTATCTATCTCGATTGTAGGGAAGCAAAGTGTAGGTTAAGTAAGATGTTTTCAATTAGAGCAATGTGTTAAATATACATAAGAAAAATTATAGAGTTAACCTTTTCTAAGCGATAAATATTATTCTTTATCTTACGAATTTTTTATTTTAATCGCAGCGAGCTTTGTGAGTATTAATATTTTTGATAAGAATGGTTTTATAGAAATATTAAAAGATCGTATAAATCAATTGATAATCTTTAAGTCGAATTGGGCAGTACACTAAAAAGTAGAGAAGGGCTATATAACAAATTGCCGCCATACTCTCTGGCGGCAATCAGCGATAAAACGATTAATTAAGATAAATTAACTCTTTTTGTTGGCAGCCTAGTGCCTGCAAGGTATTTTCAGTGATACACCACTGTTTAACGATAGCATCTTGTTTTTCAACAAGTACCGCTTGCTCAATAGCGTGTAGGTCTTTACCTGCCATGTTTACCATAATCAACGCGGCTTGTAGAGGAGGTAAGCTTGGGTTAAATGCTGCGTTTTCAGCATAGCGACCCGTGAATAATGAGCCATCTTTTAGCTGTAGCGCAATGCCTGAGTGAGATTGGCTATAAGGGGCATGAGACTGGTTTGCCGCTTCGATAGCAGCACATAACAAGCGATTACGGCTTGGTGTGCTATAGCCGTGATCAACACTATCCATTAACAGCGTTGTGATTGCTAAATCAGCCGGTCCAAACGAATCGGGTAAATAGTCATGTAATGTTGCAGGCTGGCGCTCAGGTAAACGGATTGCGATTTTACCGCCACCGCGTAATTCATTCATAAACTGGCGGCAGTGGCCACAAGGTGTGTGGTTTACGGTGATGGAAGTGAGCTGTTTTTCACCTTTCATCCATGCATGGGTGACGGCACACTGTTCCGCATGGATGGTTTGTGCGATAGCGACATGGCTAAATTCCATGTTAGCACCGAAATAGAGGTTGCCACTGATGCCTTGAGCAATCGCACCGACATTAAAGTGGGAAATTGGTGTGACGGCGTAAGCGGCTGCGAAGGGCAATAATAAAAATGCCAATTCACTATCACTATAACCACAATCAGCTTTAAGCTGATTAACTTGTTCAGCACTCAGCATCCCTTGAAAGTCTGGCGTATCAATAATGGGTTTGAGTGCGGTTTGCAACTTTTCTGGAAGTTGAGACCAAGCGGACTTAAATCTTGAATGCATGAGATACCTCCCTAATCACTTATTTACATTCTATGTAATAAATCACCAAACCATATGTGATTAATATCACTTTTCAAATGAAATAAATGAAACTCATCTTATAATTGAGAGATGTATCTCAAATTTTTGACGCGGTAAAAACCAAAAGAGGCAAATAAGCCTCTATTGGTTTTGAGTCTAGCCGAAAAGATGAAGAATAACAGGGAAGACAAAGGGGGCGAGCAGTGAGGTAATCACCCCGCAGGTCATTAAGGCTAAAGAGCTATATGCGCCTTCAATATAGTTGATTTCAGCACATCGAGCTGTACCGAGCGCATGAGAAGCGGTTCCCATTGCTAGCCCTCGTGAGGCGTGAGTGCGAATGCGCAATGCATCAAATAAGGCGTGACCAAACATGGCTCCTAGTATCCCGACAAAAATGACACAGGCGGCGCTAATAGCAGGGATCCCACCAATGGAATCAGCAACCGCCATGGCAATCGGCGTTGTGACGGATTTCGGTAAGACAGAGGCGGCGATATCCGGTGTTGCGCCGAGCCATAAAGCAATTGCAGTACCTGTAAACATAGCAACTAGGCTACCTGCTAAACAGATACTCAATAATGACTTCCATTGCGCTCGAATTTGGTGCATCTGCTCGTATAGAGGGAAAGCTAATGCAACAACAGCAGGTTGCAATAAGTCATTTAAGATCTTACTTCCCGCAAAATAGTGTTCATAAGGCGTATTGGTGAAAATCAGTAATGGAACAATGATGGCGATTGCGACTAACAATGGATTCAATAAAGGCAGTTTTAATTTTACTGACAATTTTCTCGCAATATAAAACACAATAATTGTTAGTGGTAACGACCACCAGATATGTTCTAGCATTTGTCATTCCCCTTATTTTGTTCAGTATCGCTAGTCACGCTGATAGTGTCTTCAGGCGGGAGGGGAACTTCATCAGGTTTAACCCCAACAATTTGGCGCTCTTTATGGATATAGTGGGAGCTAAAAGCCACCACGACCATGACGATTAGCGTGCTAATAAAACAAGAAACGAGAATAGGAACCAGTTGCTGACTTAATTGACCATAATAATTCATGATGCCGATACCTATTGGTACAAACAGCAAGGTCATATTTTTGAGAAGAATGGAACAACCAGGTTGCGCCCAGTGGGCTGGGATAATTTGCAGAGCTAGCAACATAAACAGTATTAGCATACCGATGATGCTACCGGGAACAGTAAATGGAAGCAGTGTTGATAACAGGTTCCCAACGATCAGACAGAGATAAAGCAGCGCAAAAGCGCGCAAATACTGCCATCCGGTTATCAGCACATATTTTAATGACATGAGACTCGTCCTATTATGCTAAGTGTATTCATCATACAATTAACTTTATAATTGTGCTATAGATCACAGTTAAAACTGCATAAAAAAAGCGGAGAATTCATCATTCCCCGCTTTTCGCTTAATAATTAACTCTTTCCTGTTTGGGAACCGTTATTTTATTTTACTTGCATACCCGGTTGAGCACCGCTGTCTGGGCTTAGCAGGTAAATATCTTTACCACCAGGGCCTGCGGCCATCACCATACCTTCAGACAGACCAAAACGCATTTTACGTGGTGCCAAGTTTGCCACCATCACGGTCAGTCGACCTTCTAATACTTTTGGATCAGGGTACGCACTGCGAATACCAGAGAACACTTGGCGAGTTTCACCGCCAATATCCAATTGCAGTTTTAATAGCTTGTCAGAGCCTTCAACAAAGTCGGCTTGTTTGATAAGCGCGATGCGTAGATCGATCTTGGCAAAGTCATCAAAGGTAATCGTCTCTTGGATTGGATCATCGGCCAGTGGACCTGTTAACACCTTAGCTGGCTTAATGCTCTCTTTAGAGGCTTCCACCATAGCTTCGACTTTCGCCATTTCAATACGCGTAAATAGCGCCTTAAATGGCGCAACATCGTGGTGAGTTAACGGCGTGGTGATAGAATCCCATGTAAGCTCGATATTGAGGAAAGCCTCTGCACGTTTTGCCAGCCCTGGTAAAATAGGTTTCAAGTAAGTCATCAAGACACGGAATAAATTGATGCCCATTGAACAGATATCTTGAAGCTCTTGATCTTTACCTTCTTGTTTAGCGACAACCCAAGGGGCTTTTTCGTCGACATAACGGTTAGCTAGATCGGCGAGAGCCATTATTTCGCGCACCGCTTTACCATATTCACGACTTGTATAGGCGTCACCAATAATTTGTGCCGCGTCAATAAATTGTTGATAGAGCGCTGGGTCTGCGATGTTATCGGACAATTTCCCGCCAAAGCGTTTTGCAATAAAGCCCGCATTACGTGATGCTAGGTTAACCACTTTATTGACGATATCGCTGTTAACGCGTTGAACAAAGTCTTCTAAGTTCAAGTCGATATCATCAATGCGCGATGAAAGTTTCGCGGCATAGTAGTAGCGTAGGCAGTCGGCATCTAGGTGATCCAGATAAGAACGCGCTGTGATAAAGGTACCACGAGACTTAGACATTTTGGCGCCGTTAACAGTCACATAGCCATGAACAAATAGGTTAGTTGGCTTACGATAACCACTGCCTTCAAGCATTGCAGGCCAGAATAAGCTGTGGAAATACACAATATCTTTACCGATAAAATGGTAGAGGTCGGTCTTTGAATCTTTATTCCAAAATTCGTCAAAATTGATATTGCCACGTTTGTCACATAGGTTTTTAAATGACCCCATATAACCAATTGGCGCGTCTAGCCACACATAGAAGTATTTACCCGGTGCATCTGGAATTTCAAAACCAAAATAAGGCGCATCACGGGTAATATCCCACTGCTGTAAGCCTGATTCGAACCACTCTTGCATTTTGTTGGCGACTTGCTCTTGCAGGGCACCTGAACGAGTCCACGCTTGTAGCATGTCACTAAATGCAGGCAGGTCGAAGAAGAAGTGCTCAGTATCACGCATCTCTGGTGTCGCACCAGAAACTACGGAACGTGGGTTAATCAGCTCTGTTGGGCTATAGGTCGCACCACAAACCTCACAGTTATCGCCATATTGATCTTCTGCTTTACAGGTTGGGCAAGTACCTTTTACAAAGCGATCGGGTAAGAACATGCCTTTTTCAGGATCGTAAAGCTGTGAAATAGTGCGATTTTTGATAAAACCGTTGTTTTTAAGCTTGTTATAAATGAGCTCGGATAACTGTTTGTTTTCTTCACTGTGTGTTGAGTGATAGTTATCGTAGCTAATCGCAAAACCAGCAAAATCGTCCTGATGCTCTTTGTTCACTGCTGCAATCATATCTTCAGGAGAAACACCTAATTGCTGAGCCTTCAGCATGATTGGTGTGCCGTGCGCATCGTCCGCACAGATAAAGTGAACTTCTTTGCCGCGCATTCGCTGATAACGGACCCAAATATCAGCCTGAATATGTTCCAGAATATGACCGAGATGGATTGAACCGTTAGCATAGGGTAACGCACAGGTTACCAGTAGTTTATTCGCGACTTGAGACATAGTAACTTTCTTACTTCCATTATTGAAAAGGGACTTTGATGTTAACCGATCAATTGTTTCGCGGCTAGGGTAATAAAATATTAATCCGTAATTTATGTGAAAAAGGAATTTTTTACTCTTAGTGGCTTTTCGTTAGTAAGGCGGTCACTATTTTGATGGTTCTCTGTTATGATAAATAGCAGTGAAAGAACGATAGTGTTAAAAATATAAAATAAAGGAGCCGGGATGAACGATAAATCCCCCGAGCAGAACAATCCAGAACTGCTGACTGAAAAAGTCTCCACCGTTTTGGCTTCATTTACACACCCAACACTGAAGCGTAATCTGATTTCTATCAAAGCATTACATCACTGTGCAATGTTGGATAATGTGTTGCATGTTGAACTAGTTATGCCATTCGTATGGAAGGGGCCTTTTCAGACTCTGATCAGCGAAAAAACGGCGGAACTGAAACAAGCGACTGGCGCTCATGCGGTTGAGTGGAAATTGCGTCACGATATTACCACGTTAAAACGGGCAAATGATTTGCCGGGTATTAACGGTGTTCGTAACATTTTGGCCGTCAGTTCCGGTAAAGGTGGGGTCGGTAAATCCAGTACCTCTGTCAACTTAGCGTTGGCACTTGCCCAAGAAGGGGCGAAAGTCGGTATTCTTGATGCGGATATCTATGGCCCATCGATCCCAAATATGTTGGGAACCACCATGGAGCGACCAACTTCACCAGATGGTCAGCACATGGCTCCGATTATGGCCTACGGTCTTGCGACAAACTCTATTGGATACTTAGTCACCGATGATAATGCAATGGTGTGGCGCGGGCCAATGGCAAGTAAGGCGCTAATGCAGATGCTACAAGATACCTTATGGCCTGATTTAGATTATTTGGTTATCGATATGCCACCGGGAACGGGGGATATCCAATTGACACTGTCACAAAACATTCCTGTTACAGGTGCTGTTGTTGTCACTACGCCGCAAGATATTGCGCTGGTGGACGCAATGAAAGGGATTGTGATGTTCAAAAAAGTCAATGTACCCGTTCTTGGTATCGTCGAAAATATGAGTGCACATATCTGTAGCAATTGTGGTCATGTGGAACCTATTTTTGGCACAGGCGGCGCAGAGAGACTCGCTGAGAAATATAACACGCAATTGTTAGGGCAAATTCCTTTACATATTTCTCTACGTGAAGATTTGGATCGTGGTCAACCTACTGTGATGCGTGATCCTGAAGGGGAATTTGCGGATATCTACCGTGAAATTGCCTCAAATATCTCTTCATTGATGTATTGGGAAGGGGAAAAAATCCCGACCGAGATCTCATTCCGAGCAGTTTAATATCGGTCTCTATTTGAAGGGGCTATTTCAGTTTTCTGGGATAGCCCCTTATATTTCAATCTACTAACCATACGCCTTATCGACCAATCCCTTTCCAACTTTTCTTATTTGTTATTTGCGTATTTCTCTATTTCATTATGATAGCGTAGAATGTTTATTATCTGTTTTTTATTAATGCTTACTCGTTAGGGCTTTGATATTGCATTTTTTTCCTATGGCGGATGCCTAAAAGGTGATTATGAAATTTTTAATTTTGATTGTCGTATTAGTATTGATTGTTATCTACTTTTATAACCGAATTGTGGCAATGCGTGAGGCTGTTATATCGAGTGAAACTGAGATTTCGGTACAATTAGACCGCCGTGGAAAAGTATTTGATAGTTTACTAGCAACGGTCAAAAAATATTTAAGCCATGAGTCAGAAGTTTTCAGTAAAATTACTGAATTAAGAACTCAGGCGAAAACAGCAACAGGGGCTCAGGCGAAAGAAGCGGAAGATGCCTTGTCTAAAATGGTCTCTAGTGGTGCGATTAATGTTGCAGTAGAAGCGTATCCTGAGCTGAAATCTGATGCCATCATGGCTAATTTGCAAGAGGAGATCGTCTCCTCTGAAAATAAACTGTCATTTGCCAAACGCGGTTATAACCGAGCATTGGAAGCGTATAAAGCCTATATTGCCTCAATGCCAGCCGTTTTTATCGTTAACCTCATTCCGAGTTTAAAAATTGATAAAGATTATTGGCGTCTTGATGAAGAAGCCATAAAAAGTGAAGAGTCCCGCCGTATTAACTTTGATTAACGATAACAAATCCATTGTATTTATCAGGGGGCCTTATGCTCCCTGAAAAGTTAGGCAGGGTATAGTGTTATGGATTTTAGAAACGTCATACGCAAAAACAATATCCGTACACGATTAGTCGTGGTGAGTTATATCTTCATTATACTGATTGTTGGATTATTAGTGGATACAGCGACACATCCTGATGAGTGGGGTGGTTTTTTTGAAAATATGCTGGCATTTGCGACCTTTAAACGCTTTCCCGTTGCTACATTAATTATTTTAGGACTTACTTTTTTAGGATTAATTTATATTCATTTTCGCGGACACAAAATGATGTTAGCGGGTATGAATGCTAAAGAGATTACTGCGGAAAATGCCAGTACCGCGGAAGAAAAGCAGCTTTATAATATATTAGAAGAGCTAAGTTTAAGTGCGACTTTACGTTATGTGCCGCGTTTGTATATTTTAGATAGTGACGAGCCAAATGCTTTTGCTGCGGGTTGGAGTGCTAAAAATGCGTTAGTAGGTGTTACGCGTGGTTTATTACAAACGCTCAATCGCCATGAAATTCAGGCGGTGATGGCACATGAAGTTGGCCATATTATTCACGGCGATTCTAAATTGACACTGTATGTTGGTATCTTGGCGAATGTGATTTTGACCATCACAAACATAGTTAGCCAAATTTTTATTCGTACGGCAGGACGTAGCCGAAATAGTGCATCCAATAAAGCACAGGTGGTTTTATTAGCGCTTAATTTTATTCTGCCGTGGATAACGCAAATTCTCTATTTTTATCTTTCTCGAACGCGCGAATATATGGCAGATGCGGCAGCCGTTGATTTAACAACCGATAACCAAGCAATGATCAGCGCCTTACGAAAAATCTCCGGTCAGCATGAGAAAACAGACTATGATCATTCGAGTATTGGAGATGCTTATCGTAGTGCGGCCTATATTTTTAATAAGGGGGATTCCGTGTTTTCGACCCATCCTTCGATTGAAAATCGTATTGCTGCCTTAGAGGGGCGTAAAACATTTTAATTGTGTCTGCTGTAGGTTGATAAATAACGGCATGCCTACAGCAGGGATCTAATTGCAATTGAATTTTCCTTTCAGGCTATTTCTTCTTAATATTTAGTGTTTTTTTAGTTATCGGGGTTATACCAGAAGAGTGTTCTGCACAAGTTTCCCTGATAACACAGACATATCGCTAACATCCACCGCGCCCAATGGCACAAACCTTAAATAACCGTCTGCGGCTAAAATTGAGCGCATCCTCATTATTATTTAGTTGTAAAAAATCGTGGGGAAAATATCGGCAAAGGTTGAATTTGTATTTGTCAAAAAACAAGTTAAAAATGGTGGATATCCGAATCGTCATTTTTAAAATGAGAAGGGGATTGCCCCATCTGTTTTTTAAACATAATTGAGAATGCTCCTGCACTGTTGTAACCTAACTCATAAGCCACTTCGGTAATCGATTTCCCGGACAAAATATGGGAAAGCGAGTTCAGTAGGCATGCCTGCTGACGCCATTCTGAAAACGACATGCCAGTCTGGGTACGAAAGAAACGGCTGAAGGAGCGCTCGCTTTTGTGCAGCTGTTCTGCCCACTCCCCCGGTTGCGAAGTAATAACCGGTTTGCGCATAAACTCACGGCATAGGCGGCCGAGCTTTTCATCTCGCGGGATCGGGGCGAAAAACGGCAGTGGGGGCATACGTGCCAGTTCGCAAAGAATCAGCTGCATCAGCACCCCGTCACGCCCCTGAATATCATATTCCGCAGGGATGTCCACTGCTTCCAGCAGTAACTGACGCAGCAGCGGAGAGACACTCACCACCTCACAACTGACGGCGTGGCGCGGCTTTGCTGCTGGTTCGATATACAAACTGCGTGTGCTGACATTCAGCATCCGAGTTTCATGGGCGACCTGTTCTGGGATCCACACTCCGCAGGAAGGTGGGATCACCCATTCACCGTCTGCGGTGCTGATTTCAATCAGTCCGGTGGCCGGATATAAAAATTGTGCCCGACGGTGCGCGTGGTATTCCAGTAGGGTATCGGGCAAATAATCTGTACCGAGAGCAATGACATCCCGCGCGATATTATCCACGCTTTTTAACGGAATATTTCTCATGAAGGCCGCGCTCCCTATCTAACGGAAAGAAAAATTAGAGGGTGTTATATCAGATCCTGTTACCGTAAAACAGGTCTTTTATGGCAATAACAGAACTGAGTGCCATATCTGTATTTTTACGGCAACAAATATAAAACGTTCAGTTAACAGGAGCAGGGATCAGGCCGGAATTCAAATGCCGTTGTCTGATTTTCGCATGGCGGCAATATATTAATCCATTACTATTTTGCTGCCGCCATTCTGTTTATACAGACTTTAATTATTACCGGCTATTAAGCGATTGCCGGTGGCGTAATGTTATTTCCGGTCATTTGAAATTAAATAATATTTATTATTTCCTGATTTTTAAATGCCGCACTGTATTTCTCACTCAGGGTAAATCCATTATGAGTCATCAATCCGGTCACGTTAATGAAAAATCCGGCACTCTCGGCGAAATAAGCCGACGCCGTTTCATACAGGCCAGTTCTGTATTATCTGCGGTGCCGTTTCTGGCATCCGAAAGTATTGCATCCGTTCCGTCCGATCCTACACAGATTCCTGTTCATCAAACGGATGACGGGGTTCGCATTGTACCGACATGCAGCAGTTTTGACTGCGGTGGGAAATGTGATATCCGGGCACATATCAAAGACGGAAAAGCCATCCGCATCAGTACCCGACCGGATGCGGAACTGAATGAAGATATGCCGATCATGCGGGCTTGTGTGCGCGGACGTGGTTACCGGAAATTTATTTATCACCCAGACCGCCTGAAATACCCGATGAAGCGGGTCGGTAAGCGCGGTGAAGGGCGTTTTGAGCGCATCAGCTGGCAAGAAGCAACCAGCCTGATCGCCGCAGAATGGCAACGTATCAGTGACAAATACGGCCCTGCGTCACGGTTTGTTAGCCTGAGTACAGGCGTGACCGGCGGGATTTTTTCCGGTGCGAATATGCTGCGCCGTCTGTTTAATCTGACGGGCGGGTTTCTGGAAAACTACCATTCCGTCAGTAACGGTAACACCATGGCAGCCACGCCGTATACCTACGGCACCGCCGCCAGCGGCAGCACACTTGATACCCTAGAAAATACCCCACTGGTGATCCTGTGGGGGCATAACCCGAACGAAACTATTTTCGGGCACAGTAACCACTATTTCCAGAAGATGAAAAAGAACGGCACTCGGTTTATTGTGGTCGATCCGCGCTATTCCGATACCGCCTCCTCATTAGCCGATCAGTGGATCCCGATCCTACCGACGACAGATAACGCCATGATGGATGCGATGATGTATGTCATCGTCACAGAAAATCTACATGATCAGGCGTTTATTGATAAATACACGCTGGGTTTCAGCGAAGAGCAGATGCCGGAAGGTGTAGCGGATAATGAATCACTGGTGGCCTATCTAACGGGTAAAAAAGACGGCATAGCCAAAACCCCAGAATGGGCAGAGAAAATCACTAAAGTTCCGGCGGAAACTATCCGTCAGCTGGCGCGTGAATATGCCACAACCAAACCGGCGGTGCTGATGCAGGGCTGGGGACCACAGCGTCATATCTGCGGTGAACGCAGTGCGCGCGGTGCAACGCTGCTGGCAACCATCACTGGTAATGTCGGCGTGCGCGGCGGCTGGGCGGCAGGTTACGGCATGGCACTGAATCCGGAACTGCGCAAAACCATCGCCGGACCAAAGCTGTTTGATAACCCAGTAAAAGCCAAAATCAACATCACCAACTGGGTGCAGGCGTGTGAGGACAAAAATCTGGTCACGCCGGATAACGGACTGAAAAATGCAGACAAACTCGACACCGAAATCAAAATGATTTTCTCAATGGCGGGTAACTATTTGACCAACCAAAATACCGATATTCTCCATGCCGCAAAAGTGCTGGAGGATGAATCGAAAGTCGAATTTATTGTCTGTAGCGATCTCTATCTTACCCCGAGTGCGAAATATGCGGATTTGCTACTGCCGGAAACCAGTTTTTTGGAACGCTGGAATATCGGCGGCACTTGGAGTTACGGCGATTACCTGATCCTATCTGAAAAAGCAATTGAACCGGAATTTGAACGCCGTACCGATTACGACTGGCTGTGCGACGTGGCGGAAAAACTGGGGGTTCGTGATGCATTCACCGAAGGGCATGAGACAGATCGTGACTGGATAGAATTCCTCGTCAATGATGCAGCACAAAAGCGCCCAGAAGATAATATTCCGACGTTTGATGAGCTGCTGATAAAACGCCGTCATTTATTAACTCATCGTCCGCATACCCAAAATGTGGCTTTTGAAAAAAATATTCAGGATTTTGAGAACAACCCGTTCCCGACTCCGTCCGGCAAAATCGAGATTTTCTCCAAACGCCTGTATGACATGCACAATCCGGACATTCCCGCACTATCTCATTATGTTCCAGCCATCGAAGGACCGGAAGATAGCCTTACCGCGAAATACCCGTTACAGCTGATCACTTGGAAAGGTCGCAACCGCGCGAACTCCACGCAGTTCGCTAACCCGTGGTTGCAAGAAGTGCAGCGGCAGGAGCTGTGGATCAATCCTTTAGATGCGGCGGATCGCGGTATCAGTGACGGTGAAAAAGTGAAAGTACATAACGATCGCGGTATCACCATGATCCCAGTAAAAATCACACAGCGCATTATGCCGGGTGTGGTTGCATTACAAGCCGGAGCTTGGTGGCTGCCGGACAACAATGGCATTGATCAGGGCGGATGTGCCAACGTGCTCACCTCGTCACGCCGTACCGCGCTCGCCCACGGCAATGCGCACCAAACATTATTGGTTGAGGTGGAAAAAGCATGAGCAAATTCATCGTTTATCCGGCAGTCAGCAGCAAACAGTTAGGTTTTTATATTGATTCCGCCCGCTGCTCCGGTTGTAAAGCGTGTCAGGTAGCGTGCAAGGACAAAAATAATCTTGATGTCGGCCGCCGCTTCCGTCGGGTGTATGAAATGACCGGCGGCGGGTATAGCCGCAATCAAAACGGCGCACTGATTAATAACGTGTTCGCCTATACGCTTTCTATTTCCTGTAATCACTGTAAAGACCCGATCTGTGTGCGCAACTGTCCAACAACTGCGATGCATAAACGCGAAGGTGACGGCATTGTGATGGTCAATACTGATAAATGTGTTGGCTGTGGTGCCTGTGCGTGGTCGTGTCCGTACGGCGCGCCGCAGATGAATCCGGAAACAAAGCAGATGTCGAAATGCGATTTTTGTATCGATCTTCAACAAAAAGGTGAACAGCCAGTATGCGTTAGCGCCTGTCCACTCGGGGCGATTCAGTTCGGCCCAATAGACGAACTGAGGGCGAAATACGGCGACCTTGATTACGTGACTGGGCTACCAGATCCGTCAATAACTCATCCGAATCTGGTGATTAACCCGCACTGGGGCGCGAACTTTGATGATATGAACAGTGAGAGAAAAGAAAAATGAATGAGTGGTCACTTTTAATTTTCACTTACATGATGAATGCGGCGGTGGGGCTGTGCGTTGTGAGTGGGGTATTTGCCATGCATTTCAGCCATCGCCTCCCGACAGACAGCTTTAAGCGTTTTATGATGCTGACGATTTTTATTATCTGCGGTATTGCGGGTGTGGGATCTGTTGCATCAATTACTCACCTCGGCGTGCCACTCAATGCGCCGAATGCCATTAATAACGTATTCAGTGCTTGGCTTAGCCGTGAAGTAGTGGTTACCGCATCATTTGTTGGCGTATTGGGTATCAGTTTTCTCTGGTTGTGGAAGACGGACAAATTTTCTTTTCTGTTATATGGTGGAGCGATGGCGATCGGGCTGTTCGATATCTTCTGTATGGCATCGATTTACCGTTATACCTCGATTCTGACTTGGAATGATATCAATACCTATCTGATGTTTTACGGTACGACGCTGACACTTGGTGCAGTGCTGTTTATTCTGCTGGTGGTGATAGTTGAGAAAACCGGACACAGAGTTGGGATTGCACTGCCCGCTGATACATTGTCATTATCACAGCTGTGGCTGTTGTGGGGGATGATGGCGGTAAGCCTAGCTGGTCGTCTGCTGTATCAGCCATTTTATGAGCATTACCTGACCCTCACACAGTTGACTCATAAATCCATTACATTTCCGCTGTCACCGATTGATGCGTATGACAGTATCGCCGAGCTGCGGATTGGTGTCCTAGCGGCAGCCACAATTGGTGTGGCACTCTGCTGTATATCTCTTGTTCGAGCGCAGAAAAAAGCACATAACGGCGTACCGGTCTGCGGCGGGTTTATCACCGGCTGTTTACTGACTATTGCGGCAGAATTTATGTTGCGTTATGTGTTCTATTATATTCATATCTGAAGGGAGATGTAATGAATAAGACAGCTCACTATGCGGCCGCGTTTAATGTACTGGGGATCTGCTATCTGTTCCCGCCGGATGATGACAGCAACCGGATGGCGATGCGTCTGTTTACCCTGCCGGGATTTGCCCAGCAGTGGCCGTGTGAGGTGGATAGTACACTCTGCATGCAACTGAGCCGCACAGCCGCTGAGGGGGCGGAGGTACTGAAATCGGCATGGCAATCTCTGTTCGTCGGGCCTGGGACGTTACCGGCGCCACCTTGGGGCTCGGTGTATCTTGATGCGGAAGGATTGTTGCAGGGGGATTCGACTCTTGCGCTGAGCGCTTTTCTAAAACAGGAGCGGCTAAAACTAAATACCCCGTATCCGGAACCCGCTGATCACATCGGGCTGATTTTATTTCAGGCGGCGGTACTGGCATCTGAAATGCGAGAGGTGGCGGTTAATACACTGCTCAGTCAGCACCTGATGAGTTGGCTACCGCGTTATTCGCAGCGTCTGGACACGCACGGAAATAGTCCATTTTACTCCGCACTGACCCGACTGACAGTGACCACCGTGCAATCATTTATAAAAGCATAATCTTCACAGTGATTGATTACATACCCATAATCTGATGCGCCTCTTTCTCTGGGGCGTTTTTTTGTGGCAGCACCAAGTGCCTTTTCTTAAGGTAAATTACCCGCCCAGACTTCACTGTGTTTGCGTTTGGTAGCCATTTTATAAACGATACGTTGAGTAACGATGAGACCCAATTGAGCTATTAGCCTTCGAACATAAAGATTAACGAGATAGACCAATTGGAAGAGCGGTTAAAAGTCAATTATAACCACGCAAATTTCATGGATCACAGCTTGCGGCATCAATACCTCAAGCGCTCAAAAGCGGTAAATCAGTAGAAATTCTTCAATACGACTATGTCGCTTATACATACAAAGAAACCAGCATTTACTTCAAACCTAACAAAGTTGGTATCGAAGGGGTCTTGCTACTGACAGATAAACGTTTATATGAAGAGAGAGATTTTTCGATCTTGTCGGTACTTGTTTGATAAAAGGGATAAAACGGATAAACGTACTATAATAAAAAGGAATATATTTTTGTTGTGCAGAAATTAGTATTGTGTGAGTTTTTGTGGTGCGTAGCAGATAAAAAATGAAATGATTTCTGACGGCACTGGTCATCTTGCTAGTCGTGATTGTAGTTAGGCCAACAGCGTTGGCATGTCTGGTCGACCCCTAGTATGATGACAGGACTTGCTTCGAACACCGCTCTTAATGCAAGCCAACCTGTCTTGAACGTTGAAAATATGCGTCTTGACGTAGAATTGTGGCCTTTGCTTTCTTATCGCTTATCTCTATCGTTTATCCATTGAACAAATTGTTTTTAAACGATGCCGTCGTTCATCATACGCCAGAAAGTGAAACTCAAATGGATGTTAACCCACTGATTGCGCCAATGGGTAACAAACACCAAACTCTATAGAGAAGAGTCAATGGTATTGAAAAAGTTGAAGTATCAAATAGTTTAGCGCTCAGGAAAACTCAGAATGATGAGTATAATATTACGTAACATCAACCTTCCCTTAAAAACGATGAGCGAAAAATAACGGATAATAACTATCTTAGAGGGAGAAGGGCGTAAAACGTTTTAATTGTGCCTGCTGTAGGTTGATAAATAACGGCATGCCGATAACAGGGATCTAACCGCAATCGAATTCCCCTTTTATGGATATTTCTTCTTATTATTTAGTGTTTTTTTAGCGAGTTTGCTTTGTGAAGCTGGAACCTCACGCCATTAACTCCTATAATTCCGGCAACCATAACTTCATCAATATGAAGTCATGCATTTCATTTCAGATTTATTTAACCAGGTTATCATTTTATGACTGACATAGCGCATCACTGTACCATTGTTGGTATATCAGGAGCTTCTGCATCCGGAAAAAGCCTTATCGCGAGTACGTTATATCGAGAGTTACGGGAAAAGGTTGGTGATCATAATATCGGTGTTATACCAGAAGACTGCTACTATAAAGATCAAAGAGATATACCAATGGAAGAGCGGTTAAAAGTCAATTATGACCACCCAAATTCCATGGATCACAGCTTGCTGTATCAACACCTCAAAGCGCTCAAAAGCGGTAAATCAGTAGAAATTCCTCAATACGACTATGTCGCTCACACACGCAAAGAAACCAGCATTCACTTCAAACCTAAAAAAGTTATTATTATCGAAGGGATCTTGCTACTAACAGATAAACGTTTACGTGAAGAGATGGATTTTTCGATCTTTGTCGATACTCCGCTTGATATTTGCTTGATGCGACGGATAAAACGTGATGTAAATGAGAGAGGCAGAACGCTGGATTCTGTGATTGAACAATATAATAGAACCGTTCGTCCGATGTTTTTACAGTTTATTGAACCGTCAAAACAGTATGCCGATATTATTGTGCCTCGTGGCGGTAAAAACCGCGTTGCCATTGATATCTTAAAAGCGAAAATCGGCGAATTTTGCCAAGACTAAACAGCATTAGACAGTCTGGCGATGGAAAATAATGAAAGGGGGGATACCATCATGCGTCTTTGTGACCGCGATATTATTCAATGGATGGATGAGGGAAAATTAGTCATTAGCCCACGTCCACCTATTGAACGGATCAATGGAGCAACGGCGGATGTGCGCCTAGGAAACCAATTCCGCGTTTTCCGTGGGCATACCGCAGCCTTTATTGACCTAAGTGGCCCGAAAGATGAAGTTAATGCGGCGCTTGACCGTGTCATGAGTGATGAAATAATTCTCAAAGACAATGAGCCTTTTTTCCTCCATCCAGGGGAATTAGCACTTGCAGTCACTCTCGAGTCTGTTACCCTGCCTGATAACCTAGTGGGGTGGTTAGATGGGCGTTCATCGTTAGCACGATTGGGGTTAATGGTGCATGTTACTGCTCATCGAATCGACCCCGGTTGGTGTGGGCAAATTGTGTTAGAGTTTTATAATTCAGGTAAACTCCCATTGGCCCTGCGCCCTGGTATGGTGATTGGCGCTTTAAGTTTTGAGCCATTATCTGGCAGCGCAGATCGTCCTTATAATAGCCGACAAGATGCAAAATATAAAAATCAGCAAGGGGCGGTCGGTAGTCGTATCAGTGAAGATTGATAACGAGAAGTATTGCGGAATTATCTTTATGTTTAATTTGAGGTAATTCCGCATATTGTGCAGGGATAGGTGTAGTGTGAGCCTTTTGTGTGGCGTAGCAGACATAACTTGAGTGAGGGAAGAATGAAACGATTTCTGACGACACTGGTCATCTTGCTAGTCGTGATTGTAGTTGGGCTAACAGCGTTGGTCATGTTAGTGAATCCAAACGACTTTAGACAGTATCTTGTGGAGCAAGTCGAGAAAAAGAGCGGCTATCAGCTCGATTTTAAAGGCGATATGCGTTGGCATGTTTGGCCGACCCTTAGCATTATTACAGGACCTGTTTCGGTCACCGCACCTAATGCAAGCCAACCTGTCTTGAGCGCTGAAAATATGCGCCTTGACGTAGAATTGTGGCCTTTGCTTTCTCATCGTTTATCTGTTGAACAAATTGTTTTAGACGGTGCAGTCATTCGTCATACACCAGAAAGCGAAGCTCAAACTGATGCTAACTCACCGATTGCGCCAGCAGGTAACAAGCAAACACCAAGCTCTACGGAGAAGAGCCAATGGCTATTGGATATTGAAAAAGTTGAAGTATCAAATAGTTTAGTGATCTGGAAAACTCAGAATGATGAGTACAACTTACGCAATATCAACCTTTCCTTAAAGAAAAATGATGAGCGAAAAATTACGGCTAAATTCAGCGGTAATTTAAATAAAAACCAGCAAGAGCTGCGCTTTGATGCGCGAGCAGAGCTTGATCTCTCCCAGCTTTCACATCAAATTAGTGGGCAATTAACTCAATTTGATTACACCTTTACAGGTGTTGATTTGCCTGAAGGTGGCATAACGGGTCAATTCACCAGTGATTTTGCTTACATTAAAGAGAATGTTGCGACAGCCAGTTTAAATAACATTGTCATTAAGGCGAATGAAAGTGAATTAACCGGTAAAATCGCAGCACAATTAGGCAATATCCCTGATGTTCGTGTTCAGTTATCTTCTCATCGCTTAAATTTAGATAAATTACTGGGTACACCGCATACAAATGCAGGCTCCCATAATGCGAATGAATCCGATAATCCTGCTCGAGTGGGGGTTAAACCTGTTATTTCTGGGAAAGAAACCCAAAAATATGATTTATCGAATTTAAAATCCTTTACTGCCAATATTGATCTCAATATCGATAATCTGATTTATCGTGGAATGGAGGTAAGCGCAGTAAAACTTGCAGCACAAAATCAAGCGCCTCAATTAGTCATTTCTCAGTTAGAAGGGAAGGCGTTTGGGGGACTATTCTCACTGCCTGTGACCATTAATTATGCTGCGATCCCCGCGCAAGTCATGGCGAAGCCTAATATCCAAAATATTAATTTAACGCCGTTATTAAAGGCATTTAATATGCCCGAAAAATTGAGCGGTATTGTGACTATCAATGCGGATTTATCGGGGCCTGGTTATGATGATTATGCCGTGAAACATTTATGGCAAGGTCCTGTGAGTTTCAGTTTACAAAATGCACGTTTAGCGGGCTTAAATATTCCGTTATTGATCCAACAATCTATTTCACGGGTGACCAATAAAATTAATGCGCCGGTCAATACGGGAAATTATACGGAAGTTGAATTGTTCACCGTTAATGGTCGTTTAAATAAAGGAACCGTCAATATTACTTCAATGAATGCAACGTCTCCACTCATCTCGATTACCGGACAAGGTTGGGCAAATGTACCAGCCGAAACCCTAGATGTGAACTTGGGCGTACAAATCACTAAAGGTTGGGGCGGTGATTCTCGCTTTATCCAGCAGTTACAAGCGATGACTATTCCACTGCGTATTTATGGTGGATGGAGCAATCTGCAATATCAATTGAATGTCGAAAAATTGCTACGTAACGAATTAAAGACACAAGCAAAAGAGGCATTAGGTAACTTTTTGAAGAAGGAAGAACAAAAAGGGCTAAGTGATTTGTTGAACGCATTATAGTTTATAAATCAGAAGAACTCCGGCTATAAGCGGGAGCTCTTCTTTATCTATTATTGACTATCAATAAGTTACATTAATATTCATACTTTGATCTGCTAGCTTCTTGGGTTATTCTTTCATTAATTTTTTCTTGGCTATCTAATCCAATAGTATTGTTTTGTCGGCGTTCAAATTGGAATTTACTTTCCGCCAGATGAATTTTACCTTCAGTGCTTTTTACTAAATTATTCAGCTTGGTTATTGTTTCTTTCTTACTTGTATGATGTTTGTAAGAAGAACTATCTAATTTAGTTTGGTAAGATTTAATCTCATTTTTTAATGAAGACAATGTTGTTGAAATATCTTTCATATTGACACCATTTCGACTAAAAACATCGCCGCTTTGAGCGGTTTTTAGCTGGCTCACAATTTTTTTAATACTATTTTTAATTTTCGTATTAAGTTGTTTAACATCTTTTACATGTACAGTTTTCTCTGCTGTGACAATTTTAGGTTGTTGGTTTGATGTATTACTAACATTTGATGCAGAGCTGGCAATAGAAGAATTATTCGCTTTAATTGGGGGCGATTGAACATTATGGATGCTTTGACTAGATACTTTCATCTCTAACCTCGAATAACATTATTAAGTTGCCTAAATTATTGAACAACTCAATAATTAATTCTTTTAAAAAACGCTACCATTTTTGTGTTTTAAGACATCGGATAAAGCAACTTTAAATATTTATGTAAAAAATACCGGCTCACTGGCCGGTATGGTTCTAAATGAAGCTTAATTACTCTTCTTCATCTTCTTCAGGCTGTTTAGGTGGAATAATCAGCACCTTGCTAATACGGTGGTTCTTGACCTCAAGCGGTTGGAAAATACAACCGTTCACCTCAATTTGTTCACCTTCTTCAGGAACACGTTGAAGATGTTCCATCAATAGGCCTGCAATGGTTTCGTATTCACGTTTTTCATCCAATTCCATTGGAACAAATAAGATCAGGTCTTCTAATGGCATAAAACCATTGGCAATCCAGTGACCATCCTCCAACTTTTGGATGTCATGACGCGAATCATTTTCTTCTTCCCCATCTGGTAAGTTACCAGCAATGGTTTCCATTACATCGGTTAAGGTGACGACACCCTCAACAGTACCAAACTCATCGACAACAAAGGCAAAGTGTGTTTGAGCTTTACGGAACTGCTCTAGCGCTTTTAGCAGCGAAAGGCCTTCAGGGAAGATCAGGGGTTGAGTAATAAGAGCACGTAAATCAAGAGGTTGACCACTGAGCTGCTGTTTAACTAAATCAAGCACATGGATAACACCAACAGGCTCATCACTGATGTTCTCATCAATCACCACAAAGCGTGAATGCGGATTTTTTTCCAGCAATTGTAGTAATTCACTGGCTGATTTATTGATATCTAAATATTCCACATCATGGCGTGATGTCATGATACTTTCGACATTACGTTCCGCCATTCCCAAAACTCGGGCAATCATTTGACGCTCTTGTGGATCAAAAACAGATTGGTTATCCGCTATCAAGTCCGATGTATGAGCATCCAATTCCGCACGTTCATGGTTACCGCTTAGAATACGTAGCACCGCTTCTGCTGTGCGCTCACGTAATGGGCGACTACCTTTTAGGAATTTGCGACGGTTAAATTGTGCGAACTGATTTAAGACTTCAATCATGATAGAGAAACCAATCGCAGCATATAGATAGCCTTTCGGTATCGAGTAACCGAAGCCTTCAGCAACCAAGCTAAAGCCTATCATCAACAAGAAACTGAGACACAGGATAACGATAGTAGGGTGGTTGTTAACAAAACCAGTTAGTGGCTTACTTGCCCATATCATCAACATCATGGCAATCGTCACAGCAGCAACCATAACACCAATATGGTCAACCATCCCAACGGCGGTAATTACCGAATCGAGTGAGAAAACTGCATCAAGGACGATGATTTGTGCCACAACAGCCCAGAAATTCGATGTTTTCCGCTGGGTATGCGCGTGTTCATCCCCACCTTCTAGCCGTTCATTAAGCTCCATTGTTGCCTTAAATAGCAAAAAGAGACCGCCGACCAACATGATCAGATCTCTGGCACTAAATGGATGATCGAATAGTGTAATTAAAGGCTTGGTGAGCGTGATTAGCCAAGACAAGCTAAATAGCAGAATGACTCGCATCACTAGTGCTAGCATCAGACCCGTTACACGAGCCCTATCACGCAATTTTTGCGGAAGCTTATCTGCCAAAATGGCAATAAAGACGAGGTTATCAATACCAAGAACGATTTCTAGAACGATAAGGGTGGCAAGCCCCGCCCAAATCGAAGGATCTGCGATCCATTCCATACAGTTTGTTTTACCTTCTGATATGACGGCATATGCCGACTGGTGAATAATGCGGTTTGTTTACTCAAATTTCAATAAAAATTCACGTTAATGAGACGATAATCTACAAATAATATTCCGTTTGCGTCATCGATTGCATCAATAACTACCCACCAGAACAAACCTGAGTTAACATGTGATCCTGTTAACAGAATTGCCAGCAAGTAAAATGCTGGCTTAGGTCCTAATCAGACAGGAGTTTTTCATGTCAAAGCAACAGATTGGCGTTGTCGGTATGGCTGTCATGGGGCGCAACCTTGCGCTGAATATTGAAAGCCGTGGTTATTCCGTCTCTATTTTCAACCGTTCTAAAGATAAAACGGATGAAGTTATTGCTGAAAATCCAGGGAAAAAATTAGTTCCCAGCTACACTATTGAAGAGTTTGTCGACTCTCTGGAAAAACCACGCCGTATCCTGCTAATGGTGAAAGCAGGTGAAGCGACAGATAAAACGATTGCTGCATTGACTCCGCATTTGGACAAAGGCGATATCCTGATTGATGGTGGCAATACGCTATATAAAGACACAATCCGTCGTAATCGCGAGCTATCAGAGCAAGGCTTTAACTTTATCGGTACAGGGGTTTCTGGTGGTGAAGAGGGGGCACTAAAAGGCCCATCGATCATGCCGGGTGGACAAAAAGAGGCTTATGAACTGGTTGCACCAATTCTAAAAGAAATCGCCGCTAAAGCAGAAGGTGAGCCTTGCGTGACTTATATTGGCCCAGATGGTGCTGGTCATTATGTTAAAATGGTTCACAATGGTATTGAATATGGTGATATGCAACTTATCGCTGAGGCCTATTCATTATTAAAAGGTGCTTTAAACCTAAGCAATGAAGCGCTTGCAGAGATTTTTGCAGATTGGAACCAAGGTGAACTAAGTAGCTATCTGATTGAAATCACCGCTGATATCTTTAAGAAAAAAGATGAAGATGGCAAATATCTTGTTGATGTTATTTTGGATGAAGCGGCAAACAAGGGCACAGGTAAGTGGACTAGCCAAAGCTCTTTAGATTTAGGTATTCCAGTAACACTTATCACTGAATCGGTATTCGCACGTTATATCTCTTTCCTAAAAGATCAACGTGTTGCTGCTTCTAAAGTGTTAACTGGTCCGGCATTAAAAGCGGTTGAAGGTGATAAAAAACAGTTTATCGAAAAAGTACGCCGTGCGTTATACCTAGGTAAAATCGTCTCTTATGCTCAAGGCTTCCAGCAATTAAAAGCGGCTTCTGACGAATATAACTGGGATCTTAACTACGGTGAAATCGCGAAGATTTTCCGTGCTGGTTGTATTATTCGTGCTCAGTTCTTGCAAAAGATTACAGATGCCTACAATGAAAACGCACAGATTGCGAACTTGTTATTAGCGCCATACTTTAAGCAAATCGCAGATGAATATCAGCAAGCGTTACGTGATGTGGTTTGTTATGGTGTACAAAACGGTATTCCAACACCCACATTCTCAGCCGCAATTTCTTATTATGATAGTTATCGTTCAGCGGTATTGCCTGCTAACTTAATTCAGGCACAGCGCGATTATTTCGGTGCTCATACTTATAAACGTACTGATAAAGAAGGCGTATTTCATACCGAATGGATGGAGTAATTCATTAAAACAATGAGTTACATAAGTGAAGGGTGCTGGTGATCCAGCCCCTTTTTTTATGCATACAACTCCCCCTATTAGGCTGGGGAAGTCATGAATATTAAAAACATTATGCTAGGCTGAAGGAGATATACTGTTATGACCCATTAAGCCATTTAATAGCGTAATCTAAGATGATATTTAAATTTTGTGGACTTCCATAGCCTTTAAATTCTTTATCAGTTGTAATGATATTTAACCAATCATCATTGCTATTATTAACAATAAGGTTTGATTTATTTTTTCCACTCTCACCATTAATATGAACTCGCCAACCTGGATTGTCTAACGTACTGATATCTAATCCATATTCATGCTCCCAAATTCCATCGCATTGAGATTTATACCAATTTTGTAATTGAGTAATTAGATTATTATTCATTTTTTAAGTATTTATTTCTCAGTTCGCTCTCTTATTATGCTAATACTCGTCAAAACTCAAAGTTGATAATGTCATAAATGTAGGTAAATCAACTGGGGTTGTCAGCTAAAACAAATTAGACAAGAACTCGCAAGAGACAGCGTAAGGGGAATAGAAGGCTTATGCAAATTATGGTGTGACTTCATGGATTGCCATTACTCGAGAATATCGCCTTATTGAATTGATGATAATACTATTTTTATTGAAGTGAGCTTACTCTACGATAGGGTGAGAAAATAGGCTTCGACTAGGAATAATACATAGCGATTATTTACCTGATGGATCCGCAAGAGAAGAGTTTTGAATAACAAACCATAACTAATAACACTATAAAAAATGAACTGGTATTCATCAATTGGCTATTACGTTGCGGGGAGTGACTGATACGACGCTGTTCATTCGCTTAGTCTAAAATACTCGTTTACTTAGTGATAGTTAGAGGATCATAAGCTGCCTAACAGAGCATCTGTACTCTGCATTCAAGCGTTAAATTTACTTAACGGTGAGTTTTTTATGCTGAAAGATATTCGGACAAGAAAATCGGGTATCGCTTTGATTGATTCTACTGATAGAATTATCAGTTCATTTTTATTATTAGGCTGAGAAAGCTTCACTGCAAAGCCTAGATTGATCATTTGATGATTGTTCACTAAGAATTCTATTTATGCGAAAGTTCCTTGTCCTGTTACTGTTACTCGTACTACTTAGCCCACTGGCGATTGACCTATATTTACCGACAATCCCTGCTATTGCGATTGCCCTTGGCTCCCCAGAGTCACTGATACAATCAACAATCGCGCTGTTTATTTTAATTTTTGGTATAGGGCAGTTGGTCTCAGGGCCTTTAATTGATCGATATGGACGTAAACCTATCGCCATCATAGGGATCTTAATTTATATCATCGGGTCGACAGTTGCAGCATTATCAACTGCGGTGGAGATCTTTATTGCTGCGCGAGTGCTGCAAGGTGTCGCGGTCTGCTGCACAGGTGTAGTTGCTTTTAGTGGGGTGCGAGACCGTTTAAATGGTACAGAAGCGGCGCGTGCTTTTGGCTTCCTGAATGGCACATTAAACATTGTGCCAGCGCTTGCTCCGCTATTAGGTGGCTTTTTGGCAGAATATTGGGGATGGCGCGCACCTTTTTGGTTCCTTGCCCTCTATGCATTACTGCTCTTAGTATTGGTGATAGCTTTTTTACCTGAAACTCGCCCTGCAAGTTTGCAACATGTGAAAAAACTGCAACTTAACCATTATCTGCACATTTTGCGTAATAAGTATTTTATGATTTTTGCATTGGTTAATGCGGGTAGTATGGGAATGGTACTGACTTATGTCTCCTTTGCACCGAGCGTGTTAATGGGGGATTCAAAGCTAACCCCGCTAGAATTTTCGCTTGTGTTTGGGGCAAATGGTTTTTGGATCATGTTTGCTAGCTATATTGCTAACCACTATATCCCGAAAATTGGTCGCCCTAATTGCTTAAAAGCAGGTAGCTTATTTATGGGGATCGGGTGTTTAGGCCTCGTATTAGGCTTAATGTTACTGCCCAATGCGTTACAAAACCATTGGTTAGTCTATATGTTACCTGTTGCTTGTGCCTGTACAGGACTCGCTTTTATGATGGGAACCGCAACCAGTTACGCGTTAGAACCTTTTGAAAAAGAGGCTGGAACGGCCTCTGCACTGGTCGGGTTTATTCAAATGGCGGTTGGTGCGGGGTTAAGTTTATTGGCGATTAATGCCTTCTTACCAGCAAAGTGGGCGCTAGCTATTTTAATGTTGTTAGGCTGTATCATTGCGTTGGTTGCACGAAATACCAGCTTAAAATTAGCCGCACAGAATGAGGCAGCATAAATGATAAATCCCTTATTAAAACAGCCTAGGGTGGCTAAAGGTGATGTGTTTTTGAGCGCGAATACATCACCATAGACAGCGTTCTATGGTAATAATAATTTTATAATTAGGATTGTTACCATGAATCAGAAACATTGGTCAAAATATCAACTATTACACGAAGTTGTCCAAAACCCCAATATCCATATTAAAGGGCGTCACAGTTATTACAGTGACTGTTGGGATAATGGCTTTGAAGCCTCCGTTGTTCGTTACCTACAAGGAGATGAAGGGAGTCGTGACTGGCAACTTCCTTGGCAAGTCGATCAACTCTATATTGGCGATTATGTCTGTATCGGCAGTGAAGCCGTGATTTTGATGGGAGGAAATCACACTCATCGAATAGACTGGTTTTGCTTGTATCCTTTTATTGAGCATATTAATGACGCCTATGTAGGGAAGGGCGATACGATAATTGGTGATGGCGCATGGATTGGTATGCGAGCATTCATCATGCCAGGCGTTCATATCGGTGAAGGCGCTGTTATTGCCGCCAATAGTGTTGTGGTAAAAAATGTGGCGCCATATAGCATTGTTGGGGGCAATCCAGCGAAACAGATTGGATACCGTTTTTCGCCTGAAATCATTAGTGAGCTGCTCGCATTGAGAATTTATGATTGGCCTGAAGAGCAATTCAATGCGTTAAAACCTCATTTATGTCATTCTGATTTGGCCGCATTAAAAGCGGCATTGTTGGAATATCAAAACAAATCATAACAATGACCGATAGGGAATGATGATATGTCATTCCCTTTATCGCATATATAAATTTACTTCTTGCTGGCTAAGTAACCAAATATAAAGCCGACTCCGGCAGCGATAGTGGCTGCGGCAAGTGGATGGCTTTTTACGCTATCCACAGCGGAATTTAAGGTATCACAGCCTTGAGCCGCACATTTTTTAACGGCACCTTTAATTTGATGTTCTGTAGAGTCGGTGACTTCACCATAGGCTTGCTGCGCCGTGCCAGCGGCTTCTCTTGCTCTGTTTTCTGCTTTGTCGAATAAACTCATGATATTCTCCTTTATACTGAACAACAGTTATTACTAAGTGTAGCAGCCGCATAAAAGCGCGAGACCTATTTTACTTAAAATCAAGTTATTTTACGTTGTTTCACTATCACGAATAAAACTAACTAGCGTGGGATTAGCAATACGCCGATAGTCTTCGGTATTGAGGATAACTGAGCGTTCAAGTGTGCCAGCATTAAAGGCTAATTCTTCAAAACGGGCAAATAAATAAGGATCAGCAATTAATTTTAGCGAGGGGTGGAAGCTAAAAGGAGGAATGGCGCCAAATACACATTGGGTTAAATCATCCACTTCTTTTGGACTCGCTAATGAGGCTCGCGTTCCGCCAATGGCATGGGCTATTTTGCTTAAATCAGCCTGTTTATCCGCAGGAAGAATAGCTAAAACATGTTGGCGGATCCCATTTCCTTTGACATGGCATACCAGACCTTTTGCACCTTGACCTAATTGGGTTCCTCGTACTTTAGCGACTTCCTCAGATTTACCTGCGGTTGGGTGTTCCATCACACGGTATCTGGCATTATGTTTATCAAGTAACTGGGTTAATTGAATAAAAATAGGGCTTTCTGACACGACGGTTCCTTTTTTATAAAAATAAACAGTTGAGATAGTAGCAAAATTAGATAACAAGCTAAATACCATGGATATTATCTGAAAATTGAAAGAAGCAATGAGCGTGTTTTTAAGTTAATAGCGAAATCATTGCCTAAATAGCATTTTTATTAAAATAGGCTTTCACTTGAATTAATTGACTCAATTAGCTAAACAGTCATTTATAGGTAAGATAATAGGAGGGCTTAGGTCGACGAACAATAATCAGTTCACCTTTTTTATATTGGGTAGCCCACCTTAAGCAGGCTACCGTATTATTATTGATGGCGCTCTTTCAGTCGTTTGATGATAGTGCTTAAATCAAGATCTTGGTCTTGTAAGAGTACCAGCAAGTGATACATCAGATCTGCGGCTTCATTCGTGAGTTCAGCACGATCATTCACGGTGGCAGCTAGTGCGGTCTCAACCCCTTCTTCTCCCACTTTTTGAGCGATACGTTTAGTTCCACTAGCATATAAACGCGCGGTGTAAGAGCTTTCAGGATCTGCTGTTTTACGTGATTTTAGTAAGGTTTCCAGTTCAAATAAGAAGCCCCAATCACTTTGGGCTGGAGCAAAACAGCTTTCAGTGCCCTTGTGACAAGTTGGTCCAATAGGTTGTACTAAGGCGAGCAGGGTATCGCTGTCACAGTCTGGATAGATATCTACCAAATTGAGAAAATGGCCAGACGTTTCCCCTTTGGTCCATAGGCGCTGTTTGGTTCTTGAATAAAAAGTGACCTTGCCACTCTCTAAGGTGGTTTGTAAGGCTTCAGGGTTCATATAACCCAACATTAGCACATCACCAGAGGTGGCGTGTTGTACAACAACAGGCATTAGCCCATCGACTTTTTGCCAAGCAAGTTGGTGACATTGTTCTGTGGTTAACATACTCTAATTTGAACTCCATTTTCTGCAAGGTATTGCTTTAATTCACCGATATTGATGATTTGCTTATGGAACACAGAAGCAGCAAGTGCGCCATCAACGTTTGCATCGCAAAAAGCATCAAGGAAGTGTACTTTTTCACCCGCGCCACCAGAGGCAATTAAAGGCACTTGGCAGATTTCACGGACTTTTTTCAGTTGTAGCAGATCATAGCCTTGGCGTACACCGTCTTGGTTCATCATGTTTAGAACGATTTCGCCAGCACCGCGTTGTTGAACCTCTTTAACCCAATCTAAGGTTTTCCAGCGGGTTTGTGTGGTGCGCTTTTCATCCCCAGTAAATTGATAAACCAGATAATCTCCGCTGTCATGGTCAAACCAAGTGTCGATACCAACCACAATACATTGAACACCAAAGCGCTCAGCGAGACGGCTAATTAAGGTTGGATCAGACAATGCAGGTGAGTTAATGGAAATTTTATCTGCGCCAAATGACAGGATTTGTGCTGCATCTTCGACACTTTTAATACCACCAGCCACGCAAAACGGGATATCAATGACTTCGGCGACTTTGGAAACCCAACTCTTATCGACCACACGGCCGTCAGATGATGCAGTAATATCATAAAAAACTAATTCATCTGCCCCTTCTTGGGCATAACGCTGGGCGAGCGGCACGATATCACCAATAATTTCATGATTACGGAATTGAACACCTTTAACCACTTGCCCATCACGAACATCCAGACAAGGAATTATGCGTTTTGCCAACATGCGATTGCCTCCGCGACAGTGAATTTACCTTCAAGTAGGGCGCGACCAACAATCACGCCTGCCGCTCCTGATGATGGAATAGCGGCGATATCAGCTAAAGAGCCAATACCCCCTGAAGCTTGAAAAGCAATATCAGGGTATTTTTGACTGATTTCACGATATAAGTTGACATTGGAACCCGCCAAGGTGCCATCTTTCGAAATATCGGTACATAAAACGTGTTTTAGCCCGTATGGCTGATACATCTCAATGGCCTGTTCCAGAGAAAGGTTTGAATTCTCTTGCCAGCCACTGATGGCAATTTCTTTAACGCCTTGTTGATTGATACGAACATCCAGAGCAAGCACGATAGCTTCACCGCCGTAACGTTCAAACCAAGTTTTCACTAATTCGGGTTGCTTGACCGCGGTTGAGCCAATAACCACTCGCGTCGCTCCTGCGTCTAACAGCGCTTTTACGTCTTCTTCAGTGCGGATACCACCGCCAACTTGTACAGGAACACAAACGCCAGCTAATAATTTTTTGAGTAGGGAAATTTGGCGTTTTTGTGGGTCTTTGGCTCCCGTTAAATCGACTAAATGCAGTAATTTCGCCCCTTCTTGCTCATATTGTTGCAGGCGAGGGAGAGGATCATTACCGTATGCCGTTTGCTTGGCATAGTCTCCTTGGTGTAGGCGAACAACATTACCATCAATTAAATCTAAAGCAGGAATGATCATCTCAATTACATCTCCAAAAAGTTTTGGATCAGACGGGAGCCTGCGGCACCCGAACGTTCAGGGTGGAATTGAACCCCGTAAAAGTTATCCTGATTGACAGCACTACTAAATGGGTTCCCATATAAGGTTTGAGCTAGGGTATTACCTGAAATTGGCATCGAATAGCTATGCACAAAATAGAAGTAGGCATCCTCACGGATCCCTTTGAATAAAGGGTGGCCTGCTAATGCTTTAACTTGGTTCCAGCCACTGTGCGGAACAGGCAAACCGTTAGCATCCATTTTTTGGACCGGGCTATCAATGAGGCCCAGTAATGGGATCAATTCTTTACCTTCTTCACTCACACTGCCCATTAATTGCATACCTAAGCAGATGCCTAAAACAGGTTGAGTCAGCGTTTTAATTAACGGAATGAGTTCACGCTCATTCAGTTGTTCCATAGCGGCACTTGCTGTGCCGACTCCCGGTAGAAACACTTTATCAGCCTGTAAAATCGTCTTAGTATCACGGCTAATTTTTGGGGTGTAACCCAAACGCTTAACGGCGTAAGCGACCGATGACAAATTAGCGCACCCCGTATCAAGGATCACAACATTCATTAGAGAACCCCTTTCGAGCTAGGCAAAGTATCCCCTTCAACACGGATCGCTTGGCGTAAGGTGCGACCAAACACTTTAAATAGGCTCTCTGCTTTATGGTGATCGTTTTTCCCTTTAGTTTTCAGGTGTAACGTACAACCCATCGCATAAGAGAGTGAACTGAAAAAGTGTTCGATCATTTCAGTGCTCAAATCACCGACGCGTTGGTATTTAAATTCTGCTTTGTATTCAAGGTGTGGGCGGCCTGAGATATCTAATGCACAGCGTGCTTGGCACTCATCCATCGGTAGCACAAAGCCAAAACGCGCAATACCACGTTTGTCACCTAGCGCAACACGCAGTGCCTCACCAAGGGCTAAACCTGTATCCTCAACGGTGTGATGGTCGTCTATAAATAGGTCACCTTTAACGTCGATATTTAAACGGAAACCACCGTGAGTCGCGATTTGGTCAAGCATGTGATCAAAGAAGCCAACGCCGGTGTTGATTTGGCTACCGCCTTCGCGATCAAGCCAGACTTCGACGCGAATATGGGTCTCTTTTGTGACTCGTTCGACCAAGGCATGACGATCGCGTTTGGTTAACTTATCAGTGATAGCGACCCAATCGAGTGATTCAGGGCTATAACGTAGGCCTTGAATACCCATATTTTCAGCTAATTGGATGTCGGTTTCACGGTCGCCAATCACATAGCTGTTTGCTTTGTCTAATTTACCTTCAACAAGATAATTTTCGACTAAGCCTAACTTTGGCTTGCGGCAGTTGCAGTTATCCGCAGGTTTGTGAGGGCAGATCAGCACTTCATCAAATTGGATACCCTGAGATTCAAAAACCTGCATCATTAAATTATGAGGTGGCTCAAAGTCAGCCGTTGGAAAGCTATCCGTTCCCAAGCCATCTTGGTTAGTGACCATGACTAAACGGTAGTTGGCTTTTTGGAGCGCGAGTAAGCTCGGGATCACCGCTTTTTCAAATGCTAATTTGCTTAGGCTATCGACCTGAAAATCAGTAGGTGGCTCAGTGATTAATGTTCCGTCACGGTCAATAAAAAGTATTTTTTGGCTCATGAATGTTTCCTATTTTCAGGTTTAGCAAAGGGCTTCAATAGCGTCAATAACACGTACATTTTCGGTTTCTGTGCCGATAGTGATACGTAAACAGTTGGCAAGTCCTGGCTGTTTACTTTGATCACGTAAAATAATGCCTTGATCCCACAGGGCTTTAAACACCTTATTGCCGTCAGTAAAGCGCACTAAAATATAGTTAGTTTCGCTTGGGTAAACCTTTTCTACGATAGGCAATGCCTGTAAAGCTTCTGAAAGCGCAATGCGGTTATTGGTGATTGTCGTAACACGGTGTTTCATGGTCGCTATCCCCTCCATATTCAGCGCTTGAGCCGCTATCATCGCCACAGGGGTAGAAAGCGGATAAGGAGCGATCACTTTTAGCAAAACTTCAATAACATCGGGGGCGGCTAATGTGAAGCCACAACGCAGGCCTGCTAGTGCAAATGCTTTTGATAAAGTTCTCAGTACGACTAGGTTAGGGTAGTTGTTGAGCCAACTGGCTACGCTATATTGAGGGCAAAATTCAATATAAGCTTCATCAATAACCACTAACGCTCGACCTGCCGCCATTTCAAGGACTTCAACCAGTGCCTTGTTATCAATAATATTGCCGGTTGGATTATTAGGGCTGCAAATATAGATCAGCTTAGTGTTGCTCAAGTTTTCACGAATAGCATCCACATTGAGTGACCAGTCTGGTAGAGCAGGGATCTTCTTCTGTTCGATACCAAAAGTTTCAGCGCTGACACTGTACATGCCATAGGTAGGTGGACAAAACATCACCGCATCTTTACCAGGTTCACAGAAGGCCCGGATCAGCAGCTCGATTGACTCGTCAGCGCCGCGGCAAACTAACACTTGCTCAGGAGAAACCCCTGCATACGCCGCATAATTGAGGATCACATCGGTAGGCTGGCATTCAGGATAGCGGTTTAAATTACGTTCATTAAACTGAAACTCTGGCGCAATTGGGTATTCATTCGCATTTAACCAAACATCACCACGACCGCCTAAACGGCGAGCAGACATATAGGGTGTCATCTCTTTGACATTGTTACGTGCAAGACTAGCGGCTTTAAAGGTTTCGCTCATCACTCACTCCTATTTTTGTTTGTTCAGTTCAGTGACACGTAAGGTCACGGCATTTTTGTGAGCCGTTAGGCTTTCTGCTTGCGCTAACGTTTCAATGGTAGTCGCTAACCCTAAAAGCCCTTGAGGCGAGAGTTTTTGCACTGTCATACGTTTCATAAAATCAGCAAGGCCAAGACTTGAATAGGTTGATGTATAACCGTAAGTCGGCAACACGTGGTTAGTTCCAGATGCATAATCTCCCGCGGATTCAGGTGACCAGTCACCAACAAAAATCGATCCCGCACTGGTGATGTCTTCGACTAATTCGTCGGCATTACGTGTTTGTAGAATTAAATGTTCTGGACCGTAGCGGTTACTTATTTCAACGCACTGTGCAATGGAGTCAGCAATAATGACACGACTGGCACTCAATGCTGCTCTTGCAATATCAGCACGCGATAGCTCTGCAAGCTGTTTTTCCGTTTCATCAATAACACGTTGAGCAAATGTTTGGCTGTCGGTTAACAATATGACTTGTGAATCAGGGCCATGCTCTGCTTGCGATAATAGATCCGCCGCTGTAAAAGCAGGGTTGGCTTGGCTGTCAGCAATGACTAACACTTCTGATGGCCCCGCTGGCATATCAATTGCGGCCCCTTCGTGATCTTGGCTGACTTGGCGTTTGGCCTCTGTCACGTAGGCATTGCCCGGGCCAAAAATTTTATCAACGGCGGGAATACTTTCGGTTCCAAATGCCATAGCGGCAATTGCTTGCGCTCCCCCAACTTGGAAGATATCGGTAATACCACACAATTTAGCGGCATAGAGTATTTCATCTGCAATAGGTGGCGGTGAGCAAAGGATCACTTGCCGGCAGCCTGCAATATTTGCGGGTGTGCCTAACATCATTACCGTTGAGAGAAGGGGGGCCGAGCCTCCAGGAATATAGAGACCCACGGAATCGATCGGGCGTGTAATTTGTTGGCACACAACCCCAGGTTGAGTTTCAACTTGAATAGCCGCCGGTTTCTGAGCCTCATGAAAACGACGGATATTGCCGATGGCCGTTTGCATCGCAATTTTGATGTTGTCATCAAGGCGTGTTGCGGCTTGTTCAACGGCATCTTGTGAAATACGAATAGTTGAAATAGCTGTTTTATCAAAACGTTGGCTAAATTCGATTAATGCACTATCACCGCGGGCTTTGACCTGTTCAATGATCTGGGTGACAGCAGCGCTAATGTTTGTAGACGCAGCGATGGCAGGGCGTGTCAGTAGCGCTTTTTGTTCATTAGCATGACATGATGACCAGCGAATCGGTTGATTAAATCCCATTTCCATCGGTATTACTCCATCATTTTTTCAATAGGTAGAACCAAAATGGAGCTTGCGCCTAATGCCTTGAGTTTTTCCATGGTTTCCCAGAACAGGGTTTCACTGCTGACCATGTGCATTGCAACACGGTTTTTATCTCCCGCTAAAGGCAACAAAGTAGGGCGCTCTGCACCCGGCAGTAATGCGATAATCTCTTCTAAGCGCTCACTTGGAGCGTGTAGCATAATGTATTTGGATTCGCGGGCTTGGATAACACCTTGAATGCGTGTCATCATGCGATCAATCAGTTGCTGCTTGTCTGCTGAAATTTCCCCGTCTCGTTGGATCAAACAAGCTTTAGAACGATAAATCACTTCGACTTCTTTTAGGCCGTTGGCCTCTAATGTTGCCCCTGTTGAAACAAGGTCACAGATAGCATCGGCAAGACCTGCCCGAGGGGCGACTTCGACAGAGCCGTTTAATAAACAAGATTTAAATTGAATGCCTTTTTCATCGAAGTAACGTTTTAATAAGTTCGGGTAAGAGGTGGCAATACGAGAGCCATTTAAGCACTCTGCACCTGTGTAGTTAAAGTCAAGAGGCGCGGCTAATGATAAGCGACAAGCACCAAAATCAAGGCGACGCAGTGTCTTATAAGCGGGATTATCGCCTTGAGCACGGCGGCTTAATAGCTCCTCTTCAAGGACGTTTTCACCAATGATACCAAGGTCAACGACACCATCCATAACTAGCCCTGGGATATCGTCATCGCGTACACGAAGTAAATCAATAGGCATATTTTCTGCATAAGCAATCAATCGCTGTTGTTGTAAATTGATTTTAATTCCGCAGCGGGCAAGCAGTTCTCGTGAGTCTTCACTTAAACGACCTGATTTTTGAATAGCAATTCTTAACCGTGATTTATCCAACATAATTTTACCCTGCTTATTCTGTAATATATTTTTGATTAATAATAAAAAAACCCTCGGAAGATATTCTTCCGAGGGTTTTCTCTATTTCGCATTTCAGCCACCGGAAGAGTTATTGAACGTCTTCCAGCACACATCGCCCGAAAGACTAATCAGGATGATGGTGATGATGATGGTTGCGAGAAATACGAGTCATAATAGCTTCCGATAATAATATTGTTAGTTGCTTAAACATTCACTACTCATCAACCTATCCGATTTCATCACTAGAATGCAACTCTTTTTTTAAAAATAATCGATAATAATTGGATAGTGCCGTTTTATAGTGAATAATCGCCTGAATAATATATTCGGAAGTTAAAAGGTTTTTCGATAAGCTAAGCAGAATTAAGTTATTGTCGGTATGTAGGGGGGAATGATGAAAAAGGTCGCAATTGTTGGATTAGGGTGGTTAGGGTTACCCCTTGCGAGAGCGTTGTTAGCTGAGGGGATTGAAGTCTCTGGCACAAAAACGACCACGGATGGTATCGCTGCCGCTCGTGCTGTAGGAATTGATTGTTATCATTTGCAGCTCACTCCCGAATTAGTGTGTGATGGTGATGACTTACAGCAATTAATGGAAGAGGCTCAGGCGTTAATTATTTTACTACCGCCTTCAAAAGTGAATGTATCAGCTTATGTCAACGCCATCGAACAGCTTGTTGATACGGCAATAACCTTTCAAATTCCTCGTGTGATTTTTACCTCATCGACTTCTGTTTACGGTAATGCGATTGGTGAAATTGATGAAAATAGCCAGCGACATGCAGAAACCGCGTCAGGGCAAGCCTTGATTGAAGTTGAAAACTGGCTTCATGCACTGCCGAACATTTCAGTGGATATTTTACGGCTAGCGGGGTTGGTAGGAGAAAATCGTCACGCAGGGCGTTTCCTTGCGGGCAAAAAATCCCTAAAAGGAGCAACACAGCCTGTTAATCTTGTTCATCAGGATGATGTGATTGCTGCCATCCTATTATTACTCAGGCAGCCCAAAGGAGGACATATCTATAATTTATGCGCTCCTCAACATCCTCAACGCGCGGATTTCTACCGCCAAGCGTCTCAATCATTAAATTTGGAGGCTCCTGAATTTTGCACTGAACCGGCAGTAAATGCAGGGAAAATCGTTAAAGGTGAGGGTATCTGTCAAGAACTTGGGTTTGAGTATCAATACCCAAACCCAATGCAGATGCCGATGACTATTTAAGCGGGATCATCACAATTTTTTGGAAAGCAGGACGGGTTGTTAACTGAGAGTACCAACGTTCTAAGTGAGGGAATTCAGGGCGTTCTGTGACGATTTCGTGCCATGGGTAAAACAGTGGAGCAATAGCGATATCAGCGATCCCAAATTGTTGACCGCTAAAATAGGGCTGAGTCGCTAGGGCTTCATCGGCAATTTTGAGCAACTTTTCAATATTGTGATAAATGGTACGTACTGTTTCTGGATCTCGTTCGTCAGGGGAAACGCGGACAATTTTATTCATCATCTGTTTGATATTATCGAACAAACTTCCACATCCCCAATCTAACCATTTGTCGGCAGCAGCCTTTTCTTGAAGGTTTTGTGGGACCAATAAGTGAGAATGATCAAACTTTTCCGTAAGGTATCGTAAAATGGTATTTGATTCCCACAGGGTAAAGTCATCATCCTGTAAAGTTGGAATGGTGCTGTTTGGATTCATTTTTTTATATTCAGGTGTATCAAGCCCCCCAAAAGGGCCGCCAACATCTTTTTGATGATAAGCAACGTTCAATTCTTCAAGGCACCAAAGTACTTTTTTGACGTTTGATGAGTTTTTACGACCCCATACAGTTAACATAGTTTTCCCCATGATTTGATGTTTCGTTGTTTACCCTAATTAAGATAGATGAAATCGTATTATGGGAACAATCTTTATTTGTTGTGTGTAGCTTAATTGTGTAAAAAGCCCTACATTAATAATGAATTAACCATTTTAGTATTTGTAAAGGAGTAACCGATGAACAAAAAATTTTTCACCTTAAAGGCGCGATACCTAGGAACTGGATTAGGCCTTTTAGTTGCGGTAAGTCATTTTGCTTACGCGGCAGGAACACCGGTTGCTCCACAGGTTGATGCAAAAGCTTTTGTATTGATGGACTACGACAGCGGTAAAATTTTGGCGTCAGGTAATCCAGATGAGCGTTTAGATCCTGCTAGTTTGACGAAAATGATGACCAGCTATGTGGTCGGTCAAGCAATTAAAGCGGGTAAAATCACGCCACAGGATATGGTCACGGTAGGTGTAGATGCGTGGGCAACGGGCAATCCCGTCCTAAAAGGCTCATCACTGATGTTTTTAAAACCTAAAGATCGTGTCTCGGTATTGGATCTAAATAAAGGGGTCGTTATTCAGTCAGGGAATGATGCCAGTATCGCGCTCGCGGATTATGTCGCTGGTAGCCAAGACTCGTTCGTTAGCTTGATGAATGAATATGTGAAGCAGTTAGGGTTAAAAAATACCCATTTTAAAACAGTGCATGGCCTAGATTCTGAAGGGCAATACAGCACTGCTCGTGATATGGCAATTTTAGCCCAAGCGATGATCCGTGATGTGCCTGATGAGTACGCTTTACATAAAGAAAAAGAGTTTACTTTTAACAAAATCCGTCAACCTAACCGTAACCGTCTGTTATGGAGCCAAAATCTCAATGTTGATGGTGTGAAAACGGGTCACACAAGTGGCGCAGGGCATAATTTAGTTGCTTCCGCGACGGATGGCCCAATGCGTCTGATTTCTGTGGTGCTTGGTGCTCCGAGTGACCGAGTACGTTTTTCGGAAAGTGAAAAATTACTGACATGGGGGTTCCGTTTCTTTGAAACGGTGACTCCAATCAAAGCCGATCAAACATTGCAAACACAGCGCGTTTGGTTTGGTGATAAATCAGAGGTAGCACTTGGCGTTGAAAAAGACACTGCTATCACGATACCAAAAGGCCAGTTACAGAATTTGAAAGTGAGTTATACGCTGACGAATCCATCAATTGAAGCACCACTGGCTAAAAATCAAGCGGTTGGAACAGTCAATTTTATCTTAAACGATCAAATTGTTGAACAGCGTCCACTCGTGGTCAAAGAATCAGTTGAAGAAGCGGGCTTCTTTGGGCGTATTTGGGACTATATCGTAAAAACGGTCAGTGGCTGGTGGAATGCTATTTTTGGTTAAATCCTGATTAAAAGCACGCTTGAGGTGGCGCTGTTGCAAAGCTCAATTAGCCGATGGTGAACAATTAACGATTGGATTGCTGAGGCTTTTTTGTTAGATGTGTGCAACGGTCACCATATTATTTTTGAATGGTGTGCTGGTGCTGTAAATACAGCACCAGCAACTCCCCTGTAACTCATTCTATGTATTCGCCTTTCATTAAATGTGGCCGTTTGGGCCGTTACCGAACGCAATAATAAAATGACTTAATGCTTGTTTCCCGTATTGGATCAGCATGCTCCATTTTTTAGAGGCCGACTCAATCACTAAATAAATCACTCTACGTACAGAATCATCGTTCAGGAAGAGTTTGCGTTTCTGAATTGCATGGCGGGTGAACGATATAATACGAGGATGTGAGGGCCTTAAGTCACTTAGGTATAATCTTGGATTGAAAAACGCTATTTTACAAATGAAAGATTATTAACTTATCGTAATTTTGAATATTTAAATAGAGTTAGTCTTAATTTCTAATTATTTTTTACAGATAAACTTCAATTGCAATATTTTATTTTTAATTCAATAATTATATTAATCGTTTGGTGTTTAATTATTTTTATGAATGTAATTTATTCAATGGAATTGCCAAACCGATATGAAGTATTTTATTTATAAATGGATTTAATTAGTGTATTTAATACGGAGAATGATATTTATGGCTATGACAATTGAAGAAAGAAAAGCACAGCTAGAAAGAAAACAAACAACACAAGGATTGGGTGAGAACACGACAATAGGCGGAGATGCTACTAATCATGGCCGTAATAAAGGCATTATTGAAGGTGGCTTAGCTCACGATGGTGGGTTAGGTAATGGTAGAATTAAAGGTGGTAGCTCAATTAATAATAACCATAATGAAGATATTATTGAAGCTGGAGCCGCCATTAATCATGGTAAAAACAATGGTGATATCGGTGGGGGTCATAGCAGTAATTATGGTATAAACAAAAATACGTTAAAAGGCGGTTTAGCGAATAACGAATTTGGTTCGGTTAATACAAAATACTCTTATTTAAAAGGGGGGGATGCCGTCAGGGAACTACAGCGCTGTGTAGAAACTTATGATGGAAATCAAAAGCAGCTTAAAGCGATGAAAGACGATTTTGCCAAAATAAAAGAAAGTTTCAGTGATATGCAAGCTGATGGTAGCGCGCTATCTCAATCGGAAAAAGATAGATATGAGACATTACTAAAAGAAAAAAATGAGGAAATTAAAAAATTAAATGAAGTTATAAGTAGTGACCTTGAGAAAATTGATAATTTGGTATCTCAATTGTCTGATAAAGATCAAGAGATAAAATCGATGGCAATAAAAATAAAACAAGCTATCGAAGATAAAAATAAACTTGAAGAGAGACTTGTTGATATCAATAAAAAAATAATTAAAGCAAATGACCGTATTGAAGCATTACAGTCGGATATCCATAATAAGGAATCTAAAATTGCTGAGTTAGAGCAGCAATTAAATGACGATTGTGCTAATAAAGAAGAGCTCAATAAAGCGATTGCATCATTGAAAAAAGAACTTAATGATACACAAGACAAATTAGAAAATAACCAATCCTTAATTTCAAAAAGAGAAGAAACCATTTCTCGTTTGAATATTAAAATCACCAAAATGGAAACAGAATACAGCCAAAAACAGCAGGAGTTTGGTAAAAAACTGGAAGTTCTTTTAGAGCAAATTGCTTCACTGGCTAATGAAGGTAAAGAAGAGTTATCGGATTCTATAGTGACGACGAGCAGCAAAACTACCACAGTGACAATTTCAAATACTGCCGATCCATTGGGGGATATCAAAGAGCAAATGGCTCCTGCTGTGACGGGCGGTAATGCTGAAAACCTAGGTATAAACTCAGGTACTATTAAAGCAGGCGACAGCAATAGCCAATCTATGGTGATGAATAATGAGATAAATATCAATGTAGATGGTAAGGCGGACACGGTTGTAAGCACATTGAGAGAGTCAATCAGTTCAATGGGGAGTAGAATCGAAGGCGCTGCAAACGGCATTGTAAATGAGGTGAAGCAAAGAGCACAATCGGTATTGACGCTGGTTAACCCAGATATCGCGTAATCATAATAAAATTAACGAAACACAGGAGTCAGTATATAGCTGACTCCTGTTTTTTTATGACTTTAGCCAGTTTAAGTCGCGTTAGCATCTTAAACATAAAACCACCCGCTATGCGGGTGGTTATGATTGCCTGAAACCTGCATCTATCCTATTATTTACGTACTTAACTAAAATATGGTGATGTATGAAAAAGGGGTTGGTGTTAGGAATTTTTGCTGTCTCATTGGCTGGCTGCGGTGGGAAAGATGTAACGTATGATGGAGAATACGTCTGTATTATAGATCAGGATATAAACCGTGCTGCGGATCTAACGGGTAATGAATATGAATTCCCTGGTAATTTGTCAGAAGCCGTCATTGTGATTGACAATAGAGTAGTTACAGTAAAGGGAATGAATCTTGGAGATTATGTAACTCCAAGGCTTGAAGAGAAAAAAGGGAAAGAGGGCGATGAACTGTTCTATGATAAAGATGATGTTCATATTGGTTATATGAAAAGGTTAGGGATACTTTCATTCAGACTTCCTGACGGAAGCGGTCAAGTTTTAACAGGATGTAAAAGTAAATAACCTGAACTCGGGATAAGAAAAACAAAAAAGAAAGGAACTAAAAGCGGGAGTAAAAGTGGTTATTGATGCAGGGGGCGAATTAACCTTACAGGCAGCAGGGAACTTTGTTACGATTGATGCTGGCGGAATTACATCTAGTAAAATGATTAATTTTGGTACTGGGGCACCTTCAAGTGGTGGGGGGAAGGACAATTACCTGATGTTGTGAAAATATTAGGGACTTCAATCCCACAAAGTTCATTACCTGATATTCCTTTTATTCCTGAGAAAATATGTATTAGCTGTTTGATAAAAGCGGAAGAATATGGTGAAATTCTTGTGAAAAGGGAAAATAATGTATGATACCTAGAACTATGCATTTTTATTCTTTTTTTAAAGAATATCCTCAATATTGTAATGAGGATACAATTATACTTTTTTCTCTCACAACACGACAAAGTTGAACGGGTATGTTCAGTCAAAACGATTGGGGATTTAAAGGGGAAATAGTTACGTTTTTGTTCATCCATACTATGCCTGCTTTATGATAAGATTTCTCATATTAAAAGCAGGCATATAAAGTGACATTACTGTCGATTAAAAACAGGGTAATTATTCACAATGCGCCAATTTAATTGCTAGACCACCTTGTGACGTTTCACGATATTTGGCATTAATATCTTTACCCGTTTCATACATGGTTTCGATAACCTTATCTAAGCAAACTCGCGGGTCACTCACACGGCGTAATGCCATGCGTGCCGCGTTGACCGCTTTTACTGCGGCTATTGCATTGCGTTCGATACAAGGCACTTGAACTTGCCCACCAACAGGGTCACAAGTCAAGCCAAGGTTATGCTCCATCGCGATTTCTGCTGCTACACAAACTTGTTCTGGACTTCCTCCCATCAACTCGGCAAGGCCTGCTGCTGCCATTGAACAAGCGACACCGACCTCACCTTGGCAACCAACTTCTGCACCAGAGATAGAGGCATTCATTTTGTATAATGAGCCGATAACACCTGATACTAAGAAATAGCGAGTATAGGAGTTCTCATTTACAGGACGAATAAATTTGTCATAGTAAGCTAAAACGGCAGGGATAATGCCACATGCGCCATTAGTTGGCGCGGTGACAACACGGCCTCCCGCAGCATTCTCTTCGTTGACGGCTAAGGCGAACATATTGATCCAGTCAATTACTGCCATTGGGTCAATATTGGTATTATCGCTAGTCACAAGTTGACGGCGTAATGCTGCGGCACGACGAGGTACTCGTAGTGGCCCCGGTAATAACCCTTCGGTGGTGACGCCACGCTCAATACCCGCCTTCATGACATCCCAGACAGCCGCTAAATATTGATGGATTTCTTCTTTACTGTGTATGGCTAACTCATTTTGCATCACGAGAGCAGAAAGAGATAGGCCTGTCTCTTTACAATGCTTTTGTAAATCTGCTGCATATTTATAGGGATAGGGAACTTGTACTGATTGTTCAGTTGATTGACCAAAATGCTCCTCATCGACAATAAAACCCCCACCGATAGAGTAGTAGGTCTTTTTGTAGATCACGTTATTATCGGCATTAAATGCACTAATGGTCATGCCATTTTCATGTAAAGGTAAATTGGTTGAATGGAAATTCATCCCGCCTTCAATGGGGAAGTCAACCTCATGCTGCCCTTGAGCCAACAGCAATTTACCACTTTGCTCAACGTGACGGATAAAGTTAGGTATGGCATCAATATCAACAGTATCAGGTAAGTTACCAGCGAGACCCATAATAATCGCGATATCAGTTGCGTGTCCTTTCCCTGTCAATGATAAAGAACCATAGACATCAACCGCAATTCGTGAGGTGGCTGTCAGAAGGTTTTGTTGGATTAAATCCTCAACAAATTGTTTACCCGCTTTCATCGGGCCGACGGTGTGGGAGCTAGATGGACCAATACCAATCTTGAAGATATCAAATACGCTAATCATATTCAGCGCTTCCTATATAAAGTCTTAATTTCTTAGGCATGTGATGCCGTATCTTCCGGCATCTTATTTGAGAAGGGGAGGCATACCCGCCGGAGTGGATCCCGCCTCCCGATAAAGGCTGACTTAGAAGAACAACTTATAAGTTGCGGCTGAGATAGCAATCAAACCCATGATAACGATAAATGCATTGCTTAACTTACCTGAGTACTTACGCATTGCTGGAACTTTACTGATAGCATACATAGGCATTAAGAACAGTAAGATAGCAATGATTGGGCCACCTAGACTTTCGATGATATCCAGTACGCCAGGGTTTAATGTTGCCACTAACCAAGTGGTGACTAACATGAAGATAGCTGTACCACGATTCAATTTACGAACGTCAATTGTTTTGCCTTTCGCACGATAAGCGCGCTCAACGAGGCCATTAAAGCCTTCTCGTGCACCTAAATAGTGTCCGAGGAATGATTTAATTATAGCAACGAAAGCGATAATTGCGGCAGCAAATTTGATGAAAGGTTGATCAAAGTAACCAGATAAATAGTCAAGGATACTAATGTTCAGTTTTTTTGCTTGAGCCAAATCTGCCGAAGACAGGGTGAACACGCAGCTAAACACAAAGAACATAACAGTGAATACCATTAAGATGTGTGCAGATGCGAGGATACGTGAGCATTTTTGTTCAGCCTGTGCACCATATTCTTCACGCTTCGCTACAGAGAACGCTGAAATGATAGGTGAATGGTTGAATGCGAACACCATAACAGGAATGGTTAACCAGATAGTTACCCAGATACTCTGACCACCACTGTGTTTTGCCGCTTCTGTGATGCCCTCTATGGTTAAGGTATCAAGTACCGCACCATTCCAATGGGGGATCATATATAAAGAGAAAGCGAGTAGCACGGCGATAAATGGGAACACTAGCATACTCATCACTTTAACAATATATTTTTCACCGAATGCCACAATGGCCATGATGCCACCCACCAAAACCAACGCTAGCAACCAACGTGGTGGTGCGGTAAAGCCCATGAGTTCTGTCAGGAATTTGTGCACATTATTGGTGATAGAAACACCATACACCAAGAGGATTGGATAAATTGCAAAGAAATAGAGGAGGGTGATCCAGTTACCCGCAGTACGTCCAAAATGTTCTTCAACCACTTCAGTGATATCACCTTCAGGCTTTGAACCTGAAAGAACAAAGCGTGTTAAACCACGGTGAGCGAAGAAGGTCATTGGAAAAGCGAGTACTAACATCAACAGGACGGGAAGTAGACCGCTCATTCCTGCATTAATAGGTAGGAACAAGACTCCAGCACCGATAGCTGTACCATATAAACCAAGCATCCATACAGTATCTGTTTTACGCCAAGCAAGGGCATTTCCAATTTGCGAGGCTGTTTTATCGATGGAACCAACTCGAGTTGTATCCATAATAGTCTCCGAAATAAAAGTCAAAAAATAGGCATCTCGGTGAAGGCATAAGCCATCACTAATGTTTTAATCTTTTGGTACGAACAAATTATCGCCAAATATAATGTGCAGTTTTGTTTCTACCTAACAATCTGATTGGAAATAAATATAAAACTGATAGTAAATTTATTTTCAATCAGTTTTGTTAGTTTTGTAGGTAGATTTGATAAACCACTTTTGATGGTGCAAATGTACCTATTTTTAGTATAAATCACCGTGATCATACTCTCAAAAGAGAAAAATGTCTTTAACGTGATTATTTTTCGATTTTTATAAAATTGTTAAGAAATTTACCTTAAGATTAATAAGGGGAGGGAGGCTTTTAATATCGGAGAATAACCAATGGGGAGTAGTTATGTGTCAATTTATATTTGTGTGGAGGAATATTATTATATTAATGAATAGAATGGATTTATTGAAGTAGTAGAAAAATGAATTAAATCCAGAAATTAATATTGAATCAAAACCAATTATACACTGTTTTTGAGTTATTTAACTTGTTGTTTTAAATGTGTTTATTTTGTTTTGTTATAGTTGTTTACTTAGTGATTAATTATTATTTTTTTAGTTTTTTTATTCTAAAGACATTAATGAATAATAAGATGGTTTAAAGAGTAGTTGAATACTTATTTTTCGAAGGAAAAAATAATTAAAAAGCGTAACAAAATATTTGTTAATTAAATGTTGTTTATTCTGGTGGTGAAAAGCCTTTTTTATTCATTTTTAGAATGGAAAAATAAAACTAAATATTGATTCAACGCAAAATTTAAATTGTTTAAGTACTGGCGTAAATAACGCCAGTACTGATTAATGAAAAAATTAGGGTTGTACCCAGCCTTTGCGAATAAGAACTGAAAATATGATTTGGTAAAGATGTGTGAGCGGGGCTTGGATTTTATGGCCGATAAGTCCCCAAAGAATTTGGGCTAAACCACACGCGATAAGACCCAAGATAAATGCCCCTATCATATCTAAAGGCCAGTGGACGCCTAAATAGATACGTGACCATGCAATTGCAATAGCGGGAACGAGCATCAATAAACCAACCCATGTTCTTAGCCAGAACAAAAATGCGAAAACAAAGGTAAAGACGATAGTGCCGTGATTGCTAGGGAAAGAAGCGGTTGGCTCGTGCTCAAGGAAATTGGTGCCTATTCCCATAACAAAAGGGCGTTCATGAGGTGCAACTAAGCCAATCAACCATGAAATAAACAGACCGATCACTAAGGCGTATGCTGTTTTGCAGACGAATGCTCTTTGGCGGGTCATATCCTGTTTGGCACCCCATAACCAGCATGCCGCAGTAAACAGAGGGAAAAGGAGAATTAAGCGTTTAGCGATAACGGTTGCAAGTGCGATAGTACCACTTGCAGACGCTGGGGCCGCATTAATGAGATTAAAGAGATCTTGATTAAGTTGTTCCAGCACGGGTGTATACCTCAGAAAATGGGTGATAAATAAGACGATAAAGCGAGAGAGTAAAGTCTCTTACATGGCAGGTAAAGTGCCTTTATCTTAATATTACTTAAATAGAGCGATAAGTTGACGTTTTGTTGATGATTTACTCAATAGCGATAAGACAAATTTAAGGCGCGATAAAGGAATAGCTTATGTGGTTTCAAAAAGAGATAAGATTAACAGCAAAAAGCAGAGGGTTTCATCTAGTGACCGATGAGTTGTTACAACAGCTTCCTGAGTTGAAACAGATCCAAGTTGGGCTGCTGAATATCTTTATTCAACATACATCGGCTTCACTGACAATCAATGAAAATGCAGACTATACGGTAAGACAGGATTTTGAAAGCTTCTTTAACCATGCTGTTCCTGAAGATGAGCCTTATTATCAGCATAACTATGAAGGAAGTGATGATATGCCTGCCCATCTTAAAGCGAGTATTTTAGGCGCGAGTTTGGTTATTCCTGTGAGTCGAGGACGTCTGAACATGGGGACATGGCAAGGAATTTACCTATGTGAACATCGAAATTATGGTGGGGAACGCAAAATAGTTCTGACATTGCAAGGGGAATAGAACGGTTAAGCAATAAAAAACCCGATAGCGATAAAACGTAAGTTGGCTATCGGGCTCCTCAATATGGGGACATCAAAGAAAAGCAGTGGCATAAATTAAGACCCCCCCTAAATAAGAAAGTTCGCATAGAGAAAAAAAATTTGCTTTATTTTTTAGCAATGGGAAGGAAATAGCACAAATTGAGAAAGGAAGCGACTCGGATTAGAGACTGAGCCGCCCATGGGGATTATTGCTTATTTATAGAGATCGAGGTGCTCTTTTGCGTAAGCTTCGAAATCAGTGCAGCCGCCGATGTGTTTCTCATCGATAAAAATTTGTGGCACAGTCAGCACTTCTTTACCGACTGTTTTAGATAGATCTTCTTTGGTGAGGCCTTCTGCTTGAATATCGACGTAGCGGTAGTCAAAGTCATCGCGGTCATTTTTCAGTTTTTCAGCTAACTCTTTAGCACGAACACAGTATGGGCAGCCAGGGCGACCAAAAATCACAGTGTACATAGTATCTCCTATAAGACTAACACAGTTTTTTTATCCACAATGCCCAATACTATGCCTCCATACTCGTCATACTTCAAGATGCAGCTTTATTGATTTGTCTTTGTCACCGTGCACTTATTGAGGGGAATAATAAGGTGAATGATTTGCCAGACAATAAGCTAGAAATAAATGGTGATTTTACCTTTTGCTAGTATAGCTCTGATGCAGAATCCGCTAGTATATGGGGTATACTGCATCGCTAAACAATACCCCGTTGTAGTGCTGTTTATTCGGTTGGGGGTATATAGTTATTGTTCTAGAAGGGGACTTGATGAATAAGAAACCACAGCGAGAAATGCGTTCGCTATCCGATCTCCCTAAGCCGATTCTCATCTTAGAAGCAGTAGGGATTTTACTGCTTATTGTTGTCTTACTTGCGATGAATGGCTATCTGACCTTACCTGAGCCATTGATGCAGAAAAATGTTTTAGTCGCGATTGTTATGGTTGGGATTGGTTGCTTGATACCAGCCACTATCAATATTGTTTGGCGAGCGATACATGGATTAAGCTTTCTTGGTATTGATAATCAAAACTCATCAAGGCCGGGAAGAAAGAAAAAGCAAGATGACGATGATGATAAAGAGGAGAAAAAGGGGGAGTGAGCATGGTTTTACTGGTGTTTTCACCACCAATGTGTGAAAATTATCCGCTTTTCTAGCCAAAAAAATTCGGTTTGGTTAGGTAAGTGTTATTCTATTAGTTTTTATTTGAGTTGAAGAAGGTTATTACCCATGGATTCTATTTGTTACCCTGACATATCACAGCTTCGTGAATGGCTTGATCAACTCAAAACCTCTTATTTCGAGTGTGATTCTTGTGCTGCTCTACATTTGCCGCATATGCAAAATATAGAGGGCATTTTTGATGCCAAACTCGACATTATTAATAATGTTCTTGTCCTTTCCGCTCTGGCGGAGCTTAAGCCAACGGCGATCGTGACTTTAGTGGCCAATATCAGCCAAATCAACGCTAGCTCACTGACAGCCAAAGTCTTTCTTGAAATTAATAATGAAAACTTACCTAAGTTAATCGTCAGCCAATCCTTCTCGCTTGAAGCTGGGATGACTTATCGCCAATTTTGCCATTTCTTACAGCAAGCAGAAGATCAAATATCATCGATCATTTTTGAAATTTATAGCAATAATTTGTTGTATTCGAACCAAGATGAGTTTGATGAAGAAACTGTTGACCTTGATATTGATGATAACCCTTCCGTAACGCTCCATTAAATTTTTATATTATGCATTGTGAGAAATATGAGGCAGGCGAATGTCGTTCCTGTCAATGGCTTGAACTACCAGCTGATCAACAACTCAAACTAAAACAGGAAAACCTAGTTTTTTTATTACCAATGGTGACTGCCGACGCATTTCAATCGCCAGTTGCCAGCCCTTTATCAGGGTTTCGTAATAAAGCCAAAATGGTGGTGAGTGGAAGTGTCGAAAAACCAATATTGGGCATTGTGAATTCACAAGGGCAGGCAATTAGTTTAACGGATTGTCCGCTTTATCCTGAGCCATTTTCAGCCGTTTTTGATGTCATTAAACCTTTTATTGCGCGAGCAGGTTTAACGCCTTATAACATTGAACGTAAACGTGGCGAATTAAAATACTTATTATTAACGCAAAGCCAGCATACGGGTGAGTTTCTGTTGCGATTTGTCTTGCGTTCAGAAAAAAAAGTTGAGCAGCTAAAAAATGCGTTACCGTGGTTGCAGCAGCAATTACCCCAATTGGCGGTGATCACGGTTAATTTGCAGCCTGTCCATATGGCGATATTAGAAGGCGAACAAGAAATTTATCTCACTGAGCAGCAGGTTTTACGGGAACAGCTAAATCAAGTGCCACTGTTTATACGGCCGCACAGTTTTTTTCAAACGAACCCTGTTGTGGCTGCTCGGTTATATCAAACAGCGCGTGAGTGGGTTAAAAAGCTTAATATCACTAGCTTATGGGATCTTTTCTGCGGTGTTGGCGGATTTGGCTTACATTGTGCGGAAAAGCAAACTCAGTTAACGGGAATTGAAATTAGTGCTCCTGCGATCGCTTGTGCCAAGCAATCAGCGCAAGAGCTTGGACTACAACATGTTGAGTTTCAAGCATTAGATTCAACGAAGTTTGCAACGGCTAAAGGAAATATTCCTCAATTGGTATTAGTCAATCCACCTAGGAGAGGCATAGGTAAAGAGTTATGTGAATATCTTTCGACTATGCGGCCTAACTATATTTTATATTCAAGCTGTAATGCTCAGACCATGGCAAAAGATATTGAGCAATTGGAAGGCTATGCTGTGAGTAAGGTACAGTTGTTTGATATGTTCCCACATACTGCGCACTACGAAGTGATTGCATTATTAGTCAAAAACTAAACAACTTACCTAGCGAATTATTTAGAACATTTTTATTAATCGAATAGTGTGATAATTAAAGCAGCTTATTAAAAGATAAGCTGCCGGATAATGTTAATTAGAAATGATAGGTAACACCCAATAAAATATCATTAGACTGAGCTTTAATTTTGGATTTAAAGGTGCAGCCATCTTCGATAGCGGTAACTCAAATCCATTGACAGATTGTCATTAACGGCATATTGAACCCCTAAACCTAAGCGCCAAGCAAAATTGTTTTTCGTTTTAGATTTAGACCAATGGTTATCATCCGTTAATCTCCCTTCGGGATCCCATTCTCTATATTGATAGCTGGAATTATATTTAAGGTTGGTCAAGCCGATACCTGCACGAATATACGGGGTAATTTTCGCTATTTACCTGTTGATTGCTATCAACAACAATCAAGCAGGAACACAACGTGGTTTGTGGAGAACGTCATCAAGTACCATCGTACGGTGGAAAATTATGTCTCAACCTTACTTGGTTGTGGTTTTACCCTTGAAGGGGTGAAAGAGCCTAAACCGCTTGCTAGTGCGCTAAAAGAGCGCCCTGATCTTGAACGCTATACCCGTTATGCACCATTTTTAGTGTTAAAAGCGGTAAAACGCTAGCCCTGATGGTGAATCAAACAGACTGCTGATAACACGAAGAGGGAAAAACTAGGGTTTTATCCCTGTTTATCAGCAAGCCTCAAGGGCTTATTTTCATAAGCCCTTTTATGACTGCGATAGGTTAAATTCAAAAATAAAATGGGTTAGTTCCTTTGCTCAAATGCAAGAGCGTGACGTTCAATAAATCGCATGATGATCGTCAAAATTGCGTTAACAACGAGGTAGATGATCCCCGCAGCCACAAATGCCATTACATCCCAACTTTGACCAAATACTTGGCTACTGTAACCCATAATATCCATCATCGTGATCGTACTGGCGAGTGAGGTACTTTTAAAGATTAATACCACTTCGTTCGAATAAGATGATAAAGAGCGTTTAAACGCATAGGGAAGAATAATCCGCATGGTCTGGGCTTTAGACATACCTAATGCTTGGCATGATTGCCATTGCCCAGATGGAATTGCTTTTACGGCACCATGAAAGAGTAATGTTGAGTAAGCAGCACTATTGAGGGCTAATGCAATCATCGCACATACCCAAGGCGTTGAAATAAACTCCCACAGTACAGGATAGTTTTGTAATGATTTAAATTGGCTAGGGCCATTATAAATCAGGAAGAACTGCACCAATAATGGTGTGCCGGTAAATAGGGTAATATAGACTTTGACGGCTTGCGAAATAATTGGCGTTTTTAATGACAAAATGAGCGTAAATAATACGGCCAATATAAATGCCACAAATAATGCGCTGAAGGTTAACGATAAGCTCGTTGGTAAGCCAGGTAAAATATCGAGAATTAAATCAATCATTGCGATTCACCTCTTTCAAAGCGAGTTGTACGCAATTCAATTCGTTTCAAAATAACTTGGCTTAATAAGGTAATCGCAAGATAGATAAGCCCTACAATAGCGTACCATGTAAAAGGTTCATGAGTACGGTTAACAATGGTCTTAGTCTGTAACATAAGATCATTAACACTGATTAAAGAAACCAGTGCGGTATCTTTGAGTAATACCAGCCATTGGTTGCCCAAGCCGGGCAGCGCATGACGCCACATTTGTGGCATGATAAAACGAAAGAATATGGTTCGTTTGGTTAATCCAAGTGCTAAACCTGCTTCCCACTGCCCATAAGGCACCGCTTTTAAGGCACCGCGTAGGGTTTGTGATGCGTAGGACGCATAGAGAAGGGCTAATGCAACCACACCGCAAGCGAAGGGGGTAAAGTCAAACTCACCGCTGTTTGCAAAGAAAATGCTCGGATCAATCTGTAAGGTGGTTTGCCAGAAACCCAGATTGATCTCTATCCCATCACCTAAAATATTAATCAGTTGCAGTGTGCCGAAATAGACAAATAACACAACCAGCAGTTCAGGTAGACCGCGGATCAAGGTGACCCAGCACGTTCCTAAAAAAGCGATAGGTTTAAAACGCACGGACTCCCATGCCGTAAATAACATGGCGAGGCTCAGGCCCAATATGAGAGCAGAAACAGCAAGGCCGACGGTGATACCGGCGGCACTTGTTAGAAAAAGAAAATTGTTCATTAACAGTATCGATTATTGTTCAAACCATTTTTTATAGATAACGTCATAAGTTCCATCAGCTTTTACTTCTGCCAATGCCTTATTCATTTTATCTAACAACTCTTTATTACCTTTACGAACCGCGATACCTAAGCCGATACCAAAGTACTGTGGATCAGTGACTTTTTCACCAACAGGCGCTAAGTTTTCGTTGCCTTTGGCTTTTAGCCATTCGTCAGCAACAGCAGTATCACCGAACACAGCATCAATACGACCATTTTGCAGATCAAGGATAGCTGATTGGTAGTTATCATAAGGAACGGTCGTCATATCCTTATGCTGTTCCATGATATATTTTTGGTGAGTTGTGCCATTTTGAACGCCAATTTTTTTCCCTTTTAACTGATCAACAGAAGAGACTTTCTCTTTAATGGCAATAAACTCAGCCGAATTAGGGTAATAAGTGTCAGTGAAGTCCACTTGTTTTTGGCGATCAGGCGTAATATCAATACCTGCCATCAATGCTTCAAAACGACGGAATTTCAAACTTGGGATCAAGCTATCGAAAGATTGATGGGTGAATGTGCAAGTTGCATTCATTTTTTCACACATCGCATTGGCAAGGTCGACGTCAAAACCCACGATTTGGTTGTTTTTGTCAAACATTTCAAATGGGGCATAAGTCGCTTCTGTTGCAAAACGGATGGTCTCTTTTTCCGCCGCAGTTGCAGATAGGGTTACAGCGCCAAGTAGTGCAGCTAATATAATTTTTTTCATTGCTTAATCCTATATCTATTAGTGTGACAGATAATTTGCAAATGCTTCAGTTTGAGGTGCTGTGAAATGGCTGGCATCCCCTTGTTCAACAATATGACCGTTTTCCATATACACCACACGGCTAGCGGCTTTACGGGCAATCTCAACTTCATGAGTCACGATCACCTGTGTAATTCCTGTTGCAGACAACTCGCGAATGATATCGACGACTTGTGCTGTAATCTCGGGGTCAAGGGCTGCCGTTGGTTCATCAAATAGCAGAACTTGTGGTTCCATCATCAATGCACGAGCAATGGCAACACGTTGCTGTTGACCGCCAGATAAATGCAAAGGGAAACGCGTTGCAAATTGTGTTAATCGCAAACGTTCTAATAATTTTTCCGCTTTTGCTTTTGCTTCTTGACGTGACAGCTTTAAAACTCGGCACGGCGCTTCAATTAAATTATCCATGACGGTGAGATGAGGCCATAGATTGTATTGTTGAAAAACCATTCCGACATTTTGACGTAATGCACGGATAGCTTTGGCATCAGGGGTTGAGGCAAAATCAAAATTTTGACCTGCAATGTTAAGTACACCTGAACGTGGCATCTCCAACAAATTCAGTACACGTAGCAAAGAGCTTTTGCCTGCACCGCTAGGCCCGAGTAATACCATGGTTTCTCCGGCAGGGCACTCTAAGTTGATATCAAAGAGCGCCTGATGAGAGCCGTAAAAACAGTTTATATTTTTTAATTGAATGCTCATGCTTACCAATAATACCTTGTTTAACTGACACAGATATTAATCCTGTAAGCATATTTATGCAATAATATATGCATAAAAATTTGGTTTTTTGTTATTAAGCAATCATCATTTTGGCGGCTGTTGCCCAGTTGATGACTTGCCTGCAAGTTGTTTATCCCGCTCAAGCGCCAATTCACTAATACGTTTAGCCATGCCTTTAAAAATAAATAGATGGGCAGGCATCATGGCAAACCAATAGAGCAACCCACTAAATCCTGCGGGGTGCCACCATGCACGTACATCAATTGAACGGCGGCTACCGCTATCGTGAATGGTGAAAGTCAGGCGGCCTAGCCCAGGCGCTTTCATCCCAAAGAGCAGGCTAAGCTGTTTATTAGGCTCCAGATTAATGACGCGCCAACCATCAATCTCATCACCTAATTGCAGCTCTTCACGAGCGGGGCGACCATATTTCACTTTGTTTAACATCATGTCATCCATAATGGCACGGGTTTTCCAAAGTGCGTTGGCATAAAAATAGCCGTTTTTACCCCCGATTTGCTGCACAACATGCCATAGCGACTCTGTACTTGCCGAAGTGCCGAGTGTGGCACCGGCCTGTTTAGGGTAAAAACCATAACCCGGGCGCCAGCGTTTTTTGACTTCAGGATCATAACCCCAATCTGCATTGTCGATAGCATCGGCTTCTTGAGCTAAGGTGGTTTTGACCGCCTCATCAAATGAAACCAACGTTTGTGGGATCAGTTCGCGTAAGGCTTTATCGTCGGCAGGCAGGTCATGCTGCAATCCTTGGATCAACTCTTTAGCAATTGCCGGAGGAACTGAGGTGATCAAACTGATGAAGTGGACGGAGATCATGCTAATAGGAATAGGGATAGGGATCAGCAATCTACGCTTACCGCTGATTTTTATAAAGCGCTTGAATAGCTCTTGGTAGCTCATGTACTCAGGGCCACCCGCATCGTAAATTTTACTTTCAGTCACGGGGCGTTTTGCTAATTCAGTTAAGTAATGCAGTATGTTACTCAGCGCAATAGGTGAAGACTTTGAACGTACCCAACGCGGTGGGGTTAAGATAGCGAGGTTGTAAACCATATCACGCATGATCTCAAAAGCCGCCGATCCTGAGCCAACGATGATTGCTGAGCGGATCTCTGTGACTGGCACCTGACTCTCACGTAAAATCTCCCCTGTTAATCGACGAGAGATCAAATGTTGAGAATAGCTGTGACCATGTTGTAGTGAACTGAGATAAATAACATGATTAACATTCGATTGATCAAGCGCTTGCTGAACATGGCGAGCCGCCGTGCGCTCACGTTCAATCAGGTTGGCATGATCAGCCATGCTATGAACGAGGAAATAGACAATATCGATCTCCTTCATCACGTCTTTGAGTGTTTCAGGGTCTTGCAGATCAACATAAACACATTGTGTATCTTGCCAGCCTTGTGAGAGCATCCAATCCACCCGCCTAGCAGCGGCTGTCACTTGATAGCCTTGCTTAATTAATTCGGGGATTAAATTTTGCCCAATATAGCCACTGGCGCCCAATACTAAAACACGTTGCTTTTCGTTCATCTTGGTTTCCTGTTTCACTCTCATCTGTCGCTATTGTGACTGAAATTCTACTTATGTAAAGTGCTGTTAATTATAGTCATTTTAGGACTTGCCACTTATCTATCATGTTATAAATAAGTGGCAATCTGTGAGTGAAATATAGCTAAGTGAAAAATGCCATTAAGATCGGGGTAACGAGGCTGAGCACGAAACCATGCACAATAGCGGCCGGTACGATAGAGACGCCACCACTTCGCTGGAGGACTGGGAGGGTAAAATCCATTGATGTTGAGCCGCAAATACCTAATGCGGTTGAGCGGTAGCGGTTAATAATTAAAGGGATCAACATAATCGCAGCGAGTTCACGGGCGAGGTCATTAAAGAAAGCGGCGCTCCCCATGACAGGGCCATAGGCATCGGTTAATACAATCCCTGTTAATGAGTACCAGCCAAACCCAGAGGCCAATGCTAGCCCCATTTTTACGGGTAAACCTAATAATAATGCGGCAATTGCGCCACCAGCTAGCGCGCTGATTGCCATCACAAAGGCGATTGTGGTTCCTCGGCGGTTAACTAAGATTTGTTTAATACTCATGCCACTATTGCGAAGTTGCAAGCCGACAAGAAGCAGTAACATCATTAACGCAATTTGGCTGCCTTTATCGGCATAGTGCAGGAAATCAAATCCAGTTAAGCCAACTAAGAAACCAATCAATAGCACACCACACAGTTGCAATGATTCAAATACCATTTTTAAACGTGATGGGGGCTTTTCTTGTTTATGCTTAGGGATTTTCCAAGGATCTAACTTATCTAATAGCAGTAGTGAGATAAGGTTAAGTGAAAATATACAACCAAAGAATGTGAGTGCGTAGATTAAAATTGAAAATAGGTGAACACTTAAGTTTTCAAGTAAAGCGAGTGTAATCCCCATTAAAAAGAGAATGATATAAACCATTGAATTTAACGCTCGATGTATAATATCTAAAATCTTTTTATTTTTTATAGGGATAAGATAACCTAGCGTTAACGGTAGTAAAATAATGAGTAGTCCTGAATACATTTTGCATCCTTATAATTATCCCATTAACAAGGGGTTATATATTAATTATTATATTTGATATTAATTTCATTTATTTGCTGTTTTATCAGTCTGGCAGATGGTTCTAAGATAGCGTCTTTTTCTCCAGTTATGGCTAAAAAATAGGATAAAAAGACTAAAAAATAAAGTTTAACTATTTTATAACACTATAAATGGAGGCTCAACTTAGTCAGCTCTATTGTTATCTGCCGTTGATACGTCGTCAAGTGGCTTTACGGACGAGCCAGCCGCGTCTGTTGCCGAAATACAACTTTAGTTATTGAGTGTAAAAATATATTTAATTTTCGAGCTGTCTTATAGTCATACCAGCAGTTAAGAGGTAAGCTCTAAAAATAGATTAATAGCAAGGAGAGGGTGTATGTATCTGGAACGAGTGGAAATCTACGGTTTTAGAGGGATTAACCGGCTCTCATTAGCTTTAAATAACAATACGGTGTTAATTGGTGAAAACTCATGGGGAAAGTCGAGCCTTTTGGATGCACTGACGATTTTACTTTCGCCTGAACAAGAAAATTACCAATTTAATAAGCATGATTTTCATCATCCAACAGGGGATGATGCCTCTCGATTTCGCTCATTGCAGATAGTGTTGAAATTTTGTGAAAACCGCCCAGGCCGACATCGCTCATTTCGCTTTCGTAATCTTACCTCCGTTTGGGTCGATAACGGTGATGATCTTAAGCATATCTTTTACCGCGTTAGTGCTGAACTAAAAGAAGACGGCAGCATTAGCGTTGACCGCAGTTTCCTCAATGCAGGGGGAAATAAGTTGTCATTGGATAATGTCGGTAAATATATCAAAGAAATTATTCGCTTATATCCAGTGATCCGTTTGCGTGATGCCCGTTTTTTGCGCACATTAAATACTGAGACGATTGTTGCGGGTGAAAAAGAGGTACGCGATATTTTTAACTCGCGAATGGAAGAGCTGACTCGTGCATTAATCAATAATCCGCAACGCTTGAGCGACGAGGAGTTGGTTGAAGGGGTGGATGCGATGCAGCAACTGCTCAGTCATTATTTTGCGGGGCAAAGTAACCATCTGTTTCAAGAGCATAAAGAGCATAAAGCAGCAATTAAGTTTGAACCACGCAAAAGAGGCTGGCATGCTTTAGATAATATTAGCCGTATTATTGCAAAACCAAATCAGCGTAATATCCGTTTAATTATCTTAGGCATGTTTTCTTCTTTATTGCAGTCAAAAGGCAATATCCAACTCGATAAATATGCACGCCCTTTGGTTATTGTAGAAGACCCCGAAACACGCCTGCATCCAATTATGTTGTCGATTGCTTGGGGCCTACTCAATCTCTTTTCTTTACAACGCTTGACCACAACGAACTCCGGGGAGCTTCTGTCGCAAGTGCCGATTGAAAATCTTTGCCGCTTGGTGCGCGATTCCGGCAAAGTTTCGGCTTATCGCTTAGGTGAGAATGAGCTATCTGCGGAGGAAATTCGGAAAATCTCCTTTCACATCCGCTTTAACCGGCCATCAGCGATGTTTGCGCGTTGTTGGTTATTGGTTGAAGGCGAGACTGAAATTTGGTTAATGAATGAGTTAGCGCGGCAGTGTAACTATTACTTTGAAACAGAAGGCATCAAAGTGATTGAGTTTGCACAAAGCGGTCTTAAGCCTTTGTTAAAGTTTGCCAGCAAAATGGGTATAGAATGGCATACACTTGTTGATGGCGATGAGGCTGGTAAGAAGTATGCCGCCACCGCGCTGAGTTACGCTGAAAAAATGCATGACACGGAACGAGACCGATTAACTCGATTGCCGGCACCGGATATGGAGCATTTTTTATATCGCGAAGGATTTAAACATCTTTATCATGAGATATCAGGGATACCGGATAACGCGAAAGTTTCGACTCGACGTGTGATTATTAAAGCAATTTCCAAAACATCCAAACCTGATCTTGCTATCGCTATTGTCAATCGAGCAGCAGAATTAGGGCCAGATTCTATTCCATCACAACTCAAAAATATGTTTTCTCGGGTAGCGTGGTTAGCAAGAGGTAAAGCTTACTAAATTATTCACGAATGCTCGGCTAAATAGGTAAATTTTATGAGGGGGCGTAGCCCTCTCTTTATTGGTATAGGTATAGATTGAATGAGAGCAAATTCACGTAAGAAGTGGCTGGTTTCTTTACTGGTTATTTTAATTGCGATTGGTATCGCATTCTTTTTTTTCACGGAAGATAAAAAAGAGGCTTTTCAAACAGTCGCAGTGGCCCGAGGTGATCTCAATAAACAAGTTCAAGCAACAGGTAAACTGGATGCTGTGCGCAAAGTTGATGTCGGTGCGCAGGTCAGTGGGCAGCTACAAACTCTGTATGTTCAAGAGGGAGATAAAGTCAAAAAAGGTGATTTGCTGGCGGTCATTGATCCACAAAAAGCACAAAACGACGTGACAGAATCTCAAGAAACGATCCATGAGCTGGAATCACATTTGGCGTTAGCGAAAGCAGAGTTACGTTTAGCTGAAGTGACTTATCAACGCCAATTGAGTTTATCTAAGCTCCAAGCCGTCTCAAAACAAGATTTAGATAAAGCGCAAACGGATGTCGCTGTGAAAAAGGCGCAGGTGGCAACATATCAGGCGCAAATTAAGCGCAACCAAGCGACCTTAGATACGGCAAAAACAAACTTGAAATATACGCAAATTACCGCGCCAATGGATGGTATTGTCACGTTTATCAAAACATTACAAGGTCAAACAGTGATAGCGGCTCAGGAAGCGCCAACCATTTTGACATTAGCTGATTTGAATACAATGTTAGTTAAAGCTGAAGTGTCAGAGGCGGATGTTATTCATCTTAAACCGGGTCAGGCAGCGTCATTTACTGTATTGGGCGCGCCAGATAAACGCTTCTCAGGGGTATTGAAAGATATTTTACCGACTCCTGAAAAAATCAACGATGCTATTTTTTATTATGCACGTTTTGAAGTGCCCAACCCCCAGCATTTACTGAAATTACAAATGACGGCACAGGTCAAAATTGATCTTGAATCGCATAAAAATGTATTACTTTTACCGCTCTCTGCTTTAGGGGATGAAGTTTCCCCGCAAATTTATGAGGTAGAAGTGTTGCAGGGAGAACAGGCTGAAAAACGGCAAATAAAAATCGGTAGCCGTAATGATGTATATGTTGAAGTCACTGATGGACTAAAAGAAGGCGAACAGGTGATCACCGGCCGTAACGCGGAGAGTTAATATGTCAGCCTTATTAGAACTTAGAGGGATCACGCGACGTTATCCTGCTGGTGAAACAGAAATTACGGTATTGAAAAATATTTCATTAACTGTTGATGCTGGGGAAATGGTGGCCATTATTGGTGCATCTGGCTCGGGGAAATCAACTTTAATGAATATCATCGGCTGTTTGGATAAACCTAGCTCAGGGGAATACTTTGTTGCTCAGCAAAATATTTCTCAGCTTGATAACGATCAGCTAGCTGAGTTACGCCGTGAACACTTTGGCTTTATTTTCCAGCGCTACCATCTACTTAGCCATTTAACGGCTGAACAAAATGTTGAAGTTCCCGCCATTTACGCGGGGGCAGGTAAGACTCAACGCCGTAAAAAAGCCATTGAATTATTAGCGAAACTCGGGCTTGGTGAACGAACAGAATACCGACCAAGTCAGTTATCGGGAGGGCAACAACAGCGGGTAAGTATCGCGCGTGCGTTGATGAATGGTGGTCAAGTTATCCTTGCTGATGAGCCAACTGGTGCCCTTGATAGCCACTCTGGTGAAGAGGTAATGAAAATCCTCAAAGAATTATGTGCGCAGGGGCACACCGTTATTATTGTTACCCATGACCCCAAAGTCGCTCAGCAGGCGGAACGCATTATTGAAATTAAAGATGGCGAAATTATTAGTGACTCAGGCTCTGCTAAAGCTCCAAATGTACCTTCATTGGAGAAAACATCACCTAGGAAAATGTCGTTAGGGCAAATCTATGGACGGTTTAGCGAAGCACTGTTAATGGCTTGGCGCGCCATGGTGGTTAATAAAATGCGTACACTACTCACCATGTTAGGCATTATCATCGGTATTGCGTCAGTCGTCTCTATTATGGTGATCGGCGATGCCGCTCAAAGCATGGTTCTCAATGATATAAAATCAATCGGCACGAATACCATTTCGGTTTACCCTGGGGAGGATTTTGGTAGTGATGATGCAGAGAATCGGCAATCTTTAAAGCCATCCGATGTTGACGCCATTGCCAAGCAACCTTATGTGCAAGCCGTATCGGGGGAGTTATCTAAATCAACTCGATTGCGTAAGGGGAATTTAGATGCTTCAGCCCAGCTATTAGGGGTTGGGCGTGATTATTTTCAGGTCTACGCTGAAAAGTTTTCCGAAGGGATGAACTTTACTGCAGACATGGTAGAGCGTAGGGCGCAAGTGGTTGTGATTGATGCGAACACAAAACGTCGCTTTTTTCCTAACCAAAAGCAAGTGGTAGGGGAAACCATCTTGATTGGGAATATGCCAGCTACCGTGATCGGTGTTCTCGCGGAGCAAAAATCAATTTTTGGTTCAAGTAATTCGCTGTCAGTGTGGCTGCCGGATACGACGGTAAATAGCAAAATCTTAAATCGACCTTACTTGGATAGTATTGTCGTAAGGGTTAAAGAGGGGGTTGATGCCAAAACAGCGGAGCAACAGATCACCCGCTTATTAACATTGCGACACGGTAAGAAGGACGTTTTTACTTACAATATTGATACGCTTGTGAAAACAGCGGAGAAAACCACTCGTACCATGCAACTGTTTCTAACCTTGGTCGCTGTTATTTCGCTGGTGGTTGGTGGTATAGGCGTGATGAACATCATGTTAGTTTCCGTTACTGAGAGGACCCGAGAAATTGGTATCCGTATGGCGGTTGGTGCGCGCACAAGTGATGTGATGCAGCAATTTTTGATTGAAGCGGTACTGGTCTGCTTGATTGGTGGGTTAATGGGGATTGGGCTTTCCTATGGCATTAGTGTCATGGCGCAAATGGCGTTGCCCGGCTGGACTTTCGTTTTTCAACCTATGGCGCTGATCAGTGCATTTATCTGTTCGACAGCAATTGGTATCATTTTTGGATTCTTACCCGCGCGAAGTGCAGCAAGATTAAACCCTATTGATGCATTAGCAAGGGAGTAGTAAGAGATCTATCTGTATTTTTTCAAGTACCTCTGTAATGGTCAGAGGTACTTCAACATCCTTATTTTTATATCAATTTATCTCCCCAGCCTTTAGTTTTCCCGTTATAGTTATATCTACATACACAAAAAGCTATGTAAAAAGTTAAATTCTACTTGCGATTTGGTATCGAACATGGATATCATTTGTCTCGTAGAATAAATGAAACCTAGTTCCATAAAATGGAACAAATAAAATAAAGCCAATAAACTTAATAGCAAAGATCCACACAGCAGGAATACTAAATGGCGAATAAAACAGGTGAAGATTATTCTCTGGCTCGGGTGCCCTTCAGTGCTCGCAGGCCATTCTACGAAGTTCTTATAATCCGAATTGGTTCACTAGCCTGTGTATCTCAGGTGATGTTAGGTGCAGCATTGGGTTATGGACTGACGTTTTGGCAAGCGTTTTGGGCCACAATGTTAGGTTCAGTGATTTTACAAGTTGTTAGCTGGGCTTTAGGTGCAGCTGCGTGCCGTGAAGGAATGTCAATCAGTCTACTATCAAGGTGGTCTGGATTTGGTAAGTTAGGCTCTGCTTTAATCGGTGGCGCAATTGCGATTTCACTGATGGGCTGGTTTGGCGTACAAAATGGCTTCTTTGCGGATGGAATGTATAAAGCGACGAATGTGCTAACACCAGGGACTTGGTCGCTTATTACAGGTATCGCGGTGACGATTATTACGGTATATGGGTATCGCTTTTTATCTATTACCGCAAATATATCAACGCCGCTATTTTTACTCGCATTAGCTTGGGCAACCTATAGCTTGCTTTCTGGGCAAGATATCGGAGCGCTTATTAATCGCACTGAACCTGCGGGGGCTTTTATGACTCTACCAGCAGCCATTACGATGGTTGCTGGTGGGTTTATTATTTCAGCTATCACAACGCCCGATATTAGTCGTTTCATGAAAAGCCCGAAAGAGGTTTTTTGGATGACCCTTATCGGGACTTTTTTTGGTGAGCTGTTAGTCAATATGATTTCAGTGTTGATGGCACTTGCCCTGCGTACCAATGAAGTCTTTGACCTAATGTTGACGTTAACTGGGTTGGTTGGAGCATCGATCGTTATCTTCTCCACTATCAAAATGAATGATATTAACCTCTACTCTTCATCACTAGGTTTATCGACTTTATTGAATGCCATCTTCAAAAAACGGTTTGACCGTCGTTATCTAACGTGGGTTATCGGCATTTTGGGTACGATCGCCTCGATGCTCGGCATTTTAGATAATTTTGTGGGTTTTCTGATTTATTTAGGTATAGCAATCCCACCTGTGGCGGGGATCATGGTGGTTGATTATTATTTATTAAAGCGTGATCGGCGTGAGTTAGATACAACCAGAGCAGCGGGTGAACTTCCAACTCTGTGTGAGGCAGTTAATCCCATTACGTTGGTTGTTTGGGCTATTGCTGTTGTTGTCGGTTGGCTAAGCTCGGCATTAGGCCCTTGGGATACTGATTTTGGTGTGCCAGCGCTTAACTCTTTGCTAGTTAGCGGAGTCCTTTATTGGATGATGATGCTGCTGCAAGCTCGAATAAAAGGTGTCGATACGCTGCAATTTCGTAAAGTTAACCATTTAGATTAAGGATGAGAGCAATGGATCATAGCAGCGTTAAAGTTGCTCTTGCGCAATTTAACTCTTTACTTGGTCAAAAGCAGCATAATTTAGAGCGGATGGCCGCATTCTGCCATCAAGCTGCGGAGCAAGGTGCCAAATTAATCTGTTTTCCTGAACTGGCTACAACAGGCTATCGAGGCGATTTGCTTGCGACCCAACTATGGGATCTCAGCGATGATGAAGGCAGCGAAACTTATCGCTTGTTTAGCGCACTAGCGACGCAATTGGATCTCACTATTGTTAGTGGCTTTGCTGAGCGAGGAAGCTACTTAGGCGAGGTTTATAACGCTGTTGGGGTGTGGAATCCAGGTTGTGAAGGTGTCAGCGGGGTCTACCGTAAGGTCCACGCATTTGGCATTGAAAAACAATGGTTTAGCAGTGGTAATAGCTATCCGGTATTTGATACTCCATTCGGTAAGATTGGTGTGATGATCTGTTACGACATGGGGTTTCCTGAGGTGGCTCGTATCTTAACCTTAAATGGCGCTGAATTGCTGCTCGTGCCTTCTGCATGGCGTATTCAAGATAAGGATATGTGGGATATCAATACCGCGTGCCGCGCTTTGGAGAATGGTAGCCACTTATTAGCAGTTAACCGTTGGGGGAATGAGGAAGATCTTCATTTATTTGGCGGTAGTAAGATTGTAGGGCCTCGTGGGCAAGTGTTAAGTGAAGCCAGTTGTGATGGTGAAACGTTGCTCATTGGTGAGGTTGATTTTCGAGTTCAGGCTCATACGCGTTTGAACATTCCTTATTTAAGAGATAGAAAACCACAAAGCTATGAGGCGTTGGTGCAGAATTCTCAGGTTACAGGTGAGTTATGAGTATTCTCTCAAGTGTTGTCGATGTATATCGGTTGTTTCTTCGCTCTGGCGATGAACTGACGGTGACAACGTTAGTGAATGAATTGGGAATGCCAAAAAGCTCAGCATCACGTTTATTAAAACAGATGGCAGAGCATGGTTTGCTCGAAAAGAAAAATGATGCGCCCATTTATCGTCCGGGGCTGATCATTATGGAGTTAGCGCATCGTGCTCGGGGTATGAACCCGTTGATTGATATGGCACTTGAATCACTCGATGAACTGACCAAAGAAACGGGGTTCACCACTTATGTCTCTTTAAGGGACAAAGATAAGGTAAGAGTCGTGCATGCACGTATTGGTAATAGCATGCTTCAAGTGATCACTCAGCCGGGAACAAAATTGCCTATAGCGGGAACTTCTACAGGTAAAGCGTTATTAGCTCGTTACTCTTTGAGTGAACGTGAAGTGATCATTTGCCAAGAGCCGCAAGAAAAGCAAGACAAGCTACGCCAAGAGTTAAATCAAATTGAGGAACGAGGCTGGGCATTTTCAATTAATGAGTCCGTTCCGGGGGTCGCCTCTGTCTCAAGTACCGTGTATGACCCTGCGCAAGGTACACTCTATGCCTTATGTTTGAGTTTACCTGCATCGCAAATTACCTCTGAATTATTGGCGCAATTAGCGACAAAAATATGTCATAAGGCATCCTACCTTGGCAGTATGGTAGGTGACCCTTATTGGTTAAAACGTAGTAGTGAATCATAAAATAAAAATATTATATTTATTGTGCGTGTATGCGCCTTCACCAGGAAATAGGCTAATTTTTGACGGTTATACACCAACCATTAAAGGAGAGTGGTGAGATCGAGAGAAATAAGCTGAAAAGTAGTACATAACAAGGGAAATATATGAGTTTAAAGCAGACCCTGTGTGCTTACGAGTTAATCGATAGCGCCGTTGTTAATGGGGATGATATTGTCGCTTTGTTTAAAAACTTTACTACCATTGAAGCATCATCAAAAACAGTGCGAGATGGAAAAGGGCAAAGTGATTTTGTGCGTATCGTGATCCCAGGTACTCATGGTAAACGCCAAGGTAACCATGCCCCAACATTGGGGATTATTGGGCGTTTAGGGGGTATCGGAGCGCGCCCATCTCGTATTGGGCTGGTTTCTGATGCTGATGGCGCTATTGCTGCCATTGCGACGGCATTAAAACTTGCCGAGATGAGAGAAAAGGGTGATGTCCTCATGGGGGATGTGATCATTACGACGCATATTTGCCCAACAGCGCCAACACGTCCTCATAGCCCCGTTGATTTTATGGACTCACCACTCAACGATGAGACGATGAATGAAAATGAGGCTATCCCAGAAGCGGATGCTATTTTATCTGTGGACACGACAAAGGGAAATAGGCTGATCAACCATAAAGGTTATGCCTTGTCACCAACGGTAAAAGATGGCTATATCTTGCCTGTTTCTGAGGACTTACTTCATTTGATGGAGTGGAGCAGTGGGCAGAATGCGGTGACGTTCCCGCTCGCGGTACAAGATATCACGCCTTACGGCAACGGATTACATCACATCAATAGTATTATGCAGCCAGCAGTCTCAACAACAGCCCCTGTTGTTGGTGTGGCTATTTGTACGCAGACAATTGTGCCGGGTTGTTCAACAGGCGCTAGTCATGAAGTGGATATTGCCGCATCGGTGAAGTTTATGATTGAAGTTGCGAAGGCATTTGGTAGCGGTAATTGCCAATTCTATGATGAAGAGCAATTCGCACTGCTTAAATCACTTTATGGTGATGTCTCTTTTTTACAAACCCACGGCCGTCCTCATTGATATCAAAAGATTGATATTAAAAAATAGACACAGTTAACGACCAATCATGCAAACCAGTTATTGCTAAATGAAAAGTAATTAACTGTGCTCTATTACACGGGGGTTATTCTTGAGGCGTTGCCTCTGCACTTGTATGATTCAACGTACTGCTTTCAATCGGAATGATGAGGTTGGCATGGTTCCCTTTTGGGCCAGTATTAATACTAAAATTGACTTTCTGACCAGCTTTTAATGTCCTGTAACCTTCCATTTGTATACAAGAATAATGAGCGAAAATATCTTCGCCCCCATTTTCTGGGCAGATGAAACCAAAGCCTTTGGCGTTGTTGAACCATTTAACTGTACCTGTCTCCATACATCGTCCTTCGTATTTACAAGTTGTGTTTGACATAAATGCATAACCACTATGCATCGACTAAGTATAATTACACATATTGACTGTCTGCAAATCATACTGTAGTGAATTGCCTTCGGACGTCAAGCGATCAATTTGCTGATTTTTGGCGAAGTGATAAAAATTTGATATGGCTAACGCTCTCCAGTTTATTAATTTTGAAGCAGATCACAAAATTTAGGCCATATGAGTTGCGTTAGGTTGCGTGTTACACTGTTATTAAGCGGAAACAGCAATTGATAAAACAAATGATTTTATTTATGTTTTATTGTTATCTTGATTAATAGAAATCATTGATAATAAAGGCTATGCTTAATAAATCTTAACTCCGAGCACGACAAGTAATGAGCGATTTTCTTGGTACATTTAAAACAGATGTTGTTTTTAAAGATGAAGTGGAGCAAGTTTTACAGCCCCCTTCGATGTATAAGGTTATATTAAATAACGATGATTACACTCCAATGGATTTTGTTGTTGAAGTGTTGCAAAAATACTTTTCTTTTGATGAAGAACGCGCTACACAGATAATGTTAGATGTCCATTTTCAGGGGAAAGGGGTTTGCGGTATCTTTACGGCAGAGGTTGCGGAAACAAAAGCGGCACAAGTTAACAGCTATGCGCGCGAACATGAGTACCCTTTGTTGTGCACAATAGAAAAAGTGTGAACTCGCTAATATCAATTTTGGGAGGTGCTTATGCTCAATCAAGAACTGGAGCTGAGTCTAAACGTCGCATTTGCAAAAGCGAAAGATAATCGACATGAATTTATGACAGTGGAGCACCTGTTGCTGGCATTATTGAGTAATGCGTCAGCACGTGAAGCATTGGATGCCTGTAAAGTTGACCTTGTTGTTCTGCGACAAGAGCTTGAGCACTTTATTGCGCAAACGACGCCACTGTTGCCTGAAAATGATAATCGCGATACTCAGCCAACATTAAGTTTTCAACGCGTTCTGCAACGTGCGGTCTTCCATGTTCAGTCATCGGGTCGTAATGAAGTAAGTGGCGCGAATGTACTGGTCGCAATATTCAGTGAGCAGGAGTCACAGGCAGCTTATTTATTGCGTAAACATGATGTAAGCCGTTTAGATGTTGTCAATTTTATCTCCCACGGCACGATTAAAGGGGAAGCTTCGGCATCATCCGAGCAAGATACGCCAAACAGCAACGTCAATCATGAAGAACAGCCTGTTTCTGATGATCATATGGATAATTTCACAACCAATCTGAATCAACTGGCTAAACAAGGCAAAATTGACCCGCTGGTAGGGCGTCAGGCAGAGCTAGAGAGAACGATCCAAGTTCTTTGCCGCCGTCGCAAAAACAACCCATTGCTGGTGGGAGAATCTGGCGTTGGTAAAACAGCGATAGCGGAAGGGCTAGCATGGCGCATTGAGCAAGGGGATGTTCCCGAGGTCATGAACGGCTGCACTATCTATTCATTAGATATTGGTTCTTTATTAGCAGGCACTAAATACCGAGGTGATTTCGAAAAACGGTTTAAATCACTGCTAAAAATGCTGGAAAAAGACAGTAAAAGCATTCTATTTATCGATGAAATTCACACGATTATTGGGGCTGGTGCAGCGTCTGGTGGTCAAGTTGATGCGGCAAATTTAATTAAGCCATTGTTATCAGGTGGCCGTATCCGTGTTATTGGTTCAACGACTTATCAAGAGTTTAGTAATATTTTCGAAAAAGATAGGGCGTTGGCACGCCGCTTCCAGAAAATTGATATTGTAGAGCCAACAACCGAAGAAACGGTACGTATCATTAATGGATTAAAACCGAAATACGAATCACACCATGATGTTCGTTATACGGCAAAAGCCATTCAAGCCGCGGTTGATTTGTCGGTTAAATACATCACGGATAGGCATCTGCCAGACAAAGCGATTGATGTTATCGATGAAGCAGGCGCTCGGACACGTTTGGTTGCGCCTAGCAAACGTCGGAAAACCATTGGTGTGCCTGAGATTGAATCTGTGGTTGCGCGTATCGCACGTATCCCAGAAAAAACCGTCTCTTCGAGCGATAAAGAGCGCTTAAAAACGTTAGATTCGCGCCTGAAAATGCTAGTGTTTGGGCAAGATGATGCGATCACCGCATTAACAGAAGCTATTAAAATGAGTCGAGCGGGGTTAGGCCAAGATCATAAACCGGTAGGCTCCTTCTTATTTGCAGGCCCTACTGGGGTAGGTAAAACGGAAGTCACAGTCCAACTCGCTAAGGCATTGGATATAAAATTATTGCGCTTTGATATGTCTGAATATATGGAACGGCATACCGTGAGCCGCTTAATTGGTGCACCTCCTGGGTATGTAGGGTTTGATCAAGGCGGGCTTTTGACGGATGCGGTGATTAAACATCCACATTCTGTTGTGCTGCTTGATGAAATTGAAAAGGCGCATCCCGATGTGTTTAATATCCTTCTACAAGTTATGGATCACGGCACACTGACAGACAATAATGGGCGCAAAGCTGATTTCCGTAATGTGATTGTTGTCATGACAACCAATGCAGGGGTTCAAGAAACACAGCGCCGCTCAATTGGCTTTGCAGAGCAAGACAACAGTACGGATGCGATGTCTGAAATTAAGAAAGTCTTCTCGCCTGAGTTCCGTAACCGTCTTGATGGCATTATTTGGTTTAATTCATTATCCATGGATATCATCATACAGGTGGTGGATAAATTCATTGTCGAGCTACAAGCGCAACTTGATGAGAAAGGTGTTTCGATTGAAGTTAGCCAAGAGGCTCGCCGCTGGTTGTGTGAAAAAGGCTATGATAAGGCGATGGGAGCCCGACCTATGGCACGTGTGATCCAGGATAACCTGAAAAAACCATTAGCAAATGAGCTACTGTTTGGTTCGTTAACTAATGGCGGCTCAGTACGTATCGGGCTTGATAATAAAAGTAACACACTGACATATAGCTTCAGTAGCGTGCACAAGGCCTCTCCGGAGGATGCGGTATTCTGACAACAAATAGACCACAGGTGTCTTGTGCACCTGTGGCTGTATCAGGCCTTGCCTGAAGAGATAGAATCAGCGGCTACGGAAAATGATACGGCCTTTGCTCAGGTCGTACGGAGTTAACTCTACAGTTACCTTGTCGCCTGTCAGGATGCGGATATAGTTTTTACGCATTTTTCCAGAAATATGGGCAGTCACAACGTGACCATTTTCCAGTTCAACACGAAACATTGTGTTTGGCAGGGTATCCAGTACTGTGCCCTGCATTTCAATATTGTCTTCTTTGGCCATCTAATCCTCTAAGTCTAATAACCATGATTTTTAACGGGCAAGATAATGCCCAAAAACCCTCACTAAGTAAAGAAATGTTGCATTTTAAAGCGATTTTTCTTGAACAGTATGGGCATAAAATAACGTAAAGCCAAAATTCGCTATTCGAATAATGGCGGTATTTCAATCGATTGCGGTAACCAGCAGGCGGGATCAATCGCTTTGTTACGCCACCGATAAAGAATATGTAAAAAATCCCGACGGGATATTTCTTTTGCGCCTAATGAGGCGGTATGGTGGTTAAGTACCTGACAATCAAAAAGCTGCCCATTATAGCGCAAAAAATGAAAATAAAATGTAATAAAAGCAAATTTGGAGGCATCATTCATCCGACTGAACATAGATTCCCCACAAAATAGGTGCCCCATGTTCACGCCATACAGGCCGCCAACCAGTTCTTCACCATACCACGCCTCAATAGAATGAGCGATCCCCTGCTCATGAAGTGCCTGATACCCCTCACGCACCTCAGGTAAAATCCATGTTCCTTCGTCACGTATCGCACAAGCTGCGATGACATCTTTGAAGGCATGGTTGACAGTGACGCGATACTTTTGCTTTCTCAATAACTTTTTCATCGAACGGCTAATGTGCAATTCGCCAACCATTAAAACCGCTCTAGGATCGGGTGACCACCATAATGGCATTTCGCCCGGGTTAAACCAAGGGAAAATGCCATCATAGTAGGCAGCCTTCAGCCGATCTGGCGCTAAATCGCCACCAATAGCTAACAGGCCATTAGGTTCCCGCATCGCTTCATGGACGGGCGGGAACAGATAGGAGTCATCATCGAGCTGGTACATGATGTGCCTCACAGGGCCTGCTGTTGTAAATGGCGCTGGCGAAACTGAAAATAGCGGCCTTTTAAATCTAAAAGCGCCTGATGTGAGCCTTGCTCAACAATTTCACCGTTATCCATCACGCAAATAGTATCCATCTGCTCGATACCTTGCATGCGATGGGTGATCACAATTAGTGCCTTATCGGCACATTTCTCTTTTAACAGGGCAAGGATCTGCTGCTCTGTTTGTGCATCAAGCCCTTCGGTTGGCTCATCCATTAAAATTAATGGCGTATTATGTAATAGCGCTCGAGCGATCCCTAAGCGGCGCTGCTCTCCACCCGATAATTGTCGACCACCTTCACCCATCCAAGCGTTAAGTTTTTGCTCATTTTCCAGCAAATTACCAAGACCAACTTGGTCTAACACCTCAATGAGCTGTTTGTCGGTTGCCTTATCGTTAGCGAGCAGTAGATTATTACGCAAGGTATCACTAAAAATGTGTACCCGTTGTGGAACGACTGACATGAGCGAACGCAGTGCTTGTTCACTATAGTCACTAATATTTTGACCATTAATTTTGATCATACCACTATCAACATCCCATGCTCGAGTGAGTAATTGCAAAAGTGTTGATTTCCCACAACCTGTTTTACCTAATAAGGCGATGTGTTGCCCCGGTAGCAGTGAAAGCGAAACCTGTTTTAAAACTGCGAAAGGTTGCTCGGGGTAAGTAAATGAAATATTGTCGACAACAAGGCTTTCCAATTGGGGAAGGGATAAACCGTTGTCAGGGAATGTTACCTCTGGTTTGGCATCAATTAGCTGAGAAACACGTTCAGCAGAAGCAATCACTTGCCCCATATGCTGAAAGGCAACGGCGACAGGGCCTAAGGCTTCAAAAGCGGCCAGTGCACAGAAGACAAATAAAGCAATGAGTGCTCCTGGGTTAGTATTCCCCCCCACATGATCTGCCGCCATCCACAACAACAAAGTAGCAGTAAAACCAGAGGCAAATAGAATAATGGCTTGAGATACCCCTGTTAGATTGGCTTGCTGTTGTTGGCGCCCTTGCCATTGGCTTTCAATATTTGCCAATGTTTGGCGAAAACGGGGAAGCGCTCCAAACAAAGTCAGTTCCGCTTGCCCTTGTAAAGCGGATGTCAGGACAGTGCGGTAATGGGCACGTAAGTAAGTCAGCTCTTGTCCGATGGGCTTACCTGCACGATAAAAGACAAACGGTAAGGTAAATAATAAAAACAGCATAATACAACCGAGTGTCCACGCTAGGCGAGGGTCAAGGAAGCTCAACCCAAAAATCAGGACAAATATCACGACAAAAGCAGCAAAAATCGGCGATAAAACACGTAAATATAGGTGATCGAGGGTTTCGACATCCGCCACAAGGCGGTTAAGAATTTCCCCTTGGCGGAAGCGGCTGATCCCCCCCGGTGAGAGCGGTAATATTTTACTAAAGGCGAACACACGTAAATGGGCCAAAACTCGGAATGTGGCATCATGGCTAACCAGTCGTTCGGCGTAGCGACCTGCGGTCCGGAAAATAGCGGCACCACGGACACCAGCAGCAGGCAGCATATAATTAAAATAATAAAGCCCCGGAAAACCTGCAATTGCCGCCCCAGCGAGGAACCACCCTGATAGAGTAAGTAGCCCAATACTGGCAAGTAAAGTCACGATGGCTAAGATCATGCCGAGCAGGATCAAAAACCAGTGTCGGCGATAGAGAGCCAAAAAAGGTAATAGAACTCGCATTATCAAAGCTCCTCACTACGGTGAGCCAACAAGCGGGCAAATGGCCCTTCCGATTGGCTCAATTGTGCATAATGACCACGCTGAATGATTTGACCATTTGCCATCACCCAAATTTGGTCGTAATTAACCGTTTCTTCGAGTAAGTGGGTGACCATAATTGTCGTTTGCTGTTGAGCTAGTTGATTAAGAGTATGCATGACCCGTTTTTCACTGTGCGCATCAAGGCTAGCAGCTGGTTCATCCAGTAATAAAATACGCGATGGCTTTAAGAGTGTACGCGCGACAGCAACACGTTGAGCTTGCCCAACGGATAGCCTGGCAGCATAGTCGCCAAGGCGTGTATTTAAGCCATCAGGTAGCATAGGGAGAAACTCGGAAACATAGGCATCATCAATGGCTTGTTGTATTTCAGCTTCTGAAGCAGTCGGTTTACCTAAGCAGATATTCTCGATAAGCGTTTGTTCTGGTAAATGAGGGTTTTGACCCACCCAGCCAATTAATGCACGCCATTTATCTGGGCAAAGCTCTTTTAGCTCATCCCCATTAATTTTAATCGAGCCTTTATAGGGAAGAAAACCTAACAAAAGATTGAGTAAAGAGCTTTTCCCGGCACCACTTTGCCCGACAACAGCGATACGCTGTTGTGGCTCGATAGTAAAATCGAGAGGACCGACAAGACGTTGACCGTCGTGGGAATAGATTTCTAACTTATTTGCTTCAATTTGAATGGGTTTATCTTGCGGTGTCTTATCCCCAGTTTCTGTTTTTTGTTCGCCATCGCTTTCTAATAATGTCACCAAACTTTCTGCTGCGCCTACCGCTTGAGCTTTGGCATGATAATAGGTGCCTAAATCACGTAGAGGTTGGAAAAACTCAGGCGATAAAATTAATGCCAGAAAACCGGCAAACATGGTGACTGGTAACCCATAGCTTCCAAAATTTAATTCGCCAAGATAGGAAAAACCGAAATAGACGGCTACGATAGCGATTGAAATTGAGGCGAAAAACTCAAGCACACCAGAGGAGAGGAAAGCCATTCTAAGGACTTCCATGGTTCTTGAGCGAAAGTCTTCGGTAGATTCACGAATTTGTTGCACTTCTGCTTTTTCACGGAAAAACAGTCGTAATGTATCTAAGCCGCGTAACCGGTCGAGAAAACTACCGCTGAGGCGACCTAAAGCAACAAAGTTACGTCGGTTAGCATCTGCGGCACCGAGTCCCACTAAGGCCATAAAAATGGGGATCAACGGGGCGGTTGCAAACAAGATTAAGGCGGCGGCCCAGTTAAATGGGAAGATGGCAATCAAGATCATAATAGGGATGATGCCAGCAAGATACATTTGTGGTAGATAGCGCGAATAGTACTCTTGCATATCTTCTATCTGCTCTAGAACGATAGTCGCCCAGCTACCGGCTGGTTTACCTTTTACCCATACAGGGCCTAGCGCTTGTAGCTTATTTAAGACCATGTTGCGTACTTCTTGGCGTACAACTTGACCACAACGAAAGCCCACTCGCTCTCTAATAACCGTTAGGAGTGCGCGTAGCACAAATACGGCAAGGAGTAGGATAAAAGGGGTCAGAAGTTGCTCTCGTGGAGTGTGTTCCATAATCAGAGCTTGCAATATTACCGCCAAGAACCACGCTTGTGCGATAATCAGCAGACCACTAACAACGCCTAATAGCATAGATATACGCAGCCAACGTTTTGCGGATGTACTATGCTGTTTCAACCAACGTACCAATTCAGTCTGTCTTGTTTTATCCATAATGATCAGTGTGCAGGTATAGTTTTATATTGAGAGTGTGCCGCTAGCTAAAATAAGCCAATGGATTAAAGCTTAACGGAGTTTTTACCTATCATAGCAGCTTATTCGCGATATGTTGCATAATAAAAGTGTGTTATTAAAATAGCACAGATGATTGTTATCAATATGTTTTATAAAGGTAAATGATAATTGTCATCCATGCAAAACTAAAATCAATAAGGTAGTTAAACCTGTTAGAGCGATGTCGGTGAGTTTACAAGATGTATGGCATTTAGCATACAAGGGATAAGCTGTAGGTTCATAACAACGAATGGCTTTACATAAATGAGTAAAGCCATTCATCACGCATAAATATTATTGCTCTGGTACCACTTGTAGCCATTCTTTAGGCACTAATTTAAATTGACCATTTAATAATTTATCCCATGCGTTATCTCGCTGTGCCACCGAATCATAATGACTGATTTGGTGATCAATAAACTTCCAATCAGTTATTTGATATTGCCAAATAGTACAGGCTAAAGAATCACTCTTAGGGGAAGCACGGCATATGATAACCTCGTTTTGTCCATCTTGATTGATATCTGCCATAAAACCTAGGCAATGAGGTGGATGATAATTATTGATGCAGCTCGATTCACGTGTTTGGGACCACCAACTTTCCGGCAATTCGGCACTATTTTTTGCGATAATTATGGCCTCTTTGGGGGATTTACTCATTTTTTCATTACCAATATCGATATCTGTATAGAGTAGAGCGGTGTAATTGGGATTTAATTTGAGCCTTTCGATAGCTTGTTGGCCTTTGGGCCCGAGTTCTTTTAAGGCAAAAGCGAGCCGAGGGTTAACGTCAATTTTACCATTTTCGATACTGGCTAATATGCTGTTTGCGGTAATACGGTTAAAATCAGCAATCGGACTATTAATCATAAGGATGGCAGCCATTAGCCCTACAATCCCTACTTTGTTTATGGTACCTAAAGATTTTGCCCAAAGCGTTCTTCGGCGAATAATAGCAAAGCTGTAGGCGAAAATAATGACGGTGAAAAAGAGTGCGATGCTAAAGGCATAGAGGCGAGAGACACTCCAACTGTATTGGTTGACACGCACTAAAATGCCGTAAAGTGAAAAAAGTGAGAAAAAATTCAATAAAATGATACTAGACAGCGTTAAGGTGTTTAGCCATGTAACACGTTGATATTGGTGGTGTCCATTCCCATAGGTCAAATTAATTAAAATGATATTTAAAGCCAAGAACCACAGTATTGCGCTAGCCCCCACCTCTAATATCGATAGCTTCATCACAAATGAAAATAAAAAACCACCGACAAATATGGCAGCAATAAGATGGAGTATTATCAGGAAAAAGCGGGCGATATAATGGATAAATTGGCTAAAGCGAAACTCAAATATTGAGCGTAAAAAAACCAGCCCAATATTAAATCCTAAAGTGAAACCTGAATATAAAGTAAAATTGTTATCAATAAGCTGACTAAGAGTAGAGAGATTGACAATCGTAAATAAAAAACTGGCGAGATAAAGTAAAATAACCAGAAGCCCACCAATGACGGTGGCAATAATCATTAATAGCGTATTTTTAATATAAAAATCGAGTAAGTGGCTATAATCAATATGCCATCTACCCACTAACTGACGTGTCTGCAACCAAGGTAGCAAAAAGAAAAAAAGAACAATTAAGGTAGCAAAGGCAGTAAATTGAGGTTGACTGTAACTTAATTCTAAGTTCTTTGCATCCCATAGCGTGATCCAGACTGTTAATACAGCAATGATCAAGATATTAGTATAGAAAATAGCTGATTTGGCATTCGTAATTAAGTAACTGACAGCAGAAGGTACAAAAATTGCGACCATAAAAGGAAGATAGGTATATGGGGCGCTTAAATTATAGATGAACGAGAATGAAGAGTCCGTTGACAATACAATCAAGGTCGATTGGATAATAGCAAGTAGAGCGACAAAAAGGTAGGCATAGCGGCTGATAGCTTCTCGTTGTATTTGTTGACCCATAATATTTCCTAGCGCGAATTGTCAAAAATAATGTATCAATAATTTGATTATTGTAGATTGATGGAGGAAACTCCCCTATGAACTTACTCTGAAAAAAAAGGAACTTATCCTATAAAGAGGGGGCAAAAAAGGCACCTATTTGAGGTGCCTAAAATGATCAGGATGGATGTGGTTATACTATTTTTTATCCGCTAAACCATCTAAGTAGCGTTCTGCGTCTAGGGCAGCCATACAGCCTGTACCTGCTGATGTAATTGCTTGACGATAAATATGATCCATTACATCACCTGCGGCAAAGACTCCTGGGATAGAGGTTTGCGTTGCATTACCATGTGTACCGGATTGCACTTTGATATAGCCATTTTCTAAATCTAGCTGGCCATCAAAGATAGCGGTATTTGGGCTGTGACCAATCGCGATAAATGCCCCCATCACCTCTAATTCTTCAGTTTCATCGGTTTTGGTATTACGCAAACGGACGCCTGTCACGCCCATATCGTCACCGAGTACTTCATCAAGTGTACGGTCGGTATGCAGCGTAATATTGCCGTTCTTCACTTTATCCATTAGGCGATCAACTAGGATTTTTTCTGCGCGGAAGCTATCACGACGGTGAACCAAATGGACTTCTGAGGCAATGTTGGATAGATAAAGGGCTTCTTCAACCGCAGTATTACCTCCGCCGACAACAACCACTTTTTGATTACGATAGAAGAAGCCGTCACAAGTTGCACAAGCAGAAACGCCACGGCCTTTAAAGGCTTCTTCAGAAGGTAAGCCGATATAACGCGCCGATGCACCTGTCGCAATAATCAGGGCATCACAGGTATATTCGTTTTCATCGCCAAAAAGACGGAAAGGGCGCTGCTTAAGATCAACCTTATTAATATGATCTGAGATAATTTCTGTTTGGAATTTGGTCGCGTGTTCATACATGCGATCCATCAAACCTGGACCAGTCAAGCCTTCAGGGTCACCCGGCCAGTTCTCAACCTCAGTCGTAGTGGTTAACTGACCGCCTTTTTCCACGCCAGTAATCAGAGCTGGACTTAAGTTTGCGCGTGCAGCATAAACTGCCGCTGTGTATCCTGCTGGGCCAGAACCCAAAATGATTAGCTTGCGATGTATGGCTGTGCTCATGAATACCTCATTTTCAGTATAAAAATAGCGATAATGGGATTGTAGGAGAATTGGCAAGCTAAAAAAAGTGATTTAAATACTAAGTAAATTATAGCTGAGCTATTTTTGCGATAGATAATAGTGATTAAAGTGAAAATTTAGTATGGCAAGTATGCTTATGTCACGTGGTAGGATTTTTAGGAATATTCCTGAATCCGGACAGCGAAACGTTTAAATAGAAAAAAAATCGAAATCTTGTACTGATTTTTATTCATTTGCTTTGACAATCGGCTGTGCATTTGCGAAAACATCTATGTAAGAGTTAATTATCTAGTAGACCAATGCAAATGGTGTGTTTTTGTTCTTGCCGGAAAGTTAACTTTACAGCACTTATAACTTAACAAACAGGTGATCATTGTGAACAGGGGTTCTGTTCACGTCGATTTCAGCATTGCGCATAAAATTTGCTCCTGAACACGAATACCTAAATAAATAAAGTATGAGCGAGGATGGTGCTGTTTTATAGGTGTGGAAAATAACAATTAGAGAAAGAGAGATAAAGAGATGATTGATAATAAAAAGCGTCCAGGAAAAGACCTTGACCGTATTGATAGGAATATACTTAACGAACTACAGAAAGATGGGCGTATCTCAAACGTAGAACTGTCTAAGCGTGTTGGTTTGTCACCAACGCCATGTTTGGAGCGTGTGCGTCGTCTGGAAAGACAAGGGTTTATTTCTGGCTATACAGCACTTTTGAATCCTCACTACTTAGATGCTTCACTCTTGGTGTTCGTTGAAATTACACTAAACCGTGGCGCACCAGATGTGTTTGAGCAATTCAACACAGCGGTTCAAAAGCTTGAAGAGATCCAAGAATGTCACTTAGTTTCTGGTGATTTCGATTATCTGTTGAAAACGCGTGTGCCAGATATGTCCGCTTACCGTAAACTGCTTGGTGAGACTCTTCTACGTCTACCGGGTGTGAACGATACTCGTACGTACGTCGTTATGGAAGAAGTGAAGCAAAGTAACCGCTTGGTTATTAAAACACGCTAATAGGCTTGTATAGTCTCATTTCTGCACAACATCATTTATGGTTGTCGCACTGCAGTTTCAACGCTGAGTTTACTCAGCGTTGTTCCGTTTTAGAGGCCAATATTTTATCTCTCTTAGCGCTTTTTTGACTCTGTTTCCGATTAAAGGCACAGCGTCGATATGATTTTTTCTGAAAATAGGCTAAATAGCTGTAACTCTTCGTTTTAATCTATTGATATTAAAGCCATAAATAATTAAGATTTTTAACGTAAAATAGAAATTGAATCCTCAACTGTAAGATGAAATACTGCATCTTGCTGTGTCTACAGTCGTTTAGTTTGCCTGAGAGGCAACAAGTCACGCACAAGAAGGTGATTGGTGTTAGAATGGCTTTCAATATGTGCTTATCATCATTGCGAATTCAAGTGAGTTCGTTTCGGCATGGGTGACATCATCAGTCAGTAAAGAAACAGTAATGAGCCAAGAATATACAGAAGACAAACACGTTCGATTAAAAAAACTCAGTAGTGGAAGACGGCTACTCGAAGCCATTTTGCTTGCCATTTGTTTAAGTGCCATTTTCTTAATGGTGGCATTAATGAGTTTCAATCCTTCAGATCCAAGCTGGTCGCAAACCACATGGAATGCACCGGTTAAAAATTTGGGGGGAAGTGTTGGCTCTTGGAGTGCGGATATTCTCTTTTCGGCTTTTGGGATTTTAGCATTTGCAATTCCACCTCTACTGCTACTCGGTTGTTGGGCGATTTACCATTATGAAAGCCAACGTCGTTATATTGACTTCTTTTCGTTGTCATTGCGCTTAATTGGTGGGTTAGCGCTGATCCTCTCATCATGCGGTCTTGCTGCACTTAACTTTGACGACTTACCGAATTTCGCGTCCGGTGGGGTGATTGGCAGTGTGTTTAGTAATGCGATCATGCCATGGTTTAATTCTTTAGGTGCAACACTGGCATTGCTCTTTTTATGGGCAATTAGCTTTACACTGTTTACGGGCTGGTCATGGTTGACGATTGCCGAAAAAATTGGTGCGGCGGTATTAATTCCTATCACATTAATGACTAATCGTGCGCGCGGCGATGATTATGATGCGTATGATGTTGAAGAAACAGAAGATGCGTTACAGCGGGCGCAGGAGGCAGAGCGCCAAGCGATTGATAATGTAGACAGTGACGATGTTTTGTTCTCCGCTCCCTCAATTAGTGAATTAGCCGCAGTAGAAACCGAAGAGGTTCAACCCACAGAAGAAGCGGCTCCTTTGGCTGCCAATCAACCTATTGATGAAGTTGAAGAACCCCTTGCGTTTTCAGCTTCTGAGCCGCAAGAAGCTTATCATTTTGAAGTGCCGGATGATTATCAACCTGTTGTGTATGATAGGGATTTCCAATTCAAAACCAGTGAGCCTCAGGCACAAGTCGCGGAGCCAACAGGCTACCAACCTGAAAGCCATAATGTATCTCCAGAGAATGGTGTGGTTAACCAACCTGCCAATCATCATACACATGAGCGTTGGGGGGCAGAGGCACAACCTGCTGCAACGACACCGACAGAACATACTGATAATCCATCATTAGCAAACCTAACAGGGCAGCAAAATGTATCGATGCCAGCTTCTTCTATCAGTGAGGCGGTTTCACAGGCAAGTGGGCGATCAGTAACAGATAGGCTAGCCGATCCCGCTGCATTGGCAGCCGCTGGTATTTCCGTTGCGGCTCTTGAGCGCCACGCCCAGGTTAAACAAAATATGGAGCCTGAATTGCCTCGCCCAAATCCTGTTCGGTTACCAACCCGTCGGGAGCTATATGGCATTCGCATTCCTTCTCAACGTGATGCTGAACTTCAGCGCCGTAAAGAAGAAGCTTTGCAACGTGAGCAGATATATCAACAATGGTCTGCTGCGTCAGAGAATGAACCACAACAAGATGAAGAACAAGAAAATAGGCTCCGTGAGCAATTTTTGCAGCAACAGCGCGAACGGTACGGCAGTGATATTGAGCATCATGATGAGACTGAGTCACCAATATCTCATCAGGCTGAAGTGACGCCAACGCCAGAAAAAGTGGTTCATTATACTCAACCTGAAATAGAGCATCGTTGGTCTTCTGCGCCCGCTTCTGTTGAACAAACTGAGCAAAATACTCATCACTTTAGCCAGTCTAAAAATACCTTCTCAGCGCAAGATGATGATGAGAATGCGGGTTATAAAGTTGAACCTAAATTCGATCTGAGTGAACATATTTCGGTATTAGATGAATTTTCGCCAGTTAATGATTTGGTTAATGAAGAGCCTGCAGATCCTTTATTTATGCCGTCATTTAGTGCAACGAGCGTGGAGAATACAAACAATACACCTCAAGTGAATGAGGTGACAAAACATGTCGCTCCAACACCGGATATCTCTGCTAATCAGTCGCACACTTTTGCTCCGCTGCAACAACCACAACCGCAGCCACAACAACCGGAGCCGCAGCAAGACAGCCTGTTCCATCCGTTCTTGGTACGCAATGATCAACCATTGCCAAAACCAACGACGCCTATGCCTTCTTTGGATTTGTTAACTACGCCACCAACGCAAGAAGAGCCTGTTGACATGTTTAAATTAGAGCAGACAGCACGGTTGATTGAAGCTCGCTTAAATGACTATCGGGTGAAAGCGGAAGTGGTCGGCTTCTCTCCGGGGCCGGTGATCACTCGATTCGAGCTAGATTTGGCACCGGGGGTAAAAGCGGCGCGGATCTCCACTTTATCGAGAGACCTTGCCCGTTCACTTTCTACCACGGCGGTGAGGGTTGTTGAAGTGATCCCCGGCAAGCCATATGTGGGGCTTGAATTACCGAACGAAAAACGCCAAACAGTCTATTTAAGAGAAGTACTGGACTGTGACGAATTTAGGCATAGTGCATCACCGTTAACAATGGTGTTGGGTAAAGATATCGAAGGCGATCCGGTTATTGCGGATTTGGCGAAAATGCCACACTTACTCGTTGCGGGGACAACAGGCTCAGGTAAATCGGTAGGGGTCAACGCGATGATCCTCAGTATTTTGTATAAATCGAAACCTGAAGATGTCCGTTTTATTATGATCGACCCGAAAATGTTGGAACTGTCTATTTATGAAGGCATTCCACATTTGCTGACAGAAGTCGTGACTGACATGAAAGATGCTGCTAACGCATTGCGTTGGTGCGTCAATGAAATGGAACGTCGCTATCGCTTAATGTCGGCGCTTGGCGTACGTAACCTTGCTGGCTACAACGATAAAATTAAAGCTGCCGAAGAGATGGGGCGACCTATTCCTGACCCACACTGGAAACCGAGTGACAGCATGGAAACTGAGCATCCAATGCTGAAAAAAGAACCCTATATTGTCGTCATGGTTGATGAATTTGCTGACTTGATGATGACGGCAGGGAAAAAAGTTGAAGAGTTGATTGCTCGCCTAGCGCAAAAAGCACGTGCAGCAGGTATCCACCTAGTATTGGCAACTCAGCGCCCGTCAGTGGATATCATTACAGGTTTAATTAAAGCAAACATACCTACGCGTATTGCCTTTACAGTATCAAGTAAAATTGACTCTCGGACTATCCTCGATCAAGGTGGCGCAGAGTCATTATTGGGAATGGGGGATATGCTGTATTTACCACCTAACTCATCGATTCCTGTTCGTGTCCATGGGGCATTTGTCCGTGACCAAGAAGTGCACGCGGTGGTGAATGATTGGAAAGCCCGCGGTCGCCCAGAATATATTGATAGCATTACCAAATGCAGCGATGAAAATGAAGGGGGCGGTTATGATAGCGCAGAGGAAGAGTTGGATCCTCTGTTTGATCAAGCCGTCGAGTTTGTTGTAGAGAAACAACGCGTTTCTATTTCAGGTGTTCAACGTCAGTTCCGCATTGGTTATAACCGCGCTGCGCGAATTGTTGAGCAAATGGAAACGCAAGGGATTGTCAGTGAGCCGGGACATAATGGAAATCGCGAAGTGCTTTCCCCACGGCAAGCTGATTACTAACCTTGTTGTCGATGAGTTGCAAGAGCAATAATAAAGGCATAGCGCCTATTAAGGTATCAATAAAAGGTCTTTGTTCGATGAAAAAAATGATGTTATTGGGGGCGTTGGCCCTAAGTTTACATATCGGCTCAGTACTGGCAGATGCCAGCCAAGACCTTCAGGATCGCCTGAATAAGGTCAATAGCTTCCACGCTAGCTTCTCTCAAAAAGTCACCAGCCCAGAAGGTGACCTCGTACAAGAAGGTGTGGGGGAATTATGGCTTCAGCGCCCTAATTTATTCAATTGGAATATGACGTCACCTGATGAAAGTGTTTTAGTGTCTGATGGCAAAAATTTATGGTTTTATAACCCGTTTGTTGAGCAAGTCACTGTCACTAACTTAGCGGATGCGACTCAAGATACCCCATTTTTATTGATTACACGTAATAACCCAAGAGATTGGAAACAGTATTCTATTATTCAGCAAGGTAATACATTCGACTTAAAACCCAAGTTGAGTAATGGCACATTAAAACGTTTTTCAATTACGGTTTCTCCAGAAGGCACCATTGAGAAGTTTTCAGCCGTTGAGCAAGATGGGCAAACAAGTGCTTACCAATTGAAAGAACAAAAAAATGGTAATGTCGATAAGCGTAAGTTTACATTCACTGTGCCGGAAGGGGTCACATTGGATGACCAACGCTCAGGTGGTAAATAAGAGGAAATAGTGGGCAACCTATCACTCGATTTTTCACAAAATGAATTTCAACCTCTGGCAGCGCGTATGCGCCCAGAGGTTCTTGAACAGTATATAGGTCAAAAACATTTGCTTGCTGAAGGTAAACCATTACCCAGGGCAATAAAAGCAGGTCATTTACATTCAATGATTTTGTGGGGGCCACCAGGAACAGGCAAAACCACATTAGCCGAAATTATTGGTCACTATGCACAGGCAGATATTGAACGTATTTCTGCCGTTACGTCCGGTATTAAAGAGATCCGTGAAGCGATAGAGAAAGCTCGCCAAAATCGAGATGCGGGTCGTAGGACTATTTTATTTGTTGATGAAGTGCATCGTTTTAATAAAAGTCAGCAAGATGCGTTTTTACCACACATTGAAGATGGCACCATTACTTTTATCGGCGCAACCACAGAAAATCCTTCGTTTGAACTCAATTCCGCATTATTGTCGCGTGCACGGGTCTATCTACTGAAATCTTTAACGGTAAGCGATATTGAAGATGTGTTGCAGCAAGCCATGGAGGATCCCAAGCGAGGCTTAGGCGGGCAAAATGTGATTTTACCCGATACCACTCGTCAATTAATTGCCGAGTTGGTTAATGGTGATGCCCGTCGCTCCCTCAATCTTTTAGAGATGATGGCGGATATGGCGGAAACCGATAGCCATGGTCAGCGTATTTTAACGGCTGAATTACTAAAAGAAGTCAGCGGTGAACGTACAGCGCGCTTTGATAATAAAGGTGATCGTTATTACGATTTAATCTCTGCCTTGCATAAATCAGTACGAGGCTCGGCTCCCGATGCCGCTTTATATTGGTATGCGCGGATTATTACCGCAGGTGGTGATCCACTTTATGTGGCTCGGCGCTTGCTGGCTATCGCATCTGAAGATGTAGGGAATGCCGACCCGCGAGCAATGCAGGTCGCTATTTCCGCATGGGATTGCTTCACTCGGGTTGGTCCTGCGGAAGGTGAGCGTGCGATTGCTCAAGCTATTGTTTACTTGGCATGTGCACCAAAAAGTAATGCAGTTTACACGGCTTATAAAGCCGCGTTAGCGGATGCGCAAATGCAGCCTGATTATGATGTACCTGCCCATTTACGTAATGCACCGACAAAACTGTTGAAAGAATTAGGGGCGGGGAAAGAGTATCGCTATGCTCATGACGAAGAAAATGCTTATGCAGCCGGTGAGGTTTATTTCCCACCTGAAATGCAACATACCCAATATTACCACCCAACGAATCGTGGTTTAGAAGCGAAAATAGCAGAAAAATTAAACTGGTTAGCGCAACAGGATCAAAATAGCCCAACAAAACGCTATCGCTAATGTGGGCAATGCGGTAAGGTTATAAGAAATATTTTTTATAAAATTATTTAGGTCGCCTTCGCAATAGGCGGCTTGATGGTGTAACGAGTATAATGCCGGAATGTGTTATACTCCCTTTCAATATTGACTAACAATAATCACAGGATAAGCATGCTCGATCCCAATTTACTGCGTACGGAGCTAGACGCGGTTGCTGAAAAACTGGCTCGCAGGGGTTTTACCCTTGATGTGGAAAAGCTGCGTGAATTAGAAGAACGCCGCAAAGTTTTGCAAGTTGAAACTGAATCCCTGCAGGCAGAGCGTAATTCGCGATCGAAATCCATTGGTGCAGCTAAGGCGCGTGGTGAAGATATCGAGCCTTTACGTCAGGAAGTGAACCAGTTAGGCGAAAAATTAGATGCTGCTAAGTTAGCATTAGATAAGCTGCAACAAGAGATCCGTGATATTGCATTAAGTATCCCGAATATGCCTGATGATGCTGTTCCTGATGGGAAAGATGATTCAGATAACGTTGAGGTTGCTCGTTGGGGTGAACCACGCCAATATGACTTTGAAATTAAAGATCATGTTAGCCTTGGCGAACTCGCTGGTGGTCTAGATTTCCCCGCGGCCGTTAAACTGACAGGCGCGCGTTTTGTGGTGATGAAAGGGCAAATTGCTCGTCTACACCGTGCACTGGCTCAGTTTATGCTGGATTTGCATACTGAACAGCATGGCTATCAAGAGCTGTATGTACCGTATTTGGTTAACCATGATACGCTTTATGGCACTGGTCAATTACCTAAATTTGGTGAAGATCTGTTCCATACTAAGCCGCTTGAAGAAGAAGCGGAAAGTACTTATGCATTGATCCCAACAGCAGAAGTGCCGGTCACCAACTTAGTACGTGATGAAATCCTTGATGAAGATGCATTACCACTAAAAATGACAGCGCATACACCATGCTTCCGTTCAGAAGCGGGTTCTTATGGCCGTGACACGCGTGGGCTTATCCGTATGCACCAATTTGATAAAGTCGAATTGGTACAAATAGTGCATCCTGAGAAATCGATGGAAGCATTGGAAGAGCTAACCGGTCACGCGGAGAAAGTGCTGCAATTACTGAAATTACCCTATCGTAAAGTGATCCTTTGCACTGGTGATATTGGTTTTGGTTCACGTAAAACCTATGACTTGGAAGTTTGGTTACCAGCTCAGAATACCTACCGTGAGATTTCTTCGTGCTCAAATATGTGGGATTTCCAAGCTCGCCGTATGCAAGCACGTTTCCGCAGTAAAGGTGACAAGAAAACACAGTTGGTGCATACACTGAATGGTTCTGGTCTTGCTGTTGGTCGTACGTTGGTTGCTGTATTGGAGAATTACCAATTAGCAGATGGTCGTATTGAAGTACCAGAAGTATTGCGCCCATATATGAAAGGCCTAGAGTACATCGGTTAATCAAGTTAAATTAACTAAAACAGAAAACGCCACTTATTAGTGGCGTTTTTTTTACAACCCACTGATACGTTGCTGGTTATTATGCTTCACTATTAACGGTTGTTACAGGATAAGAAACTAAGGGTTTGATCTCTTTAAGCACGAACATACTTTGCATTTCTTTAATACCAGGAAGCCGTCGGATCACAGACATCGCGAAATCGGCATAGGAATCTAAATCATGGGAAACCACTTGTAATAAAAAGTCGGCATCTCCCCCGATGCTGTAGCATGAAACAACATTTTCTAACTCACTGACTTCTTGTTCAAATTTCTTTGCTTCCGTTTCACTATGGCTGTCGATAGTGACACGCACAAAAACCATAACACCTAAACCAATTTTTTTGCGGTTAAGAATAGCTCGATAGCCTTGGATCACATCATCGTCTTCTAATTTACGGACGCGTCGCCAGCAAGGGGATGCTGACATACCGACTTTATCAGCGAGTACTTGATTTGTAATACGTGCATCGTCTTGAAGGAGTTTAAGAATCTTGATTTCTGTCTTATCTATTGCCATAGCGGGTATTTCCTTTCGGAATATATTTATAAATAGGTAATTTTCTTCTTTTAGCTACTTTACTACAGATAAGATAGGCAGCAAATTTCTATTTATTGATGACATAATTGTTACAGTTCACGACCAGAAGAACCTTATGTTATCAAAAATTATGAAAAGGGGATTTTATGCAATTTGATGCATCTATTCATCGTTGTGCCATCATCGTCAATCAAGATCTAGCATTAGGGCTTGCTATGAATGCTGCAAGTATCATTGGTGTAGGGATAGGCAACAAAATTACCCAATTAATAGGGAATGATTTAATGAGTGCAGATAATATTTATTATCCTGGGGTAATCAGTGCATCATTACCTATATTAAAAAGCTCGCCTGAGCGAATAAAGCAAATTCAAAAAGAAATAGCAGAGCATGAAGATATTTATATATTACCTTTTAGTTTAATTGCTCAGTCTTGTAAAAGTTATGATGACTACACTCAAAAATTAACTAACACTCTAGATCAAGAAATTCAATTAGCAGCTATTGGTTTAGTAGGGAATAAAAATAGCATCAATAAATTAACCGGTAATTTATCATTATTTAAATAAGCGTTATATCTCGCCATTCTACTGTAGGTTAATCATATGATAAGCATAACACAATTGCTCTCTTATGCGAGTGCATTGGCGATTGCTGCCGTTATTCCAGGGCCCGGAATGACCGCAGTCGTCGCACGTACCTTGAAGGGTGGCGTAACAATGGGGTTTGCACTACTGAGTGGATTAATTTTAGGGGATATTATTTATCTCTCTTTTGCGATATTCGGCCTAGTATTCGTTGCTGACCACTTAGCCGCGATCTTTAATTTAATTTATTGGTTTGCTGCACTGTATTTATTTTGGTTAGCTTATGTCTTTTGGCGCCACGATGCCCAACCATTAAATACTGTAGGTGCTATATCAAAAAAGCAGTTAGCTATTGTGAGTGTTTCCGGTCTTGCCATTACATTAAGTAATCCAAAAACAATCGCTTTTTATATGGCAATATTACCGTTAGTCATTTCTTTAAATGAAATGACTATAACGATTTGGAGCACAGTATTAGTTCCAACTACGTTATTAATATTACTTTTAGTTGGCATGATATTTATCTTTAGTGCAAAGAAGGCAAGTAAATTTTTATCGAGTACGAAATCGCAGAGAGTGATTTTTCGAGGAACCGCTTTGATCATGTTTGCCTCAGCTATTGGTATGCTGTTTAAAACACAATAAATGATAATGGCTCTACATGAGTGTAGAGCCATTAGGGTGTTTAATACATGACCTTGTGGCCGTAGCTTTCAAGGATGCTTTTGACACGTTCCATGATCTCTTTTGAAGGGGGCTTAACGCCATCGAGTTTATACTCCTCGCCCATGGTTTCCCATTTATGTTTGCCTAACTCATGGTAGGGGAGCAATTCGATTTTCTCGATGTTTTTCATATCCTTGGTAAATTCGCCGAGCAGATGAACAGAGTGGTCATCATCACTCCAGCCGGGAACAACGACATAACGCACCCAAGTTTTTTGGTTACGTTTGGCAAGATAACGAGCGAACTCGAGTGTCCGGTGATTAGAAACGCCGACCAATGTTTGGTGAATATCATCGTTGAGCTGTTTTAAATCGAGCATAACAAGATCGGTCACCTCCATTAGCTCATCAATCACGGGATCATAGCGACGTACAAAGCCGTTTGTATCAAGGCAAGTATGGATATTTTGCGCTTTACATGCACGGAACCAATCACGAACAAATTCAGCTTGTAAAATCGCTTCGCCGCCCGATGCTGTTACGCCACCACCTGTGGCATTCATAAAGTGCCGATAAGTAACAGCTTCTTTCATTAACTCTTCGACGGTAACCATCTTACCGGTATGGGTGTCCCAAGTATCACGGTTATGACAATATAAGCAGCGCATTAAGCAGCCTTGAAAAAAGACAATAAAGCGAATACCAGGGCCATCAACAGTACCACAAGATTCAAAGGAATGGATACGTCCCAGCGTCGCAGGAGGCGCAGTGGTGCTTAAATCAGCGGTTGGGATAATATTGGTTGTTGTCGACATAGCAGGAACTCCAAAAATACCTGTTATACTTAAATATATCGTTATTAGTGGGTAATTGACTTAAAGTATTCAGGTTTAGTTCTAAAAAAGCCCCATAAGGCTGGGGCTTTTTAGTTATTTTAATTGACTTATTAACCTAATTATTACATTGAACTTGTGAAAGTACGAGTAATAACGTCTTGCTGTTGTTCTTTAGTCAGTGAGTTAAAGCGCACTGCATAACCAGAAACACGGATAGTTAACTGAGGATACTTCTCTGGGTTTTCCATCGCATCCAACAGCATTTCACGGTTCATTACGTTGACGTTCAGGTGCTGACCGCCTTCGATAGAAGCTTCATGGTGGAAGTAACCATCCATTAGACCGGCTAAGTTCGCTTTACGAACCTCATCATCTTTACCTAATGCATTTGGTACGATAGAGAAGGTATAAGAGATACCATCTTTCGCGTAAGCAAATGGCAGTTTAGCGACAGAAGTCAGTGAAGCCACAGCACCTTTTTGGTCACGTCCGTGCATTGGGTTTGCACCTGGTCCGAATGGTGCGCCAGCACGACGACCATCTGGTGTGTTACCTGTTTTCTTACCATAAACCACGTTAGAAGTGATTGTCAGGATAGATTGAGTTGGTACTGCATTGCGGTAAGTCGGCAGTTTCTGAATTTTCTTCATGAAACGTTCAACTAAGTCACAAGCAATATCATCGACGCGAGGGTCGTTGTTACCAAATTGTGGGTATTCACCTTCGATTTCAAAGTCAATTGCAATGCCGTCTTCGTCACGAATTGGTTTTACTTTCGCATATTTAATTGCAGACAGTGAGTCAGCAGCGACAGATAGACCTGCGATACCACAAGCCATTGTGCGGTAAACGTCACGGTCATGCAGTGCCATCAGAGCCGCTTCATAGCTGTATTTGTCATGCATATAGTGAATGATATTCAATGCAGTGACATACTGAGTTGCTAACCAATCCATAAAGTGATCCATACGATCCATCACAGTATCGAAGTCAAGTACTTCGTCCATGATAGGAGCGTGTTTAGGACCTACTTGCATTTTCAGTTTTTCATCAATACCACCATTGATGGTATACAGCATGGTTTTCGCTAAGTTAGCGCGAGCACCAAAGAACTGCATTTGTTTACCAACTACCATTGGGCTGACGCAACATGCGATAGCATAGTCATCGTTGTTGAAATCTGGGCGCATTAAGTCATCGTTTTCATACTGAACTGATGAAGTATCGATAGAGACTTTTGCAGCGAATTTTTTGAAGCTAATTGGCAGTTTCTCTGACCACAGGATAGTCATGTTAGGCTCTGGAGAAGGGCCCATGGTATACAGTGTATTTAAGAAACGGAAGGTGTTTTTAGTCACCAGTGTACGGCCATCAAGACCCATACCTGCCAGAGATTCTGTTGCCCAAATTGGGTCACCAGAGAACAGCTCATCGTATTCAGGAGTACGTAGGAAACGAACCATACGTAGCTTCATGACTAAGTGGTCAATCAGCTCTTGTGCTTCTTGCTCTGTCAGTTTACCAGCTTCAAGGTCACGTTGGATATAAATGTCTAAGAAGGTTGAAACACGACCAAATGACATTGCTGCGCCGTTTTGTGATTTCACTGCCGCTAGGTAAGCGAAGTAAGTCCACTGAACCGCTTCTTTAGCGTTAGTCGCAGGACCTGAAATGTCATAACCATATTTTGCAGCCATTTCTTTGATTTGGCCTAATGCACGGTGCTGTTCAGCAATTTCTTCGCGCAATTGAATGGTCATTTGCAGGTCTTCACCGTTCTCTAATCTTTCTTGCAGTGAAGTGAACTGATTAAATTTGTCTTTCATCAGGAAATCAATACCGTACAGAGCAACACGACGGTAGTCACCGATGATACGACCACGACCATATGCGTCAGGCAGACCGGTTAAGATACCTGATTTACGGCATTTTAGGATGTCTGGAGTGTAAACATCGAAAACGCCTTGGTTATGGGTTTTGCGGTATTCAGTAAAGATTTTTTTCAGGCTAGGATCTAAAGTGCGATCATAGGCTTTACATGAATTTTCCACCATTTTGATCCCACCGAATGGGATAAGTCCACGTTTTAGAGGTGCATCAGTTTGCAGGCCAACGATTTGTTCTAAATCTTTGGCGATGTAACCCGCATCATGGGAAGTGATCGTTGATGCAACATCAGTGTCAAAATCAACGGGGGCATGAGTACGGTTTTCGATTTTGATTCCTTCCATGACTTTTTCCCACAGCGCATCTGTTGCTGGGGTAGAGCCTGCTAAGAAAGATTCATCACCTTCATATGGAGTGTAGTTTTTCTGGATGAAGTCACGCACATCAACGTTTTCTTTCCAGTTACCTTGGTTAAAACCTTGCCATGCTAAAGCGAATTTTTCATTTAATTCTGACATGATACTTTTACCTTTTAACAATGGATCTTTTAAGGATCTTAATAAATCTTTTCGTGAAAGTAGTGGCTATTAATGTTTTTGACCACCACGTAAATGCATGAACCAGTAAATTAGGCCGACTAAAAGTGCGCCGCCAATGATATTGCCGATAGTAACGGGTATTAGGTTGTCTGTAACAAAGTTGCTAACACTGAGTTGAGAAAAGTGTTCTGGTGAAACGCCAATTTGAGTCCAGAATTCAGCTGGAGCAAACTCTTTGATCATGATACCTAATGGGATCATAAACATGTTTGCAATGCTATGTTCAAAGCCACTCGCAACGAACATGGCGACAGGGAGCACAAGCACCAAAAGCTTATCGGCTAGGCTACGACCTGAATAGCTCATCCAAACAGCGAGACAAACCATTAAGTTAGCTAAAATACCTAAACAAACAGCCTCAATAAATGTATGGTGCAGTTTATGGTCTGCGGTTTGTAGGACATTAAGCCCCCATTGACCATTTGCCGCGGTATATTGACCAGCAAACCAAATCAAAGCAACAAAGAAGAGCGCGCCGATAAGGTTGCCAACATAGACGTTAAACCAATTTAGGAACATTTGCCCCCAAGTGATCCGCCCTGTAGCTTTTGACACAATGGTCAACACCGTGGATGTAAATAGATCTGCACCGCAAATAACCACGAGCATCAACCCAAGAGAGAAACAGACACCACCGATAAGTTTCGTAAAACCAAAAGGAGCGGCTTGTGCGCCAGTGGTCGCAGTAATATAAAAAACGAATGCGATTGAGATAAAGATACCGGCAGTGAATGCTGACAAGTATGTTATTGCTGGATGTTTATTGGCTTTGTAAACACCAGAGTCATCTGCAACTTGAGCCATTACAGCGGGAGGCAAAAGATTAAAAGGGTTGTCAGCTTTCATACTAACACTCTCTTACTAAGTTGATTAATTATAGCACGCAATCATAGTAACAAACGGCATAACTAAGAAATTTGATATGGATCATGAACCATCGTAAGAAATCGACGTAAATTGTTGAAAAATGGTTAAATTTCGATTTATCTAATTGATTTTTATAAATTAAATATTTTTTAAATTTTATTAAAAATTTTTATATTCTGACTTTGCTCAGGGAATATAGGTAAATAAAACCGGTGATTTGTTATTTAAATATTGCAAAATGAGCGGTGATTTTAATTAATTTAACTTATATAAAGATAATGGCCCGAAGGCCACTATCTAAAAATGATGAGTTAGAAAACAATTAGGCATGTTCACGTTTTGCTTTTTGCAGTTTTTCATAGGCTGCAAGTAGCGCTTGGTGAGCTGGAAGCGCAGTTAATTCATCATCGATGGACCACAAACCATAGAAACAAGATTCGCCAGCAATAGCAGCGGATGCCGCATCGACGGTCTCTTGCCCATACATACGGACAAAAGCGCTATAATATTGTGACGCATCACGTTGTTCTTCTTGGCTCAGTAGTAGCAGGGTATGCAAACAACGATAATAGTTAGCTCGTTCAGCGGTAAAAACGGAGCTATTAAAGTCTTGTGTCCATTCTACCCAGGCTAATGCCTGATCTAGGTCACCACCTGCTAGCGCCAGCATGGATTTTAACTCACCAATACGCAAGTTACTCCAGCCATTATCTTTACCTACGGCAAGGCCAAGTAGCTCTCGTACACGCGTGAAATCATCGAGGCCTTCATCGTCCAATTGCGCTATTAATGCCAGATAATCTTGCTTTTCCCATTGGCTATCAGGCAGCGTGATAATGGTATGACGTAAATGTGCCCCCATCGCATTGTTGGCAATATGCAAGTCTTCGACAGGATAAATATCAGACATACCCGGCACTAAAATACGGCAGGCATAAACCCCTAAGTGGTGATAATCAGCAATATAAACCTCGGCGCCGAGCTGATTAAAAATACCCATAAGTGTTGCAAATTCTTCTTGTGTTGTGCCTTTAAAATTCCAATCGACGAAAGGGTAATCGGCATCGTCTTTAAAGAGATCCCAGCTAATAAGACCACTAGAGTCGATAAAATGGGTCTCTAGGTTAGTCTGCTCAGCCACTTCCTCATCATCGAATGTCGGTGCATTAAACACATCAAGATCTTTAAGGCTACGGCCTTGCAAGAGTTCTGTTACGGTACGCTCTAAAGCAACACCAAAATCAGGGTGGGCACCAAAAGAGGCAAAACAGGTTCCATTTTGTGGGTTAAATAGCACCACGCAAATGACTGGGAATTGACCACCAAGAGAGGCGTCATAACAGAAAATAGGGAAGCCTTCTTTTTCAAGTGTGGCAACGGCTTCAACCACATTAGGATAGCGAGCCATGATCTCATTTGGGATGGTAGGCAAGCTGATTCGTTCAGCAATAATGCGGTTTTTCACAAAACGTTCAAAGACTTCAGATAAGCCTTGAACACGCGCTTCATTTGCCGTGTTGCCTGCCGACATACCATTAGAGACATATAAGTTGCCGACAATATTCATAGGAATATAAACCGTTTGGTTATCGGATTGGCGAGTAAAAGGCAGTGCACAGATACCACGCTCTTCATTACCCGATTGTAAATCGATCAACTGACTGCCTGCCAAGGCATTATCAGGATCGTAAAATTCACGTAAGCGAGTGTCTAAAATACCTTCCGGTAAGCTATCGTCTTCGGTAAGAGGAAACCATTTTTCATTGGGATAATGAACAAAATCACCTTCAGCGATCGATTTTCCTAAATAGAAATCGGCAAAGAAATAGTTAGTTGATAAACGCTCGAAATATTCACCGAGCGCAGAAGCTAAAGCGGCCTTTTTGCTCGCGCCTTTGCCGTTCGTAAAGCACAGAGGGCATGCTTTGTCTCGAATATGGACTGACCAAACATTAGGAACAGGATTCAGCCATGAGGCTTCTTCAATATCAAAACCGAGCTTTTTCAATTTTGTTTGAAATGCGTCGATGGAAACTTCAAGGGCGGCATCTTTGCCAGGAATAAATGTTTGGCTCATGATTTTGTTACTTATCAATAGGGAGAATTATAGGGGGCTATGATACGGATTTTTGTTACACACCTCACGCAAAATTATCCTAATCCCCACTATTTTGCCTAAAATAATTATCGGTATCACGGAAATGCAGTTTCAAATCTACATAATAACGGTAGTTTATTTAAAGAGAGGTTATAGGATGAAACAGAGTCATAAAATATTACTGGCGACAGCGCTCTCATTGGCAAGTACATCCGTTTTTGCACTACCAAATATTACCGTATTAGCCACCGGAGGAACGATAGCAGGAGGTGGTGAATCAGCAACATCTTCAAGCTACCAAGCCGGAAAGGTCGGTATTGATGCACTCATCAATGCAGTGCCTGAAATCAAAAAAATAGCGAATCTTAATGGCGAGCAAGTCGTCAATATTGGCTCCCAAGATATGAATGACCAAGTCTGGTTAACGTTAGCGAAAAAAATCAACCAAGAGTGTGATAAAACAGATGGATTTGTGATCACTCATGGTACAGACACGTTAGAAGAAACTGCCTTTTTCCTCGATTTAACAACATCATGTCAAAAACCTATTGTATTGGTTGGCGCAATGAGACCATCGACTGCACTGGGGGCTGATGGCCCTCTCAACCTATATAATGCGGTGGTGGTAGCGACGGATAAATCAGCGGGGGATCGCGGTGTCTTAATGGCAATGAATGATAAAGTGATCCAAGGGCGTGATGTCGTTAAGATGAACACAACCGAAGTGCAAGCGTTTGAGGCAGTAAATGCAGGCCCACAAGGTTTTATCCATGATGGCAAAGTGACTTTTTATAAACCAGCAGAGCCTAGAGATAATAAAGCAGCCTTTGATGTCAGTAAATTAGACAAATTACCTCAAGTTGGCATTGTCTATAACTATGCTAATGCCTCTGCTGCCCCAGTGAAAGCGTTACGTGATGAGGGAGTTGAGGGAATAGTGAGTGCGGGGGTTGGGAATGGCAACATGTATAAAACGGTTTTTGATGCATTAGCCACTGCCGCTAAAGAGGATGTGGTTGTCGTTCGTGCCAGCCGTGTACCAACAGGCTACACGACTCGTAACGCTGAAGTGGATGATAACTTATATGGCTTTGTAGCTTCAGAGCGCTTAAACCCGCAAAAAGCACGTGTTTTACTTCAATTAGCCTTGACTGAAACCAAAGATCCTAAACGTATTCAGGCACTTTTTGAAAAATACTAACCCACACTAAAATTAGCGAATAGGGGGAATGACCCTCTATTCGCAGCTTTTCGCAGATAAATCCACCCTATTGGCGACAATATTAGCGGTAATTAGCGCAAAGCAAGGTACTAAGGAAAAGAGTATAAAGAGCCATATTGATGCCGATTGCGCACCTTCAATCCCTCCAGGTGAAGAAAGCCCTGCAAGGTTAGCGATCATACCTGCCAAAGAGGCACCAAAAGCAGTGGAAAATAGTTGTAAGGTCGTAATTGCCGACGACGCTTTTTGAGATTCACTTCCAGCCGAAACTTGCAATACTCGCGTGAGCAAATGTGGCCATGCTGCACCAATACTTGCGCCAGTGATAAATAGACCAATACAAATAATCCATACCTGAAATGCTTCAATAGCAATAATTTTTGTTATGAACAATGCAAGAGTGGTTAGGCCTACCAGTGTGAATAGTGGAGCGAAACGAATAATTCGCACGGCAACCGTCGGCTTTAGTGATGAGGAAGCAATGGCGGCACTTGACCAACCTGCACCGACTAGGGCCGCTAAATAGCCTGATAACAAGGGAGCCACACCATGCAATATCTGTAAAAAATAGGGAACAAAAACCTCTGTTTGTACACTTAGACCCAACAATGCCATCGTGAGGTAAATAGGCGCTAATTGTGCAGAAAAGCGAAATGTTCCCGAAGGGAAAAGCGTATTATGACCACGACGCTCAATAACCATTAATCGAGCACACAGTAAAACGGCAATAAACATCCCTCCAATAGGGATAAATTTGTCTTGACTTAAACTGCCTAGAGAGATGGCGAGCACGGCGCAAGAAAGCAGTAAAAGGGCCTGTAATGGAATCGGCTGTTGAGGGCAGTTTTCATGGGGATTTTTTGCCGGCAAAATCCGCCAAGTCAGCCATAAATAAGGGATACCGACTACGACCAGACACCAAAATGCTCCTCGCCATATATCGTACTCTGCAAATACGCCACCCAGTGCTGGCCCTAGTAATGTTGCCATTCCCCACATACTCGACATCATCGCTAACACTCTCGACCATAAATGTTGAGGAAATACAATGTGTACCATTGAGTAAGATAAGGTGAGTAAAATCCCGCCACCAGCCCCTTGGATCACTCTGCCAAGGAGCATCACTGGCATTGAGGGGGTGATAGCGCAGATAACGGATCCTACAAGAAAAATCAACGTCGCCAGCCCATAACTTTTTTTGGGGCCAAAATAATTGAGGATCCGTGAGGTAAGGGCGGACAAAATAATCGAAGACAGAATAAACAGTGTGGTATTCCAAGCATAGAAGTTAATGCCGCCGATATCCCGTACAACGGAAGGTAATGTGGTAATGGTGATATAAACATTAATCGCATGGAGGCAAATTCCCCCCGATAAGGCAAGTGTTAAACAGAGATTCTTACCGGTGAGTAGTGTACGCCAACCTTCCTGCTGACTTTTCTCTATATTCACGTGTGACGGATCCCTCTTATTTCTCTTATTGAATCGCCTTATTTTCCCTCACTAAAATCATTCACTTGATCTGTTTATGAGTGAAAAACTATTCATCAACTAAAGCAGTTATGAATCAACTTAGCAAGTTTGAATGAAACGATTACATTCAAATGTAGTTATTTTTTATGTTGAAATAAGTCCAAAATGCCCATTCTGTCCATAGTGTTTTGCCTGCATTTTATCCTAAATTCAGGATATTAATTCGAGAAACACCATAAACTCGAATAATTAGTACTGTGAATGAATAGAAAAATTAATGTGTCTTGGCTCATATTTTAGGAATAAATATATTTTTAGCCTTGATAATTCGCGTTGCGAAAAATAGGCTAAGTAGGTACTCGTATTTTGTTTATCAAAACTAATCATTACTTAACGGGCGGCTACTGAAATTTATCACTGAAAAATAATATAAAAAACTGAGGAAACATCGAATGGTTAATAAAAATGTCAATCGTGGCAGGGGAATACTCGTGCTTAAAATAGGAATAGCACTCCTTCCTATTAGTTATCAACCAATAAGTTTTTCTGAGCAATTTTTAGATGATTCAACCCTTAAAGGTGGTTTGTATTATTGGCAACGTGACCGTTCGAGGAAAGAGTTAAATCCAGAAAGCGATAAATATAAGAAATATGTCGACAACCTTAAACATTCAACCGTGAATGCCAGCCTTGATTATTCTTCAGGTTATTTTCAGGATGTCATCGGTTTAGATTTAGCCGCATTTACAGCCATAGAATTATCCAATAGTGGCCCAGCGGCGCCTAATGAAATTGGTTTTAGTGATGCAAAAACGCGTTGGGATGAAAAATGGACCGGTGATCGAAGTGGTGTCAGCGTTTATAAAGCAGCGGCTAAAATGCAATATGGTCCGTTTTGGGGCAGAGGCGGTTATATCCAACCAACAGGACAAACACTATTAGCTTCTCACTGGAGCTATATGCCCGGAACTTATCGGGGTTTCGAAATCGGTGGGGTATTTGATTTCGCACAACAAGGGGCCTTGAGCCTGTCATATATGTGGACAGACCGTTATAAAGCGCCTTGGTATCGCGATATGTATAACTTCCGTGAAGCGGATGGTCAAACAGGGATCAGTTATTTGCAATCCCTTGGTTTTAAATATGATTTTAAAAATAACCTTGTTTTAGAGGCGGCTTATGGGCAAGCAAAAGGCTATATGGACCAGTACTTTGCGAAGGCCTCTTATGCTGTTCCTGTGGCCACACGTGACCTGCGGATGTCTTATCAATTTTATGGAGCAAAAGATAAGGTAACCAATGGTGGCATTAATGATGTTTACGATGGATTGGCGTTCTTGCAAGCCGTGACGTTTGGCTATACCTATGATCAGTTTGATTTTCGATTAGAAGGCACTTATGTGAAGGCAAAGGGGAATCAGGGCTATTTTTTACAGCGTATGACCCCGGGGTATGCGACATCAAATGGGCGATTAGATATTTGGTGGGATGGGCGCTCCGATTATAACGCGAATAATGAAAAAGCGCTCTTTGCGGGGGTGATGTACGATTTAGCTAAATGGGATCTTGCTGGTTGGAAAGTAGGAACATCATATATTTATGGATGGGATGCTAAACCCAGCACGAATACACAATATGCTCAAGATGTAAAATTAAAAGAAACGGCTTGGAACGTTGATATTTTATATACCGTTCAGACAGGTAAGGCGAAAGATACCTTATTTAAATTACATTTTACTAAATATGACAACCATACAGATATTCCAAGCTATGGTGGTGGGTTCGGCAATATATTTCAAGATGAAAAAGATATTAAGTTTATGGTCATGATGCCATTTACTATTTTTTAATAGCGCGGTCACTGCTATTAAAAAATAAAATAGCAGTGGTTGATTTTGAATTTAATATTGAGGTCACAATGAAAAAGAATTATTTAAGTCCTTTAGCATTATTCATATCAGCAACACTTTTTTCTACCGCAGTAAATGCTGAACAATCATCGGCTCAAGTCGTCGATGCATTAAGTGATATAGATGTGAAAATAAATGTGCTTGATAACCAAGCTGGTGAGCATGGTACTCACTGTGCTGCACTGGGTGCCGATTGGGCTGCATGTAACCGTGTCGATATTACCTTAACAAATGGCGATACTGCGATTGAATCCAACGATTGGGCGCTTTATTTTCATAGTATTAGACAGATTCTAAAACAAGATAACCCGCAATTTAAGATCACACATATTACAGGCGACCTTCATAAAATTACACCAACAGAGCAATTTAAAGGGATTAAAGCCCACGAAAAAGTGGTATTACCGCTAACGGGAGAATATTGGCAGGTTAGTTATTCAGACTTTATGCCTAGGTGGTACGCGACATCGGGAGATGCATCCCCACGCAACCTTAAGAGCACTGATACTCAAGATCCAACAACCTTTGTTACCCCCTTTGAACTGAAAAATTGGAAACGAACCGACGCCGATAACAATCTATTAATGACACCAGAAAACCGCTATCAAAAAAACTTAGCGATGAAACCGTTATCTGAGCAGCAATTGCGAGGGCAAATCTTACCTACTCCATTTGATATCAGTTTGCAGTCAGAGGATGTTGATCTGAGTAAAGGCGTTAAATTACAACTAAATGGGCTAACGAAAGGTGAGTTAGCTGTTATTGAACAACACTTACAACTGAGCAAGCTAAAACAAAATAGTCACGGGTTCCCCATTGAAGGGAAAATCGCACCTAAGCAATTTTCTACTGAAGATCAAGTGAGTGGTGCTTACAAATTAGTGATCACACCGCAACGAGCCGAAATTATTGGTTATGACCGTGTAGGGTTATTTTATGGTGTAGGTTCATTATTGTCAGCGGTAACTGAAGGTGACACACCGAAAGTGGCAGCAATGGTCGTGAATGATAAACCACGTATGGAATATCGTGGGGTCTTTTTAGACGTTGGACGAAATTTCCACAGTAAACAGGTGGTGATGCGATTAATTGACCAGATGTCACGCTATAAATTAAATAAATTCCATTTTCATTTAACAGACGATGAAGGCTGGCGGATAGAGATCCCCGGTTTACCTGAATTAACGGAAGTGGGAAGTCAGCGTTGCCATGATTTAACTGAGCAAAAATGTTTATTGCCGCAACTCGGGTCGGGGGCTGACAATAATAATATGGGGAGCGGCTATTTCACGCGTGATGACTATATTGAAATTTTACGTTATGCCAAAGATCGCAACATTGAGGTGATCCCTGAAATTGATATGCCAGCCCATGCACGTGCAGCCGTTGTTGCTATGGAGGCGCGTTATAATAAGTTAAGCGCGGCGGGCGATGAACAAGGGGCAAATGAGTACCGCTTAGTTGACCCATCAGATACTTCAATAACCACATCGGTACAGTTTTATGATAAGCGCAGTTATTTAAACCCTTGCTTAGATTCATCACAGAACTTTGTCAATAAAGTCGTCAGTGAAGTGATGCAGATGCACGATGAAGCAGGTGTTCCACTGAAAACATGGCATTTTGGTGGTGATGAGGCGAAAAATATTCGCTTAGGTGCAGGCTTCCAAGATAAACGCGGCCCTATTGAGCCGGGCAAAGGTATTATTGATAAACAGCGAGAAGATAAGCCATGGGCAAAATCGAAAGCATGTCAGGCTTTAATTCAGCAAGGGGATGTCAGCGATTTTGACCATCTTTCCAGCCATTTTGCTAAACAGGTGAGTAAAAGTTTGCAACAAAAAGGCGTTACAACAATGCAAGCATGGCAGGATGGTTTAAAAGACGCTTCGAGTGCGAAAGATTTCGCCACTGACAATGTTCGCGTTAATTTCTGGGATACTCTCTATTGGGGAGGCTTTGACTCGGCAAATGATTGGGCAAACAAAGGCTACCAAGTGGTTATCTCCAACCCAGACTATGTCTATTTTGATATGCCTTATGAAGTTAACCCAAGTGAAAGTGGTTACTACTGGGCAACACGCGCGAGTGATGAACAAAAAGTCTTTGCTTTTGCTCCGAATAACCTCCCTCAAAATGCTGAAACCTCAGTGGATAGAGATGGGAATCCTTTCAGTGCGAAAAGCGACAAGCCTTGGCCGGGCGTATATGGTCTTTCAGGGCAATTGTGGAGTGAAGCCGTCAGAACGGATGATAAGGTCGAATACATGTTATTCCCTCGCATTTTGCCGCTGGCAGAAAGAGCGTGGCATAAGGCGCAATGGGAAAATGATTATCAATCAGGGCGTGAATATATTGGTGGTAAAACCCAATATGTTTCACAGCAAAAATTAGCAGATGATTGGAACCGTTTTGCGACTATCGTAGGGCAAAAAGAGCTTCGCCGCTTAGATAGAGCCGGAGTTGCCTACCGTATCCCTGTTCCTGGTGCAAAAATTGAAAACGGTGTGCTACTGGCGAATATCAGTTACCCTAGCTTAATTATCGAGTATGCATTGGCAGATAGCGATAACTGGCAGGTTTATTCGGCGGATAACCCACCCAAAGTCAATGGGAACGTCAAAATAAGAGCGAAAAGTCCAGACGGTGCGAGGGCGAGTCGTGTAGAAATCGTGACTCAAAAATAACGGGTATGTGGTGAGGGAGCGAATGAAGAGGCTCCCTCACGGTTTTATCGTCACCATACAATAATCACGTTCTATTACCCGCCGAGCTTGGGTATCAGAACCCTATCAACCATACGACTTAATCTTTACTCAGCTGACAAAGGATTGAAGGGGACTCGTTAGGTTCTTGAAAGATCTCAAAACAGGATAAGTAAGGCATTAATATGAAGTGGGGAAGGCTAGAGCCCAGTGAGTACTGGACTCAAATCCCACAGCCTTTTTAAAAACTATCTATAGTCAGTTAAAGGCAAAGATTTACGGTAATTACTCTTTTGGATCGTGTGCATCCGCATTTTCACGGCAATCGCCATCAGCACAGTGACCATAAAGATACAAACTGTGGTTAGATAGTTTAATACCGTGGCGTGCAGCGATATTGGTCTGGCGCTCTTCGATGGATTTGTCAGAGAACTCGATGACTTTTCCACAGTCTAGGCAGATTAAGTGGTCATGATGGTGCTGTTGAGTCAGCTCAAAAACGGATTTACCGCCTTCAAAGTTATGACGTGTCACGATACCTGCATCATCAAACTGGTTTAATACGCGGTAAACTGTAGCCAGACCGATCTCTTCGCCCATATCAATCAGCTTTTTGTAGAGATCTTCCGCACTGACGTGATGGCACTCAGGCTCCTGAAGTACTTCCAATATTTTTAATCTTGGAAGAGTGACTTTGAGTCCAGCATTCTTCAATGCTTTATTGTTGTCTGTCATGCGGGTTTGTCCTGTATCTTAAATCATAAATTTAACAATAATGAGACGTTTTTAACATAAATTCAGTTGTCTTCTAAACTGATTTACAATTATAGGCATGGAAATAAAAAATAGAAACCATGCTTTGTCGCATTATTATAATAGTATTAATAAGCCTATTTCTAATTAGTCGATTAGCCTAAAATTTCAGACAAAGACATCTCTTCTGAAATTTGCTGTACCCATGCATCAACACGTTCTTCGGTGAGTTCCGGCTGGCGATCTTCATCAATAGCAAGGCCGATAAAGTGGTTATCATCCGCCATTCCTTTAGATGCTTCAAAATGGTAGCCATCAGTTGGCCAATGACCGACGATCACTGCACCGCGTGGCTCGATAATATCGCGAATGGTTCCCATCGCATCACAGAAGTACTCCGCATAGTCTTCTTGGTCGCCACAGCCGAATAAAGCAACAAGTTTACCTTCAAAGTCAATTTCTTCGAGTGTTGGGAAGAAGTCATCCCAATCACATTGGGCTTCACCATAGTACCAAGTTGGGATACCGAGAAGCAGAATATCGAATGCTTCAATATCTTCTTTACTGCACTTTGCAATATCATGAACTTCCGCGTTCTCGTTGCCTAATCTCTTTTGGATCATCTTGGCAATATTTTCTGTATTACCAGTGTCACTACCGAAGAAAATGCCTATGACTGCCATAAAGTGAATAACCTCTTGTTTTTCCAATCTGGTTTACTAAAGCCAGATAGGGCTAAATTTGAACTAAAGTACCTAGAATTTTGACCCTATTTTGGCGAAAAAGCGTGAATAAATCTGTCGAATTTGTGTGGTTTATGAAGACGAAACTATTGACCAGAAGGCTCATAGACTAGCGCTAGCTGTGACATTAACATCTCTTCTATCAACTCACTACGGCTCATGTTTTTTTCATTCGCCAATTGATTCAATATCGTGACAGCATCTTCATTAAGTTTTAATTCAACGCGGCGTAGTCCTTTGACCTTATCACGCTTAAGTTGATTACGTTTGTTGATTCTTAATTGTTCATCCCGCGACAGCGGACTTGTTTTAGGTCGCCCAGGCCTGCGTTCCTCAGCGAACAAATCAAGGGTGGTGCGATCAGTTTGTTCTTTTGCCATATATTTTTACTGCTAAAGGGCGTATACCAATAATCCAGCGCGCAATAATACCCTAGCTGACTCCCTTGTACCATAGCGCATGTCGAGCGAAAGTTATTGATAGTAAAAAAAAGAGCTGTTTGTTGGAAAAAGCACCAGCCGAGCGCAGCTGGTGCTTTGACAGTACTATTATTGAGTTTGCTGCCGCCATAAATGTGCATATAACCCATTTTGCTGAAGCAAATTTTGATGGTTATCCATTTCAGCCACCTTACCGTCGCAAATCACACAAATGCGATCCGCATGCATGATAGTATTCAAACGGTGCGCAATACTGATCACTGTCCGTCCTTGTGTGATTAAAGGCATATTCGCCATGATGGCGGCTTCGGATTCATAGTCTAATGCCGAGGTAGCTTCATCCAAAATCAAAATATCCGGTTTTGTCAGTAACGCTCTAGCGAGTGCGATACGCTGGCGCTGCCCTCCCGAAAGATTCAGTCCACGCTCTGACAGAGGGGAGTTAAACTGCTCAGGAAGTGACATAATAAAGTCATAGGCGCCTGCAAGTTTAGCCGCTTCCACAACGTCATCATGATTGGCTTGTGGTTTACTCAAACGAATGTTTTCTTCAATAGTACCGACAAACAACATACTTTCTTGAAGTACGACACTCATGCGGCGACGCAGAGCAACCGTATCGCTAACCGCAAGATCCATCCCATCGACAATCACTTGACCATGTTGTGGAATATATAACCGTTGCAGTAGTTTCGTTAAGGTACTTTTTCCAGAGCCTGAAGGCCCAGTAATACCGATAAACTCTCCCGCTTTAACGGATAATGAAAGATGGCTCAGCACTTCTGGGGCTTCGGGTTGATAACGAAAACGAATATTTTGGAACTCAATACGGCCTTGAATAGATGCCGAACTGACAATGCCTTTTCGTTCATTTTCAATAGGCTCATCCAAAATATCCCCCACACGGCGAAGAGAGATAATGGTATGCTGAAAATCTTGCCATATTTGCGCTAATCGAAGTACAGGTTGAGTGACATGAGCGCTTAACATATTGTAGGCAACCAATTCACCGGGGGTGATCCCCCCATTCATCACCTCTTTGACACCCACCCAAAGCAACAGCGCTGTGGTAATTTTACTGACGAGAGCCATTAGCTGTGAGGCGACCTCACTACGCAAGGTGACTTTAAAACCTTGAATAAGTTGTTTACTGAGTAACTTTTGCCAGCGACGATAAAAATAGGTTTCAGTTGCTGTCGTTTTAATCGTTTCAATCCCTGTGACAGCCTCTGTTAAGAAGGTTAGCCCATTTTCATCGGCTTGATAGGACTTCTCTGTTTGTTGCCGAATAATGGGGCCGAGTATCATCCATAAAATAAAAAAGATGACCAAAGAGCCAATGAGAAGCCATGACATAATGGCGCTATAGGTAAACAAAATGGCAATAAAAAGGCTAACAAAGAGTAAATCGATAAATAGCATCAAGGTAGAGCCAGTTAAAAACTGGCGGATATGGGCCATTTCACGAATTCGAGCGATAATTTTCCCTGTAGGGCGCCGCTTAAAATAGCCCAATGGTAGTGCCATTAGGTGCCGATAGAGTTTTCCTGATAATTCAGCGCCAATTTGTGTACTGGTATGGCTAAAAATTTTATTCCGAAGAAAACTATAAAGCGGCTCTGCAAAGGCAATACTAATAATGCCTATTGCCAAGACATGAAGGCTATTTAAACTACGTCCAACAAGTACCTTATCAATGACATTTTGAAATAATAATGGGCTAACTAAGGCAAAAAGTTGCACGACAGCTGCAAGGATAAAGACATTCTTTAATTGGGTGCGCTGACGTAATATTGAAGGGATAAACCAGCTAATACCAAACTTTCTTTTTTGCTCGGCTTCAAATTGTTCTTTGATTAATAACACGGCAAAGCGGCTATTTACCTCTGTATTATGTTCATGCCACAGACAAAGCTCACCTTGTGTGGGGTGAATTAACACTAATACCCCCTCATGATTGTTTGCCAGCACCCACCAAACATCGTGAATACGAATTAGTGCAGGAAGGGGAAGGTTAGCGATTTGCCGTTTGTCTAAATCATCAAGCTCACTTTCATAGCCTATAATGTGGGCACATTCTCTAAGCTCCCAGTCGGTCGGTGAATCAGAGCTCATGCCAATAGCATGCATTAATTGGTCTTTAGTGACATTTTTTTGATAATGGTTTGCCACCCACACTAAAGCCTCTAAACCATAATTTGTTTCAGTCACAGTCATGGATTATTTTTCCCTCATGGCGGTGGTGGTATATTCTTGAATAGGGCTAAGTAAATAATCGATGACGCGACGTTTTTCGGTTTTAATTTCGGCAGTGACCGATAGACCGGGGGTTAATTCGATGTGATTGCCTTCAACCAATAGGCTCTTTTTCTTTAAACCTATTTGTCCTAAAAAAACCAAACCTAATTGCTCGTCTTGGGTGCTATCTCTAGAAATCGAAATGACTTCACCATCGATAGTGCCATAGCGTGTGTAGGGGAAAGCATCTATTTTGACCGTTGCTAATTGCCCTTCACGAATAAATCCAATGTCTTTATTGAGAATTTTGACTTCGGCTAATTGCACGTCATTATTGGGCACAACCACCATCAATTGTTGAGCTGGCTGTAATACGGCACCTAAAGTATAGGTCGCGAGTTGTTGTACTGTACCATCTACAGGGGAACGAATAATTTTTAACTGCTCTCTTTCTTGGTTTTTTAGTAATTCCTGCTCCGCTGAAACTAATTTAAATTCAGCTTGGCGATATTTTTCATACCACTCTTGGGTTTTCTGTGTCTGTAGTCGGTGACGTTTTTCATGTAGTGCGGAATGTTGACTATTGAGGATCGCTAGCTCGGATAATTTTGAGGTTTTCTCTTTTTTCGCCATTAACAGTTCACGCTCTTGCTCCAAAAACTCTTTTTGGCTAATCAGTTGCTGATTATTTAATACCCGATGGGCATCAAGGCGTTTTTGTATATTGATGATCAAAGTATTAACGTCTTTTAATTCACGCTCTCTTGCCGAATAATGAGTTCTATTCAATGTTATTTCATTATCAATCTCATTGAGTAACGCATCATATTCATTTTTTAAGCTTTGATAGCTTTCTAAAAGGCGTTGCTGCTCTGTAGGTAATAATTTAGCAAACTCCGGAGTGAGCTCAGGGGAAATTTGATTTAATAACGCATGATGTACCCATTTTTCAATTTGTTGAAAATGAATTTGATAATTAAGATTATGAATATCTTGATTGATCCCTAAGACATTAACACTTAATAATGGGTCGCCTTGTTTGACGTGTTGTCCATCAGCCACATAAATATGTTGTAAGCGGCTAAGCTCAAAGGCTTGAATAACTTGTGTTCGCCCGGAAACGACCAATCGGCCTTGTGTCGTCGCTTGAATATCTAATTTACCGATATATGACCAAATAATCGCAAATAAAATGCCAATACTGATAATGATGGCCGTTGTTAAGGCTAGGTAAGATGGCGGGCTTTTTAATAGTGCTAAATGTGACGGTAAAAAATGGTTATACCGTGTCGTTGCTGCTGTTTGTTTCATAACTAACATCCGTGTCATTATTTAAAAGATTGCTGTAACGCCCATAAATGTTGATAAAACTGGCCTTGCTCAAGTAATTGTTGATGGCTTCCTTGTTCAACAATTTTGCCTTGTTGCATCACGATAATACGTTGGTGATGACGAATAGTAGAAAGGCGATGAGCAATCGTAATTACCGTTCTGCCCTGAGCAATAAGCTGCATATTTTTTTGAATGATAGCTTGAGACTCATCATCTAATGCGCTGGTGGCTTCGTCAAAAATAATAATTTTAGGGTCGGCGAGCAGTGTACGTGCAATAGCAATTCTTTGGCGTTGTCCCCCAGACAGTGATGCGCCTCCTTCGGATAATATGGTGTCATAACCCATCGGTAATTTTAAGATAAAATCATGGGCCCCCGCCATTTTGGCGGCATGTATGACTTCATCCATTGACGCATTGGGATAAGTTTGCGCAATATTATCGAAAACGGTTTGGTTAAAAAGAAAGTTTTCTTGTAATACGATGCCAATTTGCCTTCTGAGCGAATGAATATTCATCGATGAAAGAGGAGTGCCATCTAATAGGATCGTTCCTTTCTCAGGGGTATATAATCGGAGTAATAAACGTGCAAGAGTACTTTTCCCTGAGCCAGATGTACCAACAATGCCTAATGTTTCACCAGCCTGAATCGATAAATTAAAATTATCGAGAATATAAGGCATGTCAGGTTGATAGCGAAAAGAGATATTACGCAAATGGATATGGCCTTTTAAGGTATTATTATCCGCTTGTTTTGTTTGCTCTGTCGGCAAATTGATAATTTGCGCTAATTTTTCGATGGCAACTTTGGTTCTAATATAATCCCCCCAGAGCTTAACCAACTTAACAAGAGGCTGGCTTGCATGATTGACCATCATATGAAATGCAATAAATTGACCAATAGTAAGCTGTAAGGCTAAGACTTCAGAGGCACCAATCCACAAAATAACGGCGCTGGTTAATTTCTCAATCACCATCACAATATGTTCAGAGCGGGAGTTGATTTGGCCTGCCGCAAATGTCGTATGACTCATATCAGAAGTTTGCTGATCCCAGCGGCGAGTAAAATTGGGCTCTATTGAGAGGCTTTTGGCTGTTTCAATACCATTAATACTTTCGGTTAAAAATGAGGTGTTGATGGCAATATTTGCAAATTGCTTATGGGCCGCGGCCTCAATTTTAGGCGTCAGCCACCAAGCAACTAATAAATAGAAGGGAATTGAGCATAAAAAAACCAACATTAAGGTTGAGGATAATAGGCTCATGACATAAAGAAAAACAAATAAAAAGAGCACATCAACACAGAGTGTAAAAAAACTTCCTGTCAAAAATTCGCGAATAGTCTCTAGCTCTTTAACGCGTGTAACGATTGCACCAATTTGCCGAGTTTTAAAAAACGAAAGGGGCAGATGCAGTAAATGATTGACCAGCTTTAACCCTAAAGTCATATCGATACGGTTAACAGTATGGTTATAAACATACTCACGCAGCCCTTTAAGCGTCACTTCAAGGATGGCGGCAATAATAAGACCAAAGATCAGCAGATCCAATGTCATCATACTATTATGCACTAACACTTTATCCATAATGACTTGGATAATAATTGGTGTCACTAATGCGAGTATTTGCAAAATAAATGAAAATAATAAAACGCTAGCGATAATATATTTATATTTCAAAAATTCTGTTTTAAACCAAGTAATATCAAATTGGCTTTGTTTGGTTTTAACCTGTAGCCATTTACCACTCCACATTTGGATAAACTTATCCATACTCCATAATTCTGGAGGATGGTTACCAAATCGCTGAATAAGAACTTGCTCATGATTAAAATTAGCTAATAGATAAGCTACGTTATCATTATCATAAATAATAGAAGGAGAATCTATCTTACTAATGTTTTTATTGGTTTGATTTTTATATTTACACTTTATATTAAGCTTGTTTTGAAGCGCTTTTAATGTATCACGGAAACTTTCTTTCTCTGCGGTGATGGTATTAAACTCGTCTTGACTAATATCATTTGTTAACTTAATGATGATGCCAATAAAGTAGAGTGTTGACTGAGTATTTTCACTTTCCATTTTTTCTGTGAATATTCCTTTGGGTTATTGCTTATCATATAGGATGGTTGATATTTATTGCTGATAAAATAATGTTAGCAATAATAGATGAAATAGCATGGATAGTTTTCACAGAGATAATACAGAAATAATAGTTATCAGTGTATTGAAGTTTGTCTTATATATTATTGGTTCTTATTTGGTTTATAATGAAGGGTTATATATTCCCTTCATTATAAATAAAGCTTGAATTTATTGGTATTCGGGCAAGTCTAAGAAACGGTGTATGGCTCTAAGTACATGATCTGGTTTCTCTGCATGAACCCAATGCCCTGCATCCGCGACGACCCATGCTTTCGCATTTGGGAACTGTGCGGCAATCTCTTCTCTATATTCGGCTTGCACATAAGGGGAGTTACCGCCGGGGATTAATAGAACAGGTTTATCCCAAGCCGGAACGGTTTCCCAGCCAATAATAGACTCATAGTTTTCTTTGATGGCAGGCAGGTTAAATTTCCACTCGCCTTGGCGGAATGATTTGAGTAAAAACTGAATGACACTCTCTTCATCAAGGTATTCGCGCATGACGACCGTCGCGTCTTGGCGGCTTTTGACGCCAGCGTGGGTCACCGCTTCGAGAGCCGCAATAATGGTATCGTGGCGGCGAACTTGATAAGCGACAGGCGCCATATCAATAGCCACAACTTTTTCTACGAAATGAGGGGCAATTTCGGTTGCTGCCATCGCAATTTTCCCGCCCATGGAGTGACCAATCAAAATGGCGTTTTCATATCCAAGGGATTGTAAGAGTGTCATGACATCTTGTGCCATTTGGCGATATTCCATTGTCGTGGCACGGAATGAGTCGCCATGGTTTCTGACATCAATTTGGATGGTGACAAAATATTTTTGTAAATCGCGGGCTAATACACCGAGATTATTGAGATCACCAAATAATCCGTGGATCAGCACGACAGGGGTAGACGATACCGGAGTTTCAGGTTTATGAATAGTATGGTTTAGCAGGTTTGTCATAGTTCATTTTCAGCTTATTTATCTTCTTTAACGATATGATGGCATGTACATTAGCAAAATCCAAACGGGTCGATTAATTATTCAATGCTATCAATAAAAGAATAAATGGAATATTAAGGTCTCATTCTTCTCATTATTGTATTTTTTTCTGATTAAACATAAAACCACCAATCAGATGATAACTTACTGAAATATCGTTGAACTTAGTGTGCTGTTTACTTTAAGTTATTGAAATTTTAATTGTTTTGTTTTCTTGAAATCTATCTTATAATCCCAACGCAAATTTTAGTTAAAAAAGTACTGGGAAAAAATGAAAACGATAGAAGTTGATGAAGAGCTTTACCGCTATATTGCCAGCCACACACTGCATATCGGTGAAAGTGCATCGGATATTTTGCGCCGTATGTTAAATTTAAAGTCCGGTCAGCCAGTACAAGTCGTTAAAGAACTCGGCAACGAACAGCCGCCGCAGCAGGCGGTCGAGACAAAAAAAACAGCCATTACGCCGCAAAATCCAGTTAGGGTGATGAGGGAGCTTTTACTCTCTGATGCTTATGCAGAAAAAAGCAAAGCCATCGACCGCTTTATGCTAATTTTATCGACACTCTATAGCTTAGACGCCACTGTTTTTGCTAATGCGACAGAGTCAATGCATGGTCGTACGCGTGTCTATTTTGCTGGCGATGAGCAAACACTGTTAGCCGCAGGTAAGCAGTCAAAACCTCGGCATATTCCGGGAACGCCATTTTGGGTGATCACCAACACAAATACCAATCGCAAACGCAGCATGGTTGAAGCAATCATGCAGGAAATGCAGTTCCCTGCCAATGTGATTGAGAAAGTTTGTAATACTATCTAATCGAAAAATTGAGGCATCGCTGGTGTCACAAATAAGGCACCAGTGCATTGGGAGATAACAAGTGACAATACATGAACGCGCAGGGCAGCTTCCGTTTCAGAAAGATTTGATTAATGTTGCACAACTAACCGCTCAATATTATCAACTAAAACCACAAGTCGGTAACCCTGAACATGCAGTGAAGTTTGGAACATCGGGGCATCGAGGCAGTGCAAGTAGGAAAAATTTCAACGAAAATCATATTCTTGCTATTGCTCAAGCGGTTGCTGATTTACGTAAAAAGCAAGGGCTAACAGGGCCATGCTTTGTCGGCAAAGACACCCACGCGTTGTCTGAAGCGGCATTTATTACGGTTATTGAGGTGTTAGCTGCAAACCAAGTCAATGTGGTTATCCAAGCCGATAACGGGTTTACTCCGACGCCTGCCATATCCCATGCGATTATCAGTTATAATCAATCCCATCAAGATGTTGCGGATGGAATTGTCATTACACCTTCTCATAACCCACCAGAAGATGGCGGTATAAAATATAATCCCTCGAATGGTGGCCCTGCTGATACCGATTTAACATCGGTTATCGAAAAGCAAGCAAATCAATTACTCGCAAACGGCCTTACGGGTGTTAAGCGTATTTCTTTTGAAGATGCGCTGGTCAGTGGTTATGTCACCGAACAAGATTTAGTCATGCCTTATGTCGCCGCACTGGGTGAAGTGGTGGATATGAAGGCGATTCAAAAAGCAGGTTTAAAATTAGGTGTCGACCCACTCGGTGGTTCTGGCATCGAATATTGGCGCAAGATTGCTGAATATTATCAATTAGATCTTGAACTGGTGAATGATCAATTAGATCAAACATTTCGTTTTATGCCGCTTGATCATGATGGTGTGATCCGCATGGATTGCTCATCGCGTTGGGCGATGGCTGGCCTATTAGGGATGAAAGAAAAGTTTGACTTAGCATTCGCCAACGACCCTGATTATGACCGTCATGGTATCGTCACCCCAGCAGGGTTAATGAATCCAAACCACTACCTTGCGGTCGCGATCGATTACCTATTCCAGCATCGCCCACAATGGGGGAAAGAGGTCGCTGTCGGGAAAACACTCGTTTCAAGTGCCATGATTGACCGTGTTGTTGCCGATATTGGACGTGAACTTGTCGAAGTACCCGTTGGTTTTAAATGGTTCGTCGATGGCTTGTTTAACGGAAAATTGGGTTTCGGCGGCGAAGAGAGTGCCGGAGCGTCTTTCCTTAAATTTGATGGCACACCTTGGTCGACAGATAAAGACGGTATCATTTTATGTTTGCTAGCGGCGGAAATTACTGCGGTGACAGGGGAAAACCCTCAGCAACGTTATAACAAACTCGCCGAAAAATTTGGTGCGCCTATTTATAGTCGTATTCAAGCCAAAGCCACCCATGAGCAAAAAGCGAAACTCAGTAAGTTGTCGCCAGAGATGGTCACTGCGGACTCTTTAGCGGGCGATAAGATCACTCAACGTTTAACGACGGCACCGGGTAATGGCGCTTCTATTGGTGGGCTAAAAATCATGACCGATTATGGTTGGTTTGCCGCTCGTCCATCCGGCACGGAAGAAGCGTACAAAATCTATTGTGAAAGTTTCCGTGGCGAAGAGCATTTACGCCAAATTGAACAAGAAGCAATAGAGATTGTGAATAAGGTTATTGCTTAATCAGCCGTATCATTATTGCCTAACTGGCTAGAGCAAAATATTTTCAAATCCCGATTATGCAAAACAGGCCATAATCGGGATTATATTTTTTATTCGTCCACTATCGCTTCATAATATTGTGGTGGTATTTGTTGTGACGGGATTAACAAAATTCCTCTCTTTTTTATCAATAAATTCAACTTATCGTATTTCCCATCAACTCGACAATAACCGTTGCAGCAAGTGACAGGTGATGATACAACCATAGTTACTGAGTTAATTTAACAAACATTGTTGAAATTGAAGATAGGGTGAAATCAATGAGTCAGGTTTATAATTTCAGTGCGGGTCCTGCCATGCTACCTGTTGAAGTCATGCGTCGTGCTGAACAGGAATTTTGTAACTGGAAAGGCTTAGGCGTTTCTGTTATGGAAGTTAGCCATCGCGGCAAGGATTTTATTGCGATAGCGGAGGAAGCAGAGCAAAATTTACGTGATTTATTAAATATTCCGCAAAATTATAAAGTACTATTTTGCCATGGTGGTGCTCGCGGTCATTTCGCTGCATTACCGCTGAACCTGTTGGGCGATAAAACCACGGCAGACTATATTGTTGGTGGCTATTGGGCGGAATCTGCGGCAGAAGAAGCACAAAAATATTGCACTCCTAACATTATCCAAGTCAAACAAGAAAAAGACGGTGTTGTGGGTGTGAAACCGATGAGCGAATGGCAATTAAGCTCAGATGCGGCTTATGTTCACTATTGCCCTAATGAAACTATTGATGGCCTAGCTATCCATGAAGAACCTGATTTCCCGAAAGACAAAGTGATCATTGCGGACTATTCATCTTCGATTCTGTCTAAACCTATTGATATTAGCCGTTATGGCGTGATTTATGCAGGAGCACAAAAGAATATTGGTCCAGCGGGTCTTACCATTGTTATTATCCGTGAAGATCTCTTGGGCAAAGCTTCAAAGCAGACACCCTCAATATTTGATTATACAACCTTAGCAAAATATGACTCGATGTTTAATACACCGCCGACTTTTGCTTGGTATTTATCAGGCATGGTCTTTAAGTGGTTGAAAGAGCAGGGCGGCTTGCAGGAAATGGCAAAACGCAACTATGAAAAATCACAATTGTTGTATAACGCAATCGATGATAGTGAATTTTATATTAACCGCGTTGCGGTCGAAAACCGTTCTTGGATGAACGTACCTTTCCAAATGCAAAATCCTGCGTTGGATGACAAATTCCTTGAAGAAGCGAAAGCACAAGGGCTATTGTCACTAAAAGGTCACCGCGTTTCAGGTGGGATGCGTGCATCAATATACAATGCGATGCCATTAGCCGGTGTCCAAGCACTTGTTGATTTCATGGCAGACTTTGAACGTCGCCACGCATAATCATCTTCCCGACCTAATCCGCGCATTGGGTCGGGTTTAACTATCTTCATTTTTGAAAACGATAATAAATAATTAGGCAAACAGTACTGGAGAACCTGCGCTTTATGCAATCCCTGACATTACAACCTATCTCTTCAATTAACGGAACGATCAACCTGCCAGGGTCTAAAAGTGTATCGAACCGAGCGCTGTTATTAGCGGCTATGGCTAATGGCACAACGTTACTGACAAACTTACTGGATAGTGATGATATTCGCCATATGCTGAATGCATTAAGCCAGCTTGGTGTTAATTACCAATTGTCTGAAGATAAAACACATTGCCGTGTTCAAGGAGTCGGTGGGCGGTTATGCCATACTGACGAACTGGAAATTTTTCTGGGTAATGCGGGTACGGCAATGCGCCCATTGACCGCAGCATTGTCGTTAGCGAATAACAATATTGTGTTAACAGGCGAGCCTCGCATGAAAGAGCGCCCAATAGGGCATTTAGTTGATGCTTTACGTGAAGGTGGCGCTACGATTGATTACCTAGAACAAGAAAATTATCCGCCCCTTCGCTTACGTGGTGGTTTTTCTGGTGGTGAAATATCGGTTGATGGCTCTGTCTCTAGCCAATTTTTGACCGCACTTTTGATGGCCGCGCCGTTGGCTGAGAAAGAGACAATCATTACTATCTCAGGTGAATTGGTTTCAAAACCTTATATCGATATCACCTTAGCCTTGATGGCCACGTTTGGCGTTGAAGTGGATAATCACCAATATCAACGCTTTGTTATTAAAGGGCAACAGCAGTATCAATCACCCGGTGAATACTTAGTCGAAGGTGATGCGTCATCAGCATCCTATTTTCTTGCCGCGGCAGCTATTAAAGGTGGTACTGTCAGAGTGACAGGTATTGGTCGTAATAGTCTCCAAGGCGATACCAAGTTTGCCAATGTACTGGAGAAAATGGGGGCAACAATTCGTTGGGGGGATGACTTTATTGAATGCCAACGAGGTACGTTAAACGGAATCGATATGGACATGAACGCTATCCCAGATGCGGCGATGACCATTGGTACTGTGGCACTGTTTGCGCAAGGGGAAACGGTGATCCGTAATATCTATAATTGGCGCGTGAAAGAGACGGATAGACTGTATGCTATGGCGACTGAACTGCGTAAGGTCGGTGCTGAAGTCGAAGAGGGGCACGATTTCATCCGTATTGTTCCGCCAGCGCAATTACAGCATGCTGAAATTGAAACCTATAACGATCACCGAATTGCTATGTGTTTTTCGCTCGTTGCCTTGTCTGATACCCCTGTTACGATTTTAGATCCAGGGTGCACGGCAAAAACATTCCCAGATTACTTCCAACAATTAGCCCGTCTGAGCTAAATTTTAATCATTCGACTGACTGACTTTGCATTGAGGCAATGTCAGTCAGTATCCATAATTAGCCGCCATTTATATATCTGCATAACCATTTTTCTGCGACTCATCAGAACCTGCTTATTTCACAAAATCGTCGAGTAGGTATAATACCACTACAGATTTTAATTGCAGGTGGTGAAACCACGTGCAGAGAAGGAGACCTTTTATGGTGGCAATTGCCCCTGTAATAACCGTTGATGGACCAAGTGGTGCTGGTAAAGGTACATTATGCCAAGCGCTGGCAAACCAGTTTGGATGGCAACTCTTAGATTCTGGTGCGATTTATCGTGTTCTCGCATTAGCGGCTTTACATCATCATGTAGACATTCAGTCTGAAGATGCGTTAGTACCTTTAGCGGCAAACCTAGATGTACGCTTTGTGCCAGAAGAAAACCAGTTAAAAGTGATTTTAGAAGGCGAAGATGTTTCAAATCAAATTCGCACGGAAGATGTGGGTAAAACCGCCTCGCAAATAGCGGCTTTTCCGCGTGTAAGGGAAGCGCTATTACGCCGGCAACGCGCATTTAGAGCGATGCCTGGTTTGATTGCAGATGGCCGTGATATGGGAACCGTTGTTTTTCCTGACGCTCCCGTCAAAATTTTTCTTGACGCTTCCGCCGAAGAGCGCGCTCATCGGCGCATGAAGCAGTTGCAGGAAAAAGGGTTTGATGTTAACTTTGAACGACTTTTAACCGAAATACAAGAACGCGACTATCGTGATCGTAACCGTTCGGTTGCACCTTTAGTTGCCGCGAAGGATGCTTTGATTTTGGACTCCACAAGTATGTCAATTGAGGAAGTCATTGAAAAAGCACAAGCCTACGCGAAAAAAATTCTGCAATTATCTTAATAATTGGCTGTATTTTAGCTTATAATGTAGATAGTATACGCATCTAATACTATGTTGATTTTTTCGCTTAACATGGTAATCACCTTATGACAAGGAAAGTTGTGGGGTATGTAAAACAACCCCATTTGGCCGGAAGCTGAATGGACGTTAATTTAAAACTCTTGAAGATCATTAATATGACAGAATCTTTTGCTCAACTCTTTGAAGAATCCCTGCAGAATATTGAAACCCGTCCTGGTTCTATCGTCCGTGGTACTGTTGTTGCCATCGATAAAGACGTTGTTCTGGTTGACGCAGGTCTGAAATCTGAATCTGCTATCCCAGTAGAACAATTCAAAAATGCTCAGGGTGAGCTAGAAATCCAAGTTGGCGACGAAATCGACGTAGCTCTGGATGCAGTTGAAGATGGTTTCGATGAAACTATCCTTTCTCGTGAGAAAGCGAAACGCCACGAAGCATGGCTGATGCTGGAAAAAGCTTACGAAGAAGCTGAGACTGTAACCGGTGTTATCAACGGTAAAGTAAAAGGTGGTTTCACTGTAGAACTGAACGGTATCCGTGCGTTCTTACCAGGTTCACTGGTTGACGTTCGTCCAGTTCGTGACACAACCCACTTGGAAGGCAAAGAGCTAGAGTTCAAAGTTATTAAGCTGGATCAGAAACGCAACAACGTTGTTGTTTCTCGCCGTGCTGTAATTGAATCTGAAAGCAGCGCAGAACGCGATCAACTGCTCGAAAATCTGCAAGAAGGCATGGAAGTTAAAGGTATCGTTAAGAACCTTACTGACTACGGTGCATTCGTTGATCTGGGCGGTGTTGATGGCCTGCTGCACATCACTGATATGGCTTGGAAACGTGTTAAACACCCAAGCGAAATCGTCAATGTTGGTGATGAAATCACAGTTAAAGTTCTGAAATTCGACCGTGAGCGTACCCGTGTTTCTCTGGGTCTGAAACAACTGGGCGAAGATCCTTGGGTTGCAATCGCTAAACGTTATCCAGAAGGTACTAAACTGACTGGTCGCGTAACTAACCTGACTGACTATGGTTGCTTCGTCGAAATCGAAGAAGGCGTTGAAGGTCTGGTTCACGTTTCAGAAATGGATTGGACTAACAAAAACATCCACCCATCTAAAGTTGTTAACGTTGGTGACGTTGTTGAAGTTATGGTTCTGGATATCGATGAAGAACGTCGTCGTATCTCTCTAGGCCTGAAACAATGCAAAGCGAACCCATGGCAGCAATTTGCAGAAACTCACAACAAAGGTGACCGTGTTGAAGGTAAAATCAAGTCAATCACTGACTTCGGTATCTTCATCGGTCTGGAAGGCGGCATCGATGGCCTGGTTCACCTGTCTGACATCTCCTGGAACGTTGCAGGCGAAGAAGCAGTTCGTGAATACAAAAAAGGTGACGAAATCGCAGCCGTTGTTCTGCAAGTCGACGCAGAACGTGAGCGTATCTCTCTGGGCGTTAAGCAGTTAGCTGAAGATCCATTCAATAACTACTTAGCAGCAACCAAGAAAGGCGCAATCGTAACTGGTAAAGTTATCGCAGTTGATGCTAAAGGTGCAACTGTTGAGCTGACTCTGGGCGTTGAAGGTTACCTACGTGCATCAGAAGCTTCTCGTGACCGTGTTGAAGATGCAACACAGGTTCTGAAAGTTGGTGATGATGTTGAAGCTAAATACACTGGTGTTGACCGTAAAAACCGTGTAATCAACCTGTCTGTTCGTGCAAAAGACGAAGCTGATGAAAAAGACGCTATCGCTACTGTGAACAAGCAAGAAGATACTAGCTTCGGTAACAACGCAATGGCTGAAGCTTTCAAAGCAGCTAAAGGCGAATAATTAAGGTAGGGGTAACAGGCGTTACCCCTTCGTAACGGTAGTTTAGGGAGGTACTATGACCAAGTCTGAGTTAATCGAAAGACTGGCTAGCCAGCAATCTCATCTGTCAGCAAAAACGGTCGAGGATGCTGTTAAAGAAATTCTCGAACATATGGCAGATACTCTGGCTGGTGGTGAACGTATAGAAGTCCGCGGATTCGGCAGTTTTTCTCTTCACTACCGTGCTCCGCGTGTTGGGCGTAACCCAAAAACTGGAGACAAAGTGGAGTTGGAAGGTAAATACGTTCCTCACTTTAAACCAGGTAAGGAATTACGTGACCGTGTAAATATTTATGGTCAATAATTGATTGTAAATCTTAATTATTAGTTCAAAACGGTGCTTGTGTTTCACAGCACCGTTTTTTTATTGGGGGTCTTTAACGTATTGATAGCGTTTCTGGCTAAAACGACACGCTCAGTAAAGGGGACCGTGAGCTGCTTAATTGCTTATCTGACTCGCAGGAAATCGTTTAAGTATTGTCGTAGGGCTGGAGCAATCTGCTAATGGCTAAAAAATAGAGCACCATAGATTAGGAGCGTAATAAAACTGGTTATGGTATAGCAATGGCTTGGAATGCAGACACAAGTTACCTGAACATGAATGACTCACTTAGGTAATTAGATTATATAGGCTGTTGATATTTAGCTTAGCTAAAATCGAGATAGACGAAGCTATATAGACAACGATATCACTCACTTTTAATTTAATCCAAGCGGCGATACTCTCTCTCAATAATTATTTAAATTAACAATAAAAACAAAATAGTTTTGTGAAGCCCCTCCTAAATAAAAAAATATGATTGAGTGATATCATCAAGTATTAGGAAGCAGCTCGTATCGCTGATATTCATGTTTTCCAAAAAAGGGTAAGCCTCGTTATGGTGCTCATTCATGTGGCGCGCTAAGAGGTGAGAAAATGTATGGCAGTATACTGACACTATTTCGGGGAGGATCACTTTCCTATACTTTAGCGGCGATCGCGATATTTATTGGCACATTACCGATTTTATTTATTCATCATATCCCCACAATAAATAATTCATTCATTATTTCAGGTATCTTGTTTCTATTTTTGTTATTTATAAAAGCACATCGTTATCTGAAGTTTTTTCTATTAATAGCTATCGCATTTTTGTGGGCATGTTGGCACGCTAATGATGTTATTGAGAAAATAAACCTACTGTCAAAAAAGTACCAATTATTAGACGTTACTATTATCAGTGTACCACTATTTAATAAAGAAAAAGAAAACATTAAAGTCAGAATTAATAAAGTTGCTGGAGTCACCGTGTTTCCGCCATTATATGCGGTATGGCAAGTGAAACATCGGTCAGGTGTTACTATTTGTGCGGGGCAAACTTGGCAACTTAATAGCCTATTAAAACCGTTACATGCATCCTTAAATGAAGGGGGCTTTGACCAACAACGTTATAGCCTATCACAACGTATTATTGGTAAATTAAAAAACACCCAAACAACAATGATCGACTCTCGCTGCTCTGTGCGGCAGAGGGTAATAGATTTTTATAAGGAAGAAATTCTTTCATTAAAAAATGCTGCGATTACTTATGCTTTAATGTTTGGTGAGCGCACATTATTAACGCCTGAGTTATCCGCACTATTACAAAGTACAGGTGTGAGCCACCTTATCGCCATATCCGGTTTGCACATCGGGCTATCTTATTTACTAGGCTATTGGCTTGCTCGGTGCTTACTGTATTTGCTTCCCAGCTACGTTATTAGCCCCAAAATACCTATTATATTTGGAGGCATTTTTGCTTTTCTGTATGGATGGGTCTCTGGTTTCGCTATTCCAGCAACACGTGCTTTAATTGCATTGGGGTTGTGGATCTATATCAAACAGCAAAAGAGCCTCTATTTTTCATGGCAATGGGCGGTATGGAGCATTGGTTTGATTGTGCTTGCAGACCCTTTAGCTATGCTATCTGACAGCTTTTGGTTATCCAGTTTTGCGGTATTGGCGATACTGTATTGGTTCAAGTTATTTTCTGTATCATCTTCTACACAGCATACAAAAGTCCTTGGTTGGTTAATTCCTTTTGTGCATTTACAAACGGGTTTATTGATCTTATTAGCACCAATACAAATGGGATTATTTCAAGGGATCAATTTTATGAGCTTTTGGGCAAACCTCTGGTTGGTTCCTATTGTTTCTTGGTTGGTTGTACCGCTTATCTTACTCTCATTTCTGCTATATCTGTTTCCAAGTGCTGCAATCCATCATTTTATTTTGCAGTTAATTGATAGCATTATTTCAATAGGAATAAAGCCATTAGTGTATCTCAGTGATTTTTGGATGGAGCTACAGTCCGTTTCATTGTGGGTTTCTATATTTTGCTGGTTGATTGGGGTATTTATTTCATTTGGCTGGCATCGAACCTATATTGGGTTATTAGGCTGTTTTAGTGCATTGTGCATCGGCACTGATAGTGCGGTTGATAAATCAGTAGAGCAAGGATGGAGCTTAACCACTCTGGATGTTGGTCATGGTTTAGCCGTTGTAATACAGCAAAAAGGCGTCTCCTATTTATATGATACAGGTAATCGTTGGCAAGGAGGAAGTAACGCCCAAAAACAGATCATTCCATACTTAAAACGAAAAGGGATTATCCCGATAGGCCTTATTCTAAGCCATAAGCACCTTGACCATATAGGCGGAGTGCCATTTCTAAAAAAACAATACCCTTGGTTAAATGTGCGAAGCAGTTTTGGAGGGGGGCAACATCTTCCTTGCTCTAAAGGTCAACGTTGGCAATGGGGAGAGCTGCACTTTGAAGTGCTTTGGCCTGAAAAGCTTGCTGAAAAGTCTCATAATGATGATTCTTGTGTGATCATGTTAACCGATGGCTACCATAAAATCTTACTAACAGGTGATATCGAAAAGCAGGGTGAGCAAGCAATTACCGCACTATATAAACATCGATTAAATGCGGACATTGTTTTTGCGCCACATCATGGCAGCAATACGTCATCAACGTCACTATTCATTAGAACAACTTCACCAACAACGGTATTAGTCTCTTCAGCAAGATACAGTCCTTGGAAAATACCGTCAGATAAAGTGTACTTACGGTACAAAAATAATAATATTAAATGGATTAATACAGCGGAGTCAGGTCAGGTAACTATCTGGTTTAAAAAAGAAAAGTTAAATATTTTGCGCTATCGAATCGAAATGTATCCTAGATGGTATCATCTCTGGTTTGGTGATCCGCCATTTCCCGAGTAGAATAGTGCGCTTACATTAAGTTTGGTAATAAAAACATGATTGATAAAGACCTTTCGACACGACAAACGTTTCGCCGGTTATGGCCTACTATTTCGCCGTTTAAAGCAGGCTTATTTGTTGCAGCTATCGCTCTAGTCATCAACGCAGCAGGGGATGCGTTTATGATTTCTTTATTAAAGCCTTTACTCGATGAAGGGTTTGAGAAAGCGGATAATGACGTTTTAAAATGGCTTCCTCTCGCTATGTTAGGTCTAATTATTGTTCGTGGTGCATCTAGCTTTGTTTCAACCTACTGTGTTTCGTGGGTTTCTGGGCAAGTTGTAATGAGTATGCGCCGTAAGCTATTTGGCCATATGATGGGAATGCCTGTCAGCTTTTTTGATCAGCAATCTACAGGAACCCTCTTATCACGTATCACTTATGACTCAGAGCAAGTGGCGGCATCATCGTCAGGTGCATTAATTACCATTATTCGTGAAGGTGCCTATATCATCGGTTTGTTTGCGATGATGTTCTACTATAGCTGGCAACTCTCCCTCATTTTGATTGTTATCGCGCCAATCGTCTCTATTACAATCCGCATCGTCTCTAAGCGTTTTCGCAAGATCAGTAAAAATATGCAAACGGGGATGGGGCATGTTACGGCTAGTGCTGAACAAATGTTAAAAGGGCACAAAGAAGTTTTAATTTTTGGCGGACAAAAAGTTGAAACTGAGCGCTTTAATAAAGTCAGCAATAATATGCGTAGCCAATCAATGAAAATGGTCACTGCTTCGGCAATTTCAGACCCGATTATTCAATTGATTGCTTCTTTTGCATTAGCGTTCGTTCTGTATGCGGCAAGTTTCCCTGAAATTCGTGAACAGTTATCACCGGGGACAATCGCCGTTGTTTTCTCTTCTATGTTTGCTTTAATGCGCCCATTGAAATCGCTCACTAACGTTAACTCTCAGTTCCAACGTGGGATGGCAGCATGCCAAACACTATTCTCTATTCTCGATACTGAACAAGAAAAAGACGAGGGAACCAAAGTATTATCTAATGTGAAAGGTGATATTGAATTTGAAAATGTCACGTTTACTTATGCAACTAAAGAACATCCTGCATTAGATGATATTTCATTTACTTTACCAGCAGGCAAATCGGTGGCCTTGGTTGGGCGTTCAGGCTCAGGGAAATCAACCATTGCCAATTTGATTACACGTTTCTATGACATCGATAAAGGCTCTATCCGTATTGATGGGCACGATATTAGGGAATATACCCTTGAGTCATTGCGTAACCAAGTGGCTCTGGTTTCACAGCATGTGTATTTGTTTAATGATACCATTGCAAACAATATTGCTTATGCAACAGATGGGCGTTTTAGCCGCGAGCAAATTGAGAAAGCCGCAGAAATGGCTTATGCGATGGACTTTATCGCGAAACTGGATAAAGGTTTAGATACGGTGATTGGGGAAAATGGTGTGATGCTCTCGGGGGGGCAACGCCAACGTATTGCCATTGCTCGCGCACTGTTGCGTGACGCCCCTATCTTGATCCTAGATGAAGCAACGTCTGCATTGGATACTGAATCAGAAAGAGCTATTCAAGCAGCACTGGACGAACTGCAAAAAAATAGAACGTCTCTTGTGATTGCTCACCGTTTATCAACTATTGAAAATGCGGATGAAATTTTAGTTGTTCAAGATGGTCGCATTATCGAACGTGGCAACCATAAAGCGTTATTAGCGCTAGAGGGGGCCTATGCTCAACTACATAAAATACAGTTTAGCCAATGATAGAAAAAATCTGGGCTGGTCAGTCATGGCTTTATATCTTACTACTGCCGTTCTCGCTGCTGTATGGGGCGATCGCGCTAGTTAGGCGTATAAGTTATCAAGCTGGGTTATTCCGTTCTTGGAAGGCACCGGTTCCAGTAATCGTTGTTGGCAATTTAACGGCAGGGGGGAATGGTAAAACGCCTGTCGTTATTTGGCTAGTAGAAGCATTAACTCGGGAAGGTTACCGCGTTGGTGTGGTTTCTCGGGGATATGGTGGAAAAGCAGATCACTATCCACTAGTGATTTCATCAACGACGACAACGGCTGAAGCCGGTGATGAACCTATTTTAATTCACTACCGAACCAAAGCGCCTGTCGCGGTGGCCCCCAAACGCAGTGAGGCGGTGAAAGCATTACTGGAAAACCATGAGTTGGACGTGATCATCACCGATGATGGTTTGCAACATTATGCGTTAGCGAGAGACTACGAAATCGTTGTGATTGATGGTCAACGCCGTTTTGGCAATGGCTGGTGGTTACCCGCTGGGCCAATGCGTGAAAGAGCGGGGCGTTTAACGAGTGTGAATGCCGTCATCGTTAATGGTGGGCAAGCAAGCGCGAATGAAGTCGCTATGGCATTAGAAGGGGATATTGCCGTTAATTTACTCAGTGGTGAAAAGTGTGCAGTGAGTGAACTTAAAACGGTGGTTGCTATGGCTGGCATAGGTCATCCTCCTCGCTTTTTCGCCTCCTTAGAAAAAAAAGGGGTAGAATTGGTGCAAACGCATGCTTTTGCAGATCATCAGCCGTATCAACAACACTCTCTGTTAGCATTAACACCTAATAATGAACCCCTGCTAATGACCGAAAAAGACGCAGTAAAATGCCAATCTTTCGCCCAAGTCAATTGGTGGTATCTGCCTGTGGACGCTTCTTTCGATGCGTCAGGGGAAGCAAAAATCCTCAGTGAGATCAAAAACACGGTAGAACGCTATAAAAAAACTTGTCTTTAAACATTTACTGTGATAATAATATCTCCAACGTGATGTAGATCTCTTTATTATGTATATAAATGTAATTCATTAATAATGAGTATCTATATTTGATTTATTCACGGTCAACTGAGTTCGTCTCTATTTCCTCGCAGTTTCCACGTTTATTCATCAGTTTTGTCATCTCAATGTCAAAATAGGCTGTTAAGTTACAGTGGATGATTGGTATGCGAAAGACCGTTAATTTAATAGTGTGTACAGATTAATAACAACAGTACATCCGGTAGTAATCGTTTACTTGCTCTTAAAGCGTTTTAATAAATCGGCAATTTATCATGGGGTATAACGTGTAAAGAGTAATAGTACAACAATAAATAGAATTATTGTTCTCAGAACAAAAGGAGTTTTAATATGAATTTTCAATTACATATGGGTCGAGTTAAATGGTTTGATGCAAATAAGGGTTATGGATTCATTTCACCAATAAATGGCGGTGATGATATCTTTGTTACACGTAAATCAATTGCAAATAAAAAAATCAAATCATTATTTGAAGGTCAAAATGTCGAGTTTTCTGTTACTCGCAATTCAGATGGCATAACGGCTGCTGACGTTATTGCTTATTAATTAAATCATTAACAGTACCGTTTCTCCTGCACCTCTATCCTCTCAATTTCTCGCAGGAGAGCGTATTCAAAAAGATTA
>NZ_JAMPQI010000012.1:0-163832 GCF_028482365.1 Providencia sp. PROV122 | reverse complement strand
CTTATTTTGCATTTTCTTTTCGTTCGCGCTTTTTTTCATCAAAACGGTGATAAATCAACTAAAACAACGGTAGAATTGATTATTTCAGCAGCAATTATCCCCCAACTCACGTAATATAATTGCTCAAGGTTATGTATTGGGACTAATTATGGAATTTAGTGAGCAGCAAACTGCTTCGCAAAAAAACCTTTCTTATCTTATTGCCGAACAGCTAGGCCAAGAGATTTTGAAAGGCACTTATTTACCAAGCTCTATTCTTCCCAGTGAAATAGAGTTATCTGATAAATTCCAAGCCAGCCGCACAGCGATTAGAGAAGCGGTTAAGATGTTAGCAGCAAAAGGGATGTTACTTGCGCGTCCTCGCATTGGCACAAGAGTTATGCCTTCATCCCACTGGAATTTTTTGGATCAAGATCTGCTTAAATGGTGGATAAGCAGTGATGAACAAACGGTCGTTATTAGGCATTTTCATGTTGTAAGACTCGCGATTGAACCGCAAGCTTGCTACCTTGCCGCAAAACATGCCACAGACAAGCAAAATAATTTACTCAAAGCACTCGCCAATGAAATGCAATTATTAGAAAAGCAATTTGATAGGCAACGTTGGATAGATGTTGATCACCGTTTTCATCTAACGATTTATGAAGCTTGTGCCAATCCATTTTTGATCTCCTTTGCCAATTTATTCCGTTCTGTCTATCAATTCTATTTTGATGCGATTACAGAAAATGACGTTATTGAAGTAGACATTCATCAGCAACTGGCAAATGCCATAATAAAAGGTAATAGCGCCAAAGCGTTTGATCTCTGCTATAAGTTATTAACTATTACTGGAAAACAAACCTAACACGATAACTTTCCATGTTTGCTTTAACTTTTTATTTAATAGGTTACCGATGTTAAAAACAGCTAAAAGCATGTCAGGCCTTCCATGGATAGCCGCAATGGCATTTTTCATGCAAGCCCTTGATGCAACCATTTTGAACACGGCGCTACCTGATATCGCCAAAAGCCTCCACCATTCACCACTCGCCATGCAATCTGCGATTGTCAGTTATACATTAACAGTTGCATTATTAATTCCTGTGAGTGGATGGTTTGCAGATAGGTTCGGCACTCGTCGCATTTTTATTATCGCTGTTTCACTGTTTTCCTTTGGTTCCCTTCTTTGTGCGCTATCACCGTCATTGACATTCTTAGTCACCTCCCGCGTTATCCAAGGTATTGGTGGGGCAATGATGATGCCTGTTGCGCGCCTTGCATTGATCCGTGCCTATCCACGCAGTGAATTACTCCCAATATTAAACTTTGTTACTATCCCTGGATTAGTAGGTCCTATCTTAGGCCCTTTACTAGGCGGTGTATTAGTGACTTATGCCACATGGCATTGGATCTTTATTATCAATATTCCGATTGGTATTTTAGGGATCTTGTACGCCTTAAAATCAATGCCTGATTTTAAAATGCCAAAACGTAAGTTTGATGTTCTTGGGTTTATTCTCTTTGGCTTTGGTCTTGTCATGTTATCAGTCAGTCTGGATCTCTTTGGCGACAAGTCCTTGCCCGGTTACATTCCAGCATCCATCGTACTCGGTGGTTTTGTATGCCTATTTCTTTATGTTTTTCATGCTCGACGTATAAAACATGCCATCATTCCACTAAATTTATTTAAAACCCGTACTTTTAGTATTGGTATTAGCGGTAATATTGCCACTCGATTAGGGACAGGAAGTATTCCATTTTTGATGCCATTAATGTTGCAGGTTGGTTTTGGCTACGAAGCGGTTATCGCCGGTATGATGATGGCTCCAATGGCTATAGGGTCAATTATCGCAAAATCAGCAGTAACTCGGATACTGACTCGCTTTGGTTATCGAAAAACACTGTTTACCGTGACGGTCATTATTAGTTTTATGATAGCTCAGTTTTCTCTCCAGACCCCGACTATGTCTATCTATTTACTGGTGATACCTCTATTTGTGCTTGGGATGGTTATGTCAACGCAATTTACTGCGATGAATACGATTTGCTTAGCTGATTTAACAGATAATAATGCCAGTGCGGGGAATAGTATGTTAGCGGTGACTCAACAGCTATCGATCAGTTTTGGTATTGCAGTCAGTGCGGCAATATTGAGCTTCTATGAAGGCTTACCACATGGGAATACTGTAGATAATTTCCATTACACCTTTATAACTATCGGTGCTATTACATTACTTTCTGCATTTGTCTTCTTGTTGTTGAAGAAAAGTGATGGTCAAAACTTAATAAAAAATAAGTCTAAACCATCAGATAAGAACTAATTTCGTTTAACGGATTGGCGCTCAACCAGTTTGGGCGTCAACACCAAAACGTTAGCGTCGGCTTCAGGGTTATCCATCCGAAAAATAAGCTGGTCGACAGCCAATTTACCTAATTCATCTTTTGGTTGATGAATCGTCGTTAATGGCGGGATCATATAAGGTGATAAGTCGATATCATCGTAGCCAATGATTGAGATATCATCAGGTACTTTCAGTCCTTTACGAAATATCGCCTGATAAGCGCCAACGGCCATGGCATCATTCCCGGCAAAAATAGCTTTAGGTGGGTTAGCAAGCGCCAACAGTTTATTCATTGAATTAAAGCCACCAGCAAATTCAAAATCACTAAAAATAATATATTCATCAGGAATATTCAGCGATGCTTGCTTCATCGCCTGCATGAAACCTTGGAAACGCGCACGTGCTGGTGATTTGTCTTGGGGGCCTGCGATGCAAGCAATTTGGGTGAACCCCGCATCAATTAAATAACGTGCGGCAATCTCCCCGCCAAGAAAAGAGTTATCTTGAATAATATCGCCATCAGACTCAAAGGGAGACCAATCCATCATCACGGTAGGCACTGCGGGATAACGGGAAAGAACCTCTTTTGATGGCCCCTGAACTTCTGTACACATCATCAGTAAACCATCAACGCGTTTCTGTAATAGTGTTTCTAAACTATGATTCATCCGCTGAAGGTCGCCTTCAGTATTACAGAGGATCAAACTATAACCACGTTCATAACAACTGCGCTCAACCCCACGAACCACTTCTGCATAAAAAGGGTTATTACTGGTTGTCAGTAACATACCTATCGTATTAGTACGATTCATTTTTAAGCTACGAGCTAACGCCGATGGAGCATAATTTAGCTGCTCAATCGCATTTTTGACTCGTAATGTCACACTTTCGCTGACATAGCGATTTTGGTTGATGACATGAGAAACGGTGGATGTCGACACGCCAGCAAGGCGCGCAACATCTTTCATTGTTGCCACAAGCTATTCCTGTTGAGTTAAAAATGCATCGATTTCATTGCGCCATGGTACAGAGGGTTGTGCACCGGGTCGAGTTACCGCAATTGCAGCCGCTGCATGAGCGAAAACAATAGCCTCAGCATCACTTTTCCCTTCAAGTAAAGCGGTAACATAAGCGCCATTAAAGGTATCCCCTGCCGCAATTGTATCGACGGCTTTCACTTTAAATCCAGCGATAATTTTACCTGTTGAACCTTTTTCACTATACCAAACGCCTCTCGCCCCTAACGTAATCATGACTTTACTGATACCTTTATCATGCAATACTTGAGCTGCCGCTTGTGCGCTCTGATCATCTTTGACGGTAATTCCAGTCAAATGCTCCGCTTCTGTTTCATTTGGCGTAATAATATCGACTAAAGCAAGTAACGAGTCAGGAAGAGCTTGGGCAGGTGCAGGGTTTAAGATGACTTTTGTACTGTTTTTTTGTGCAATTTCCGCTGCTAACTGAACCGCTTCAATAGGGGATTCTAATTGCATCAGTACGGCATCTGCATCAATGATTTTTTGCTGATAGTGGTTCACTCTTTCTTTAGTTAAATGCGCATTGGCTCCAGCATGGATACCAATTACGTTTTCACCTTGTTGGTTTACAAAAATCAGTGCAACACCCGTTGTTTCATTATCAACGACATCAATACATTCAACATCAATATGATCATTTTTGAGCTGCGTTTTGATGCTTTGCCCAATGCTATCGTTACCGACGCAAGCAATAAATGTTATGTCAGCACCACTTCGTCCAGCAGCAACCGCCTGATTCGCACCTTTACCACCAAAAGCAACCTGATAGTGATTCCCTCTAACCGTTTCTCCCGGTTGCGGAAATTGCCCGATGTTTAGAATATGATCAGCATTGATACTACCTAAAACCACAAGTTTAGCTGCGCCCATAACATTTATTTCCTTTTGCCTTTTTTATTTTATTCGCAAATAGAGCAAACCGCCGTTAAGGATAACGGCGGTTAATCTTTATTACTTTTTAACAACCAGTTCTAGTTCTACAGGTACTGTTGGCTCGACCTTTTCACCTTTCAAAACTTTATCGGCGATTTGTACACCTACAATGCCAATTTGATCAGGGCGCTGTGCAATTGTTGCGCCTAGTTTGCCCCCTTCAACCGCTTTAATACCATCATTGGTTCCATCGAACCCGACAACTAATACATCATCACGTCCTGCGGTTTGTAACGCTCTTAGCGCCCCTAATGCCATTTCATCATTTTGAGCAAATACCGCTTGCACAGTAGGATGCGCTGTCAGTAGGTTTTGCATCACGTTTAAGCCTTTTGTTCTATCGAAATCAGCAGGCTGGCTGGCTAATACATTAAATTTATGCTCTTTTGCACCGGTATTAAAACCTTCACCGCGTTCACGAGCTGCGGAAGTTCCTGTGATCCCTTCGAGTTGGATCACTTTGGCGTCGTTACCTGTTTTTTCAGCGATAAAATCTGCCGCCATCTTACCGCCCATTCGGTTATCAGAAGCGACATGACTGACTACATCACCTTTGTTAGCTGCGCGGTCTAGGGTGATAACAGGAATTTTTGCTTTATTGGCCATGATAATGGCATTCCCAACCGCATCTGAATCGGTCGGGTTAATCAACATGAGTTTAGTGCCACGAACAGTTAAATCTTGAACGTTAGCTAGCTCTTTAGCAGGGTTATCTTGAGAGTCGAGTACTATTAGTTCGTAACCTAATTTATCGGCTTCTTTTTGAGCACTATCTTTCATTGTCACAAAGAACGGGTTGTTCAGTGTGGAAATAACCAGAGCGATACTCTCTTTCGCCATCGCATTAACACTCACAGTAGCACTTAAAGCGACGGCTGATAGCAAGGTTGCGAGTTTTTTCATTTTCATAATCGTATTCCTGTAGGGTATAAGTTACTTTTTATTATCAACGAGTACGGCAAGTAAGATGACAACCGCTTTTACAATCATTTGATAGTTTGATGATATACCTAGTAAGTTTAAGCCATTATTGAGAAAACCTAAGATAAGAGCACCAATCAAAGTTCCAACAATGCGTCCTTTACCACCAGCCAGACTTGTACCGCCAAGAACAACAGCGGCAATTGCGTCAAGCTCATAACCATTACCAGCCATTGGTTGCGCTGACGACAGTCGAGCAACTTCAATAACACTCGCCAATGCCGCTAATAATCCACACAGGGCATAGACAATAATTTTAATTCTGTCGACATTAATGCCGGATAAGCGCGTCGCGGCTTCATTTCCACCCAATGCGTAGATATATCGACCCAAACGGGTGTGGTGTAATAGATACCATGCCGCGGCAAACACAATGATCATCAACCAAACAGGGGTCGGGATCCCGAAGGGACGACCAATACCAAACCAGCCGAAAAGATCCGCATTATCACTGAAACCTGTATTGATCGGGCTACCATCGGTATACACACGTGTCACCCCCCGCAATAACAACATCATGACTAATGTCGCAATAAAGGCTTGAACTTTACCTTTGGCGACAATCACCCCCGTACAAGCACCAATAGCAGCCCCAAGGGCTAATGCTCCCGCAACGGCGACGAAGGCATTCACATCAGCCCCCACCATCGATGCCGCAACAGCCCCTGTTAAAGCCAGTAATGAACCAACAGATAGGTCAATACCGGAGGTTAAGATCACCAACGTCATCCCCACAGCCATGATGGCGTTAACCGATGTCTGTTGCAGGATATTAAACAGGTTATTAAGGGTGAAAAAATTCGGGCTAAGGGATGAAACAATGGCAATTAACACTAATAATGCAATCAGTGATTTTTGCTCCATTAGCCATGCTTTACTGAACCAACGTTTTGAGGTTGTGGTATTCGATGTCATTCTGATAACTCCTGAACTGAGCCGTAGCTTTTGCCAACAGCGGCAGCCATTAAGACTTCTTGAGTGGCCTGTTTAGCTGAAAACTCACCGCTAATATGCCCTTCATGCATAACGAGAATGCGGTCACTCATCCCAATCACTTCTGGCATTTCAGAAGAAACTAAGATGATGCTCAGCCCTTCTTTTTTAAATTGGTTAATTAATTGATAGATCTCTTTTTTAGCCCCAACATCCACACCTCGAGTTGGTTCATCTAAAATCAGGACTTTAGGCCTTGTCATCAAACCACGCGCAATCGCGACTTTTTGCTGATTTCCTCCCGATAGGTTGCCAATAATCTGATCCATGGAAGGGGTTTTGATATTAAATAAGCGAATAAAGTCACCGACCGTCTGTTGTTCTTCTTTATGTTTAAGATTGCCGCCAGCACGACTAAAGTAACGAAGTGCTGTCAACGACATGTTCTCTTTGACGGACATGCCTAGTACTAAACCGTCACGTTTACGATCTTCCGAGATATAGACAATGCCGTTATTTAAACCGTCTTGTGGCGTTTTTAATGAAATACTTTTGCCATCAAGGCGTACTTCACCTGATTTTTTTGTCGCAGCGCCGTAAATGATCTTCATTAATTCAGTACGCCCTGCTCCCATCAAACCAGAAACGCCTAGAATTTCACCGCTTCTCAATGAAAAGCTGGCATTATCGACACCAGGGCCTGATACATTTTCAACCTGTAAGCGAACCTCTCCCACCGGAACATGAATACGTGGGTATTGGTCTTCTAATTTACGGCCCACCATCATTTCAATCAGGGTTTCTTCTTCTAATTCTTTGACAGGTTTTTCACCGATAAATTGTCCATCACGAAACACGGTTACATCATCACAGATTTCAAAAATCTCTTTTAAGCGATGAGAGATATAAACAATTCCACGCCCTTGCGCTTTAAGCTCTTCAATAACTCGAAAGAGTGATGCTGTTTCCGTATCTGTGAGGGCATCCGTTGGTTCGTCCATGATGATGACTTGCGATTCAAAACTTAACACTTTCGCTATCTCAACCATTTGCTGTTCGCCAATAGAAAGCTCAGCGATCAATTGATGGCTGTCATAATCCAAGTTCAGGCGTTTTAGTAGCTTATCGGATTCACTGAACATGGTTTTCCAGTCGATTTTGCCGAATTTATTAACAAATTCGCGACCAAGGAAAATATTTTCAGCAATTGTCAGTTCAGGGATCAAATTAAGCTCTTGATGAATAATACCAATCCCTGCTTCTTGTGAATTTTTAGGGCCATGAAAGACCACTTCTTTCCCTAAATAACGGATAGCGCCAGCATCTTTACTATAGATACCTGTAAGCACTTTCATCATGGTGGATTTACCCGCACCATTTTCACCGACTAGCGCCATCACTTTTCCTGGGTAAACTTTAAGTGCAGCACCGTTTAGTGCTTTTACTCCGGGAAAAGACTTTTCAATGCCAATAAGCTCTAATAAAGGCTGCATACACACCTCAAAACGTCACACCAGAACAAAGGATCACATTAGCAAAAGGTGAACACTCCCCTGTTCTAATCACCGCTTTGCTGTCATGAGTCATTTTTTTAAAGCTTTCATGACTACAATATTCCACTGTTATTGGTTTTCCTTGGGCAAGCTCTAATGCCTGCAAATGTGCCAATATCGCATGTTCCATTTCAGGATTAACGGTCGTGATCTCGCCAGCCAAAATTGCCTTTTCAATCTGCATCTCTTGAGTAATGACACTCAATACCGACATCAAATCGGGCAAACCTTGTGTAATAGCTAAATCAATACGTTCAACCTGCTGTGGTATAGGTAACCCAGCATCAGCAATTGTGATATGGTCGGTATGACCTAACTTTGCTATCACGGATGTAATATTGGAATTAAGCAAAATACCTTTTTTCATTGTTCCCGCCGTTTCCTTATGAGCGAAACGTTTCGCTAAATCTAATCATAGATAAGAAAATGAACAACACAATGTTGTTGGCTAAGATTTGTGATCGCCATCGAAACGTTTCGTTAGCGCCAAAAAGAGAAAAAAAGATGAAAGTATTGAATTAGTTATAGCTGAATCGTTTTTGTTGATAGTGAGTCTAAATCAAAGAAAAATGACAAAATTCGTTGCAAAATTGGCACCTCGATGGATAACCTAGCAATAAATGACATAAATAATAAAAGGAACGAATATGCAGTTAGCGGAAAGAATCGCCCAACTTAGCAATTACCTTGAAAGTGGTTTGTATGAACGCCAGCAAGCAATTCGTTTATGTTTATTGGCCACATTAAGTGGTGAAAGTGTCTTTCTTTTAGGGCCTCCAGGTATCGCTAAAAGCTTAATTGCACGCCGCATGAAGTATGCGTTTCGCCACGCGAATGCGTTCGAATATTTAATGACCCGTTTTTCCACACCAGAGGAAATTTTTGGGCCATTATCCATCCAAGCTTTAAAAGATGAAGGGCGCTATCAACGACTAACAAAAGGCTATTTACCTGATGCTGAGGTGGTTTTTCTTGATGAAATTTGGAAAGCTGGCCCCGCTATCTTAAATACCCTACTCACCGCTATCAATGAACGGAAATTCCGTAATGGAGATGGTGAAAGTGCTATTCCTATGCGTTTATTAGTCACCGCATCTAACGAGCTTCCTGATGCTGACAATAGCTTGGAAGCGCTATTTGACCGAATGCTTATCCGTATTTGGCTCGATAAAGTACAAGAAAAACAAAACTTCCGAGCGTTGCTGACAGGTAAATCCCCCCAAGATGAGTCACTGGTTCCTGAACACTTAAAAATCAGTGATGATGAATATAAAGAGTGGCAACAGCAAATCCCTAAAATTACGCTGCCCGATCACTGTTTTGAACTTATTTATCAACTCCGCCAGCAACTGGATGCCACCGATAAACACCTTTATGTCTCGGATAGACGCTGGAAAAAAGCGGTCTATTTATTACAAGCCAGTGCGTTTTTTAATGGGCGAAATACCATTTCACCCCTTGATATCATCCTATTAAAAGATTGTTTATGGCATGACATGCAATCGATGAATGCCTTACCTCAATTACTCAAGTCCATATTAGAAGAAGATGGCTGGCAACAGAGAAAACTCTCTCGTGAAATAGAAATGCTCTACCAAGAGTGGACCTCATCAACCCAAGATCAAAACAATCAAAATGCTTTTAAGGTCAATAAAAATACGCCAATGTTTGCTCGTAAGCCAACGTACACTCTTCCAGAAAATATCAAAGAGGGGCGTTTAACACTATTTTTGCATAAGCCACTACAGTTACATGATATAAAAGTAACGTTTATTACCACGGATAAAAAGTTACTGACTCATTTTCTAACGAAAGGTACTACTCTATCAGCTCACCTCAATGGTATTGGTTTTGCACAAGAAATTGCTGCTGAAATTAATAACTTAAATCAGATTCAGCTATTAGATGTGAGTCACCAAGCTTCCACTCTTTATTTACAAGAATCCACCACCACCGTCGATAAAACGGATAACACACAATGGTTAGAAAAGCTTGATAAGATCCAACAAGATATTCAATCGGCGCGTTATCAATTTGAACAACAACAGCCCAATTTATTTATTGAATCAAGCTGGCTGGCAGGAATCGAAGGAAGCTTTATGAAGTTAACTGAAAAGCTCACTCAGTTACGTAATCAAATAACAGGAAAAATGGCGGATTAACTATGCTGAGTTTAGCCACGCTAGACTTATTGCTTTCCGTTAATGAAAGCCAGCTTATAGAAGAGATTATTATCTCTCTTCTTGCCACACCTCAACTCGCCGTTTTCTTTGAAAAACACCCTCGACTTAAAAAAGCCCTGTTAAAAGATTTATCGGAATGGAAAAAAGATCTTAAACAAAAGCTGCAAGATGCCTTAGTGCCTGCTCAGCTCGCTGAGGAGTTTCAACTTTATCAACAGTCTCTTGGTCAAGCGACTGAGTTATTTTTTAATCAATTACCCGAGATTATTGAAACACTAAAAGCCATAGACTCTCCTTTTTATGCCGAAGCCTGCAAATTAAGTTCAGGTAAAATAGAGAATAAAAGCGCTAGGCAAAGTTTATTTATCCAACGCTGGCGGATCAGTTTGATATTGCAGGTGACAACTTTACATAAGGAGTTATTAGAGCAAGAAAAAGAGCAGTTACTCGCTGAACTACAACAACGGCTCGCGTTAAGCGGTAATCTTGAAGAGATTTTAGGTGAAAATGAGCGGGCTGCTGGCCGGTTATGGGATTTAAGTAAAGGGCTAAATACAGCATCAGCCTATAATGATAAGTTATTGAATCAATATAGTGATTTTTTACGCCAACAACCAGAATTGGAAAAGATAGCTCAATTATTAGGCCGCAGCCAATCTGCTCGCACCCTGCCTGAAGATAGCGTGCTGCTAGAGCCAATGACTATCTTCGAGAAAGTCCCTGAAACAATACCAGAGCAAGTTGATGGATTAAGCCAAAGTGATGACGTATTACGACTATTACCTACCGAATTAGCGATGTTAGGGCTTGAAGAAATTGAGTTTGAGTTCTATCGAAAACTGCTTGAAAAGCAGTTAATCACTTATCGTCTCCAAGGGGAAAGTTGGCAAGAAAGACGAGTATTGCGCCCCGTAACTCACCATCATCATGAAGAGCAACCTAGAGGGCCTTTTATTGTCTGTATTGACACTTCAGGCTCTATGGGGGGAATAAATGAGCGATGTGCAAAAGCATTTTGCCTCGCATTATTAAAAATTGCGCTGGCGGATAACCGTTCATGTCACATCATGTTATTTTCTACTGAACTCGTCCATTATGATTTACTCTCCGTGGATGGTTTAGAGCAGTGTATTCGTTTTTTACACCAAACATTTCGTGGAGGAACAGATTTAGCTAACTGTTTGCAAGAAACGGTCAAAAAACTCGAAACCCCGACATGGTCAGATGCTGACGCGGTGGTGATTTCCGATTTTGTTTCTCAACGTTTGCCTGACGAATTAATCAAAAAGATAAGATCCCTTCAGCAGGTAGGGAAATACCGCTTCCATGCGGTATCTGTTTCAAATTATGGGAAACCCGGCATCATGAAGATATTTGATCATATCTGGCGCTTTGATACCGGATTAAAAAGCAGGTTATTGCGCCGCTTTAGTCGCTAACTACAGCATACCCGCAACAGATTCACGAGTTTCTGGAGACCAAACACCACATTGAACTTGGCCAATGTGCTGACGTTGGAGCAGTAACATCACTAAACGTGACTGACCAATACCGCCGCCGATAGTCTGTGGCATTTTGCCTTCGACTAATGCTTGGTGCCATTCTAGCTCCATGCGCTTTTCATCGCCTGTTAAGCTTAGCTGACGAGTCAGGCACTCAGGGCTAACACGGATCCCCATTGACGAAATTTCAAATGCGTCTTGCAGCACTGGGTTCCACACAATGATGTCACCGTTTAAGCCTTTAAAGCCATCTTCGTTTTCAGTTGTCCAGTCATCGTAGTCTGGTGCACGCACATCATGCGCTTCACCGTTTGATAGCTTCCCACCGATACCGATAAGGAAAACAGCGCCTAATTCTTTAGCAATCGCACGTTCACGGCCTTTTGCATCTAAATCAGGATAGCGTTGTAGCAGTTCTTCACTGTGGATAAAGTGAATTTGGTCTGGCAGGAACGGTGCCAGCCCAAATTCGCTGCTAATTGCGGCTTCTGTTTGTTTTATTGCCTGATAGATTTTACCCACTGTCTGCTTCAGATAAGGAAGTGTACGCTCCTCATCTGCCATCACTTTTTCCCAATCCCACTGATCAACGTAAACAGAGTGGATTGGTGTTAAGCGATCTTCGTCCGGACGTAACGCTTTCATATGAGTGTAAAGGCCTTGGCCTTGTTTAAAATCGAAACGGCCTAATGTCTTACGTTTCCATTTAGCCAAGGAGTGAACCACTTCAAAGGTTGCGTCAGGAATTGATTTTACTTTTACTTGAACCGCTTTTTCATGGCCTGACAAGTTATCCTGAGTTCCATCACCTAAACGGCTTAAGATAGGACCTTGAACTTCAATTAAGCCAAGCTCTTTTTCAAGTAAACGTGAAAAATAAGATTTAACAAAGCTGATTTGCTGCTGTTGTTCGATGAATGATTTGTCCATTTTATTTACCCATAATTTGTTAGCTGCGTTAGCCGATGTGTAGATTAAGCAACAAAACAGGGGTGGAATTCAATATACTTCATTAAAAAAACACTTTCCCATTTATTTTATCTAAAAAAATGGGTATAAAAATGAGAATTCGTTAAATTAAGGAGGTAATAATGCCTGAAAATTATCAAATCGATAATCTCGATCGTGACATACTTCACGAATTAATGCGCAATGCACGTACAGCTTATGCTGAACTTGCTAAAAAATTCTCCGTTAGCCCAGGTACTATTCACGTCCGTGTAGAAAAAATGAAGCAGGCAGGGATCATTACAGGAACACGTATTGATATCAGCCCGAAACAACTCGGTTTTGATGTGTGCTGCTTTATTGGCATTATTTTGAAAAGTGCTAAAGATTATCACACCGCCCTCAAAAAATTAGACGCCCTAGAAGAAGTAGTTGAGGTCTACTATACGACTGGGCAGTACAGTATTTTTATTAAGGTGATGTGCCGATCTATTGATGCCCTCCAAGACCTACTTATCAACAAAATTCAAACTATCGATGAAATTCAATCGACAGAAACGCTGATCTCGCTACAGAACCCGATCATGAGAACAATCACCCCATAGAAAAAAATTTATATAACCACATTATCCACAGGTAGATCCCAGCTCATTCACAGCGTACAATAACGCCCTAATATTGCTATCGGGAATCACCATGACAAAAGTAACCCTAATAAGTGGCAGCACAATGGGCAGTGCTGAGTATGTTGCAGAACATATGGCTGAGATCTTAGAAGAACTTGGTTATGAAACAGAAGTGCAGCATGGGCCTGATCTTGACTCACTTCCACGTGAAGGTTTATGGCTGGTGGTGAGTTCCACTCATGGGGCAGGCGATCTTCCTGAAAATATTCAACCTCTAGCTGAACAAATTGAAAGCCAATCCCCTGATCTTAGTCAGGTGCTGTTTGGTAGTGTAGGTATCGGTAGTTCTGAATATGACACTTTCTGTGGCGCGATCCATAAATTAAGTCGCCTATTAGTCGATCATGGGGCGAAAAGGATCGGTGAGCCACTAGAAATCGATGTACAGCAACACGAAATACCGGAAGATCCGGCAGGGGAATGGGTTAAAATTTGGGCAAACGAACTCTAGTTTGTTCAAAATAACAACGAACAGATGTGGATAACTCTGGTAAGATCGCGGTATTAACCCGTAGTTATCCATAGTATAAGTTTTAAAGGGTCGGATGCCTGTGCATAACCCCCCTTTTAGATCCCAGCTTATACGCAAAAGGATCACGGATCATTCACAGTATATGATCCTTTACACTTTTATGATCTTTAAAGTGAAAAGTCAGTTATCCACAGATATCGATGATCCTAATAAAAGATCTAATAAAGAGATCTTTAAATAAAAAGATCTTTATATAATAAGGCTCGGATCAACTTAGCTTGGTCTATCCTTAAAACTTGAGTAGAATTCTCTCCTCGAATGCAACACTCAGCATTTTTCTAACGTTAAGGTTCACACATGTTTTATCCAGAGCAATTTGACGTCATCGTAATTGGTGGTGGTCATGCCGGTACTGAAGCAGCAATGGCAGCTGCACGTATGGGGCGTCAAACCCTATTACTGACTCACAATATTGATACATTGGGCCAGATGTCTTGCAACCCAGCCATCGGTGGGATCGGTAAGGGGCATCTGGTAAAAGAAATTGATGCCCTTGGTGGCCTAATGGCTATCGCGACAGACAAAGCGGGTATTCAATTTAGAACCCTCAATGCCAGTAAAGGGCCAGCTGTTCGTGCAACTCGAGCACAAGCAGACCGCGTCCTTTATCGCCAAGCGGTAAGAACGGCTTTAGAAAATCAACCAAATCTCATGATCTTCCAACAACCCGTGGAAGACTTAATTGTGGAAAATAACACGGTTACTGGTGCGGTAACCCGTATGGGGCTGAAATTTAAAGCCAAAGCAGTTGTGTTGACAGTCGGTACTTTCCTTGATGGAAAAATCCACATTGGTTTAGAAAATTACAGTGGTGGACGAGCAGGGGATCCCCCATCTGTTTCACTGTCACAGCGCCTAAGAGAATTACCTTTACGTGTTAATCGTTTAAAAACGGGTACACCACCAAGAATTGATGCTAGAACAATAGATTTTAGCCAATTAGCTCAACAGCTTGGTGATGATCCAATGCCTGTATTTTCCTTTTTAGGATCACAGGATCAACATCCACAACAGATGCCTTGCTATATCACTCATACGAATGAAAAAACCCATGATGTGATTAGAAATAACCTTGATCGTAGCCCAATGTATGCTGGGATCATTGAAGGGATCGGTCCTCGTTATTGCCCATCGATCGAAGATAAAGTCATGCGCTTTGCCGATCGTGACGCTCACCAGATCTTTTTAGAGCCTGAAGGGTTAACGAGCAATGAAATATACCCTAATGGGATCTCCACCAGCCTACCATTTGATGTACAGATGCAAATTGTCCACTCAATGAAAGGGATGGAAAATGCAAGGATCGTACGTCCGGGTTACGCTATTGAGTATGATTTCTTTGACCCTAGAGACCTAAAACAAACACTTGAAAGTAAGTTTATTAATGGTTTGTTCTTTGCTGGTCAAATTAACGGAACTACAGGTTATGAAGAAGCTGGTGCGCAAGGGTTGCTAGCTGGCTTAAATGCGGCTCAATATGCTTTTGATTTAGAAGGTTGGTTCCCTCGTCGTGACCAAGCTTACATGGGAGTGCTGGTGGATGACCTTTGCACCCTAGGAACAAAAGAGCCTTACCGTATGTTTACTTCTCGTGCAGAATATCGATTAATGTTACGTGAGGACAATGCTGACTTGCGCTTAACAGAAAAAGGCCGTGAGTTAGGATTAGTCGATGATGTCCGTTGGGCTCACTTTAACAACAAAGTTGAGTTGATTGAGAAAGAGCGTCAACGCCTAAAAGATATTTGGGTTCATCCAAAATCTGAAGGTCATGATGAAATCAATCAGATACTGTCAGTTCCGCTTTCTAAAGAAGCGAACGGGGAAGACTTATTACGTCGCCCTGAAATGGATTACCAAACATTAATTTCACTAAGCCGTTTTGCACCGGGGATCACCGATCCTCAAGCTGCGGATCAAGTTGAAATTCAAGTGAAATATGAAGGTTATATCGCTCGTCAGCAAGAAGAGATTGAGCGCCAACTACGCAATGAAAACACCTTATTGCCTGTTGATCTTGATTATAAGCAAGTCAAAGGGTTATCAAATGAAGTGATGGCTAAGCTAAATGATCATAAGCCAACTTCAATTGGTCAAGCTTCGCGTATTTCGGGAATTACTCCAGCAGCAATTTCCATCTTGCTTGTTTGGTTAAAAAAGCAAGGCATGTTGCGTAGGAGCGCTTAATAATGAGTTTATTAGCACAACTAACGCGCTTATCGGCTCTCGCGAACATTGAATTAACTGATCAACAAAAGCAGCAGCTAGTGGGATATGTCGAACTACTGGCGAAATGGAATAAGGCTTATAACCTGACCTCTGTTCGTGACCCTCAACAAATGTTAATCCGTCATATTATGGATAGCATAGTGGTGAACGGTCAGCTTAAGGGCACATCATTTATTGATGTTGGAACGGGGCCGGGGTTGCCTGGAGTACCGTTAGCGATTGTTCGACCTGATTCGCATTTTGTTTTGCTTGATAGTTTAGGGAAGCGAATTCGCTTCCTCAAACAAGTCCAACATGAGCTAGGGTTAAATAATATTGAGCCGATTCAATCACGTGTTGAAGAGTATCAGCCTGAATCAGGGTTTGATGGCGTAATTAGCCGCGCATTTGCTTCCTTAAGTGATATGTTGAGCTGGTGCCATCATCTGCCAAATGCTTCTGGGAAGTTCTATGCATTGAAGGGAGCGGTGCGTGAAGAGGAACTGACTGACTTACCTGATAATTTTTCAATTGATACCATCGTTGAATTGAAAGTGCCTGAACTTGATGAACAACGTCATTTAGTGATTTTATCTTTAAAATAAAGTTGCTTTTCATCAATAAATTTTTATCTTTTAGAGCTTTAGCAGTAGCATTTACAATGTTACTGCTATTTTTATTTTTACCTTATTCTCTCAATTCGGGTTTTACGTGATATTTACACGGTAATAACGAATAACTAGCAAAAATGAACATTAGAGATTAAAAAATATCTCTAAATGGATATTTTAGATAAATCCAGTTTGTGTCTTAGTTAATTAATAATGAAATATTTGATTTATTATGGCTTTTTTTTGTTTAAAAAATATCGCTTTTAATTATTTGATTTATGGCTCAAATCTTTTTTTTCTTAGTGAGAACGCGGGAGTCCGCTAATAATCTGAACAGTAAATATTGTGATACTCATCACAGAAAAATGTTTTTAGTTGTCGAGTCATTAACTATTTATTAATTATTATTGCCACATTTCTGCGCTATCTCGAAAAAATTAAATATTTATTCACCTTTTCGCTACTTACTGATTGAATTCATTTCGCCTGCCCGTATAATTTGCTCGTTTTTGTCTCTTGACACATTTAAGCAAAGACAGTTTTATACAACACTTAGCGTTTCTGAGGCTGAGAATAGCTGGGAGTACAAAAAGTTATGTCTGTATCCCTTTACGACAACAAATATGCTGTAAAGCAGTTGTCTTTTCAGTTAATAACTTTTGTGATCCTCAGTGGGGCTTTCTGTGCAAATAGTATAGAATGGGGGGCCTCTGCTCTTGCGGGTGGTTTAGCATGCTGGTTACCAAATATCGTATTTATGCTGCTAGTCCACTTTCAGAAAGCAAAAGAAGAGGATGAACCTGTCCGCATTGCCTGGTTCTTTGCATTAGGAGCAGGGCTAAAGGTTGTTACAACTATTATCGTACTAGTTGTTGCTTTTGGTGTGTTTAAAGCGTCATTAACACCACTGGGTTTGGCCTATTTAGCTGTGCTAATTGTTCAGATTGTTGCACCAGCCGTTTTTAAACGGTAAGTAATTTTAAACTACAAAAGGGTAAGAGGCATCATGTCTGCATCAGGAGAAGTGATGACTACAAATGAGTACATAGGTCACCATCTGAAAAACCTTCAGTTGGATCTACGTACCTTTGAGTTGGTCGATCCCCACGCTAGTCCAACATTTTGGACGTTGAACATTGACTCGCTTTTTTTCTCGATAGTTCTCGGGGCTCTGTTCCTGTGGCTATTTAGAAAAGTTGCAGTTAAAGCGACTAGTGGCGTACCCGGTAAGTTACAGACTGCAATAGAACTGATCATTGGTTTTGTTAATAATACCGTTCGTGATATGTATCACGGCAAGAGCAAAGTTATTGCTCCTTTGGCATTAACTGTGTTCGTCTGGGTATTTTTGATGAACCTTCTGGATTTACTCCCTATCGACTTTATTCCATACATTGGTGAGCACTATTTAGGTTTACCTGCTCTGCGTATTGTTCCAACAGCAGATGTCAGTATCACTATGTCTATGGCGATTGGCGTGTTTATCCTAATCCTCTTCTACAGCATTAAGATGAAAGGAATTGGTGGATTTACTAAAGAGTTAACTCTTCAGCCATTTAATCATCCAGTTTTTATTCCTATCAACTTAATTCTTGAAGGGGTAAGCCTGCTATCAAAACCTATATCACTCGGTCTGCGACTGTTTGGTAATATGTATGCGGGTGAATTGATCTTTATTCTTATCGCGGCTCTGCTTCCGTGGTGGTCACAGTGGTTGTTAAGCCTACCTTGGGCTATCTTCCACATACTGATTATTACGTTACAAGCCTTTATTTTTATGGTTCTAACGATTGTCTATCTGTCGATGGCATCTGAAGAGCATTAATTTAACTATCAATTATTGATTAAACTGAAACAAACTGGAGACTATCATGGAACTTGGTATCTTGGCTGCCGCTGTAATGATGGGATTAGCGGCAATCGGTGCTGCTATCGGTATCGGCATCCTAGGTGGTAAATTTTTAGAAGGAGCTGCTCGTCAGCCAGATTTAATCCCTCTGCTGCGTACTCAGTTCTTTATCGTAATGGGTCTAGTCGACGCTATTCCGATGATTGCAGTTGGTCTGGGCCTATATGTGATGTTTGCTAGTTAGCCCTAAACCGCTAACTATTTTGAATATCAAGTGATAATTGAATAAGAGGTATTGTCTGTGAATCTAAATGCAACAATCCTCGGCCAGGCTATCGCGTTTGTCCTGTTTGTTTGGTTCTGTATGAAGTATGTATGGCCACCGATTATGGCGGCCATTGAAAAACGTCAAAAAGAAATTGCTGACGGTTTATCTTCCGCAGAACGTGCTAAAAAGAACCTGGAACTGGCGCAAACCGACGCAACCGACCGACTGAAAAAAGCGAAAGCTGAAGCTCAGGTCATCATCGAACAAGCGAATAAACAACGCAATCAGATGATTGAAGAAGCAAAAGCAGAAGCTGAAGCAGAACGTACAAAAATCGTCGCACAAGCCCAAGCAGAAATTGATGCTGAGCGTAAACGTGCACGTGAAGAGCTACGTAAACAGGTTGCGATGCTTGCTGTCGCAGGTGCCGAGAAGATCATCGAACGTTCCGTGGATGAAGCTGCTAACAGCGACATCGTTGATAAACTAGTCGCTGAACTGTAAGGAGGGAGGGGCATGTCTGAAATCGCTACTGTAGCTCGCCCCTACGCCAAAGCAGCTTTTGACTTTGCTGTGGAAAATCAATCTGTTGAAAAATGGCAAAATATGCTGGCCTTCACCTCTGAGGTGACGCGCAATGAACAGGTTGGTGAGCTACTTTCTGGGTCTATTGCCCCTGATAGGTTAGCAAAAACGTTTATCTCTGTTTGTGGAGATGAAATTGACGAGCATGTTCAAAATCTGATTCGTATTATGGCTGAAAACGGGCGTTTGAGTACGCTACCAGAAGTGTTAGCTCAATTTATCCAATTGCGCGATACCCTGGAATCAACGATTGAAGTTGATGTTATCTCTGCTAACGAATTGAATGAACAGCAGTTAGCCAAAATTTCTGCAGCGATGGAAAAACGTCTGTCACGCAAAGTTAAGCTGAATTGCAAAATTGATAAGTCTGTTATTGCCGGAGTGATTATTCGTGCTGGAGACCTCGTTATTGACGGGAGTGTCCGCGGTCGCTTAGAGCGTTTAACTGACGTCTTGCAGTCTTAAGGGGACTGGAGCATATGCAACTGAATTCCACCGAAATCAGCGAACTGATCAAACAGCGTATTGCTCAGTTCGATGTTGTGAGTGAAGCTCACAATGAAGGTACGATTGTATCCGTTAGTGACGGTATCATTCGTATTCACGGTTTAGCCGAAGTCATGCAGGGTGAAATGATCGCTCTGCCTGGTAACCGTTACGCAATCGCATTGAACTTGGAGCGCGACTCCGTTGGTGCGGTTGTTATGGGTCCTTATGCTGACTTAGCTGAGGGCATGAAAGTTAAATGTACTGGTCGTATTCTTGAAGTTCCAGTGGGCCGTGGCCTGCTAGGACGTGTTGTGAATACACTGGGTGAACCTATTGATGGTAAAGGTCCTGTTGAGCACGATGGCTTCTCACCAGTAGAAGTGATTGCTCCAGGTGTTATCGACCGTCAATCTGTTGATCAACCTGTACAAACTGGTTATAAATCAGTCGATGCGATGATTCCAATCGGTCGTGGTCAGCGTGAGCTTATCATCGGTGACCGTCAAACAGGTAAAACTGCTTTGGCAATCGATGCAATCATCAACCAACGTGATTCTGGCATCAAATGTGTTTACGTTGCTATCGGTCAGAAAGCATCAACGATTTCTAACGTTGTTCGTAAACTGGAAGAACACGGCGCATTAGCTAACACCATCGTTGTTGTTGCAACTGCATCTGAATCAGCTGCACTGCAATACTTAGCACCATACTCTGGTTGTGCGATGGGTGAGTATTTCCGTGACCGTGGTGAAGATGCACTGATCGTTTACGATGACCTGTCTAAGCAGGCTGTCGCGTATCGTCAGATTTCACTATTGCTACGTCGTCCACCTGGACGTGAAGCTTACCCTGGTGACGTTTTCTATCTGCATTCACGTTTGCTGGAGCGTGCTGCTCGCGTTAACGCTGAATACGTTGAAAACTTCACAAAAGGTGAAGTTAAAGGTAAAACAGGTTCATTGACAGCATTGCCTATCATTGAAACTCAGGCTGGTGACGTTTCTGCATTCGTTCCGACTAACGTAATTTCGATTACAGATGGTCAGATCTTCCTAGAATCTAACCTGTTTAACTCTGGTATTCGTCCAGCGGTTAACCCAGGTATTTCTGTATCGCGTGTTGGTGGTGCTGCTCAGACGAAAATCATCAAGAAACTCTCTGGTGGTATCCGTACAGCACTTGCTCAGTATCGTGAACTGGCAGCATTCTCTCAGTTTGCTTCAGACCTTGATGATGCAACGCGTAAGCAGTTGAATCATGGTCAGAAAGTAACTGAACTGCTGAAACAGAAACAATATGCACCGATGTCAGTTGCAGAGCAGGCACTGTCTCTGTTTGCTGCAGAACGTGGATATCTGGAAGATGTTGAGTTAGCGAAAATTGGTGCGTTTGAAGCTGCATTAGTTTCTTATGCATTGCGCGAGCATGCTGACCTTATGAATGAAATCGGCCAGGCGGGTAACTATAACGATGATATCGAAGGCAAGTTGAAAAAACTGCTCGAATCATTTAAAGCAACTCAGTCCTGGTAATACTATTCGGCCCGTAAATTTAAATGGGCCGTCTGGTTAAAAGGAGAAGCAGAAATGGCCGGCGCAAAAGAGATACGTTCCAAGATCGCCAGCGTGCAAAACACGCAGAAGATCACTAAAGCGATGGAAATGGTCGCTGCGTCCAAAATGCGTAAATCGCAGGAACGCATGGCGGCCAGCCGTCCTTATGCAGAGACTATGCGCAGTGTGATTGGTCACCTTGCGTTAGGGAATCTGGAATATAAACATCCATACCTTGAAGAGCGTGAAGTTAAGCGTGTTGGGTATCTGGTTGTTTCTACAGACCGTGGTTTGTGCGGTGGCTTGAACATTAACCTGTTCAAAAAGCTGTTGTCAGACATGAAGACGTGGTCTGAAAAAGGCGTTCAAGTTGACTTGGCTTTGATCGGTTCTAAAGCAGTATCATTCTTTGGCTCTGTTGGTGGCAATGTTGTCACACAGGTGACAGGAATGGGGGATAACCCAACGCTTTCAGACTTGATTGGCCCAGTTAACACTATGCTACAAGCCTATGATGAAGGGCGTTTGGATAAACTGTATGTGGTGACCAATAAGTTCATCAATACAATGTCTCAGGAGCCAACTATTCTTCAACTTCTGCCATTACCTGAAAGTAATGACGAGTCATTGAAGAAAAAATCTTGGGATTATTTATATGAACCCGATCCTAAGGCGTTGCTGGATACCCTGCTGCGTCGTTATATCGAGTCGCAGGTTTATCAGGGCGTCGTTGAAAACCTGGCTAGTGAGCAGGCCGCACGAATGGTAGCAATGAAAGCTGCTACCGATAATGGTGGAAACCTGATCAAAGAGTTGCAGTTGGTTTACAACAAAGCTCGTCAGGCCAGCATTACTCAGGAGCTTACCGAAATTGTTTCGGGTGCTGCCGCGGTTTAACAGCTAGGTTTACGAATTACGTAGAGGATTCAAGATGGCTACTGGAAAGATTATCCAGGTAATCGGCGCCGTTGTGGACGTCGAGTTCCCTCAAGATGCAGTACCAAAAGTGTACGATGCGCTTGAGGTTGTTAACGGTAAAGAAAAACTGGTGCTGGAAGTTCAGCAACAGTTAGGCGGTGGTGTTGTCCGTTGTATCGCAATGGGTACATCAGATGGCCTAAGCCGTGGTTTAGAAGTTAAAAATTTAGAACACCCAATTGAAGTACCAGTAGGTAAAGCAACACTCGGACGTATCATGAACGTTCTGGGTGACCCTATTGATATGAAAGGTGATATCGGCGAAGAAGAGCGTTGGTCTATTCACCGCGCTGCACCAAGCTACGAAGAGCTATCGAGCTCAACTGAACTGCTAGAGACAGGTATCAAAGTCATGGACTTGATCTGTCCATTCGCGAAAGGTGGTAAAGTTGGTCTGTTCGGTGGTGCGGGTGTTGGTAAAACGGTAAACATGATGGAACTTATCCGTAACATCGCGATTGAGCACTCAGGTTACTCAGTATTCGCAGGTGTTGGTGAGCGTACCCGTGAAGGTAACGACTTCTATCATGAAATGACAGATTCAAACGTTCTTGACAAAGTATCACTGGTTTATGGTCAGATGAATGAGCCACCAGGGAACCGTCTACGCGTAGCATTGACTGGTTTGACTATGGCTGAGAAATTCCGTGACGAAGGCCGTGATGTTCTGTTGTTCGTGGATAACATCTATCGTTATACACTGGCAGGTACAGAAGTATCGGCTCTGTTAGGTCGTATGCCATCAGCAGTAGGTTATCAGCCAACATTGGCAGAAGAGATGGGTGTTCTTCAAGAACGTATCACTTCTACTAAGACAGGTTCTATCACCTCTGTACAGGCTGTTTACGTACCTGCGGATGACTTGACTGACCCATCACCAGCAACAACCTTTGCTCACTTGGACGCAACAGTGGTTCTGAGCCGTCAAATCGCTTCTCTGGGTATTTACCCTGCGGTTGACCCTCTGGATTCAACTAGCCGTCAGCTTGACCCACTCATCGTTGGTCAAGAGCACTATGATGTTGCACGTGGCGTTCAGTCTATCCTTCAGCGTTACCAAGAACTGAAAGATATCATTGCAATTCTGGGTATGGATGAATTGTCTGAAGAAGACAAACTGGTTGTTGCTCGTGCTCGTAAGATCCAGCGCTTCCTGTCTCAACCATTCTTCGTTGCAGAAGTCTTTACTGGTTCACCAGGTAAGTTCGTTTCCCTGAAAGACACTATCCGTGGCTTCAAAGGCATTCTGAACGGCGATTACGACCACCTGCCAGAACAAGCGTTCTACATGGTTGGTACCATTGAAGAAGCTGTGGAAAAAGCTAAGAAGCTTTAATCTGGCTGACGGGAGGTTGATATGGTAGCTGCAATGACATACCACCTGACAGTTGTCAGCGCTGAAAAACAGATGTTTGAAGGGCTGGTACAAAAAATTCAGGTGACAGGTAGTGAAGGTGAACTGGGAATTTATCCACAGCACACCCCACTGCTGACTGCCATAAAACCGGGCATGGTACGTATTACTAAGCAATTTGGTGAAGAAGAGCTAATTTACCTCTCTGGCGGTATTTTAGAAGTGCAACCAAATGGCGTTATCGTACTGGCTGATACAGCTATCCGTGGTAAAGATTTAGATGAAGCGCGTGCGCTGGAATCTAAACGCAGAGCGGAAGAACATGTCCGTAAAGCTCACGGTGATGTTGATTATGCTCAGGCATCGGCAGAACTTGCGAAAGCAATAGCGAAACTTCGAGTTATCGAGTTAACTAAAAAGCTGATGTAATGAAGGCAGTATAAAGAAAAGCCAGTCGGTTAATACCTGACTGGCTTTTTTATTTGTGCGAAATATGTAGTAATTTATGTAGGAAATAGGTTTACTTTTATCCCAAAGTTGGAGTTTCAGGAAATTATGACTGTGCAAAGAAAAAGTGTCGTCATTCTTGCTGCTGGAAAGGGCACTCGAATGTATTCAGAACTGCCTAAAGTCCTGCATTTATTAGCAGGTAAACCAATGGTTCAGCATGTTATTGATACAGCTAAATCTGTTGGGGCATCAGACATTCACCTTGTTTATGGACATGGTGGCGATTTACTGAAAGAAAAATTGGGTGAACAAAACCTCAATTGGGTATTACAAGCAGAGCAACTCGGTACAGGGCACGCAATGCAACAAGCTGCCCCACACTTTCAAGATGATGAAGATATCATCATGCTTTATGGTGATGTGCCATTAATTGCGAAAGATACGCTGCAACGCTTAATTAAAGCTAAGCCTGAAGGTGGTATCGGTTTATTAACGGTAATTTTAGATAACCCAACTGGTTATGGCCGTATCATCCGTGAAAACGGTGAAGTTGTCGGTATCATTGAACAAAAAGACGCAACTGAAGAGCAACGTAAGATTCAAGAAATCAATACTGGGATCATGGTTGCAAGTGGTAAAGACTTTAAACGTTGGTTATCCCAACTGGATAATAATAATGCTCAGGGTGAATACTATATCACTGACGTTATTGCATTAGCTCATAAAGAGGGGAACAAGATTGAAACTGTTCACCCTAGCCGTTTGAGTGAAATGGAAGGGGTGAATAACCGCTTACAACTTGCCGCTCTTGAACGTATTTATCAAAGAGAACAAGCAGAAAAGCTCCTGCTTGCAGGGGTAATGCTAATTGACCCTGAACGTTTTGATATTCGCGGTACATTGACACATGGGCGCGATATTATCATTGATACGAATGTGATTATTGAAGGTAATGTGACGTTAGGTAATAACGTACATATTCAATCAGGCTGTATTCTTAAAAATTGTGTTATTGGTGATAACTCGGTTATCAGCCCCTATTCTGTGATAGAAAACTCTGAATTATCTGCGGAATGTACAGTCGGTCCTTTTGCTCGTTTACGTCCTGGTGCTAAATTGGCAGCCAAAGCCCATGTAGGTAACTTTGTTGAAATGAAGAATGCCTCATTAGGTGTTGGTTCTAAGGCTGGCCATCTAACCTATTTGGGCGATGCTCAGATTGGTGAAAACGTCAATATTGGTGCAGGAACGATCACCTGTAATTATGACGGTGCGAATAAGTATAAAACTATCATTGGTGATGATGTGTTTGTTGGCTCCGACACCCAGTTAATTGCCCCTGTTTCTGTTGCAAATGGTGCAACCATTGGTGCTGGTACAACGGTAACTCGTGATGTTAATGAAGGTGAGTTAGTCGTGAGTCGTGTGAAACAAGTCCATATTAAAAACTGGCAGCGTCCAGTGAAGAAAAAATAAAATACATTTTTAGGAGAGGTGAATGTGCCTCTCCAATAGTAGCGTTAATAAGATAAAAATATAATAAACCCCATTTTCTACAAGGCTTGGGGAGCAGCAAAAGCTGTAACAACAATCAGGTAGCGACATCATAAGGGCTGGAGCCCTTTGTTTAGGAATAAATTTAATATGTGTGGAATTGTAGGTGCTGTTGCACAACGTGATATCGCAGAAATTTTGATAGAGGGGCTTCGCCGCCTTGAGTATCGTGGTTACGACTCTGCTGGTATGGCTGTCGTTGATCATGAAGGCCATCTTCAGCGTTTACGTGAAGTTGGTAAAGTACAAATGCTGGCGGAAGAAGCGGAGAAAAACCCTGTATCAGGTGGAACGGGGATCGCACATACCCGCTGGGCAACCCATGGTGTTCCGAGTGAACGTAATGCTCACCCACATACTTCTGGTTTTATTGCCGTTGTTCATAATGGGATCATTGAAAACTATTTAGAACTTAAAGAAGAGTTAAAGCAACTTGGCTATATCTTTAGTTCTGATACTGATACCGAAGTGATCGCACACCTTGTTCATCATGAACAACAAAAAGGTGGTGCTTTAGTTGAAGTGGTTCAGCGCGTTATCCCACAATTACGCGGTGCTTATGGCACGGTGATCATGGATAGTCGTACTCCTGAATTATTGGTGGCAGCCCGTTCGGGAAGCCCATTAGTGATTGGTTTAGGTGTGGGTGAAAACTTCCTCGCATCGGATCAACTTGCATTATTGCCTGTTACACGTCGTTTTATTTATCTTGAAGAAGGCGATATTGCGGAAGTCACTCGTCGCACTGTACGTATCTTTGATAAGCAAGGTCAGGCTGTTGAACGAGAGCAAATTGAATCTAATGTTCAATATGATGCAGGTGATAAAGGTGTTTATCGCCACTATATGCAAAAAGAGATCTATGAGCAGCCAATGGCGATTAAAAACACCCTTGAAGGGCGTTTTAGCAAAGACAATGGCATCGATCTGAGTGAGTTAGGCCCTAAAGCAAGTGAAATATTATCTCAAGTTGAGCATATTCAGATTGTAGCTTGTGGTACATCTTACAATGCGGGGATGGTTGCTCGTTACTGGTTTGAATCTTTGGCTGGCATTCCTTGTGATGTTGAGATTGCCTCTGAATACCGCTATCGCAAGCCCGCTCATCGTAAAGGCAGCCTGATGATCACGCTATCACAGTCAGGTGAAACGGCTGATACGCTAGCAGCATTACGTTTATCGAAAGAGCTAGGCTATTTGACGTCTCTTGCGGTATGTAACGTGGCTGGCTCTTCATTGGTACGTGAATCAGACTTTGCACTAATGACTAAAGCAGGTGCAGAGATTGGCGTTGCTTCAACCAAAGCGTTCACCACGCAATTAACCGTACTGTTGATGCTGGTCGCCTATATGGGACGTATAAAAGGCGCAAGTCCTGAATTAGAAGAGAGTATTGCTAATGCTCTGCATGCACTGCCTGCGCGCATTGAAAGCATGTTATCTCAAGATAAAGTGATTGAGGCGCTGGCGGAAGATTTCTCTGATAAAAATCATGCTCTATTCCTGGGTCGTGGCGAGCAGTACCCTATTGCGGTTGAAGGTGCATTAAAGCTCAAAGAGATCTCTTATATTCACGCAGAAGCGTATGCGGCGGGTGAATTGAAACATGGTCCATTGGCTTTGATTGATGCCGATATGCCTGTCATTATCATTGCACCTAACAACGAACTGTTAGAAAAATTGAAATCTAATATCGAAGAAGTACGCGCTCGTGGTGGCTTGCTTTATGTGTTTGCAGATCAAGATGCAGGCTTTGAAGCGAGTGAGAATATGAAAATTATTCCGTTGCCACATGTTGAAGAGTTGATTGCGCCGATTTTCTATACGGTTCCTCTACAACTGCTCTCTTACCATGTTGCGTTGATCAAAGGTACTGACGTTGACCAACCACGTAACTTGGCTAAATCAGTGACGGTTGAATAAATTAGAATTATTTAAAATTTAAATACATTAAATCCGATTATGCTTTTAACTGCATAATCGGATTTTTTATTTTTATCTTAACATGCTGAGATCAATACCAATTATTGGCAATGATGGTGAAAAGTAATGACACGTTGCTTTATAAGGAAGGAGTTTGTTTTGGTGTAAAATAACATCAAAAATTGTTTGTATATTATAAGGTTGATCTGAGTTTTGATGGTGTACTTTGACTCGTTCATCTTGGTAATTTAGTAAAATACAGGGGAGAAAAGTCAGATTTAACCGCTTAGCCACTTGATAGCGGTGGTTGCCATCCATAATAATGCCGGAGTTTATTTCGCAAGGAATAGGGGTTGTCCAAATACCCTCACCAATTATTTTTTTACTTAAATAGTCGACGTGGCATTGATCCGTTTCTTCTGATGAGCAAAGAAATTGTATTGGCTTCAGTTCAATATGATAGGTATTGATAGTCATACCCCTTCCTTCTTATCAAGATGGTTATTTATCACCTAAACTTACAAAGTAACCAGGTTCATAGCTGATCGGTAAAAATTTATCGTAAAGCGCCTTAAATGTTTCATCTGCATTTAAATCTGGAAATAATTCGGGATGGAACCAACGTGCTAATTGTTGGATTGCAATAAAATCGTATGGACTATTATAAAATTGATGCCAAATTGCATAAAATTGTTGGTTTTTGACGGCATTACTTCCGGTATAAGCAGGCTTTTTTAGGTATTTTTTTAGCTTCGCTTTTGCCGCTTCCATATTTTCATTTGGCCCTAAACCAATCCAATCACCATTAGGCATAAATGATGAAAAGTTTGCACTGGTAACAACGACTTTATCAGGATTTGCGGCAATAACTTGCTCCGGATCCATCATATAAAATGTGTTAGGCGCATTTTTTTCACCGATATTTTCACCTCCGGCGAGTGAAACAAAACGCCCAAAGTTACCATTGCCAAATGTCAGACAGCATTCATCGGTATATCCACCAATGCGCTCAATAAAAATACGTGGCTTTTTAGGATTTTGGTTACTTAATACATCACTCACTCGTTTTAATTGCTTATCTCTAAATTCAATAAACTTTTCTGCTATTTCTTCTTTACCCCATAAAGTGCCGAATAGGCGCATCGTTGGCGTCGTATTTTTTAATGGGTTATAGCGAAAATCAATATAGACAATAGGGATCCCTGCTTTCTCTAATGCTTTATCATACCCTTGTTCTTCTATTGCTGTTTTTGCCTCAATATTCATGATGATAGCATCGGGTTGTAGCGCTAATGCTTTTTCAATATTGAGTGAACGTTTTTCAGTGCCGCCAAATGTGGGAATACGGTTTAGTTGAGGAAAATAAGTACTGTATTGTCGCCATGTTGCAGGATCTGACGTTTGCATATCATTCCCCATCGCAACAATACGTTTTGCTGGATTATCTTTATCTAGCATGGCGACAAGGTAGAGCATACGCCCTTCACCTAAAATGACTTTTTTTATGGGGATATTTACGGTGACCTTTCTACCAAGTATATCTGTAACAACGGTCGGTTTTGCTGAGATTATTGTGGAAAATAATAACCCAAAAAGAATAAGTAAAAATTTAGCCATTTGCTGGTGTAGCCTATACTTTTTTTTCATATTGTTCCTTATTGATGATATGTTTTGTTAGTAAAATAATCGTGCTAAGGCATATTAGATAACCGACTGAAATATAATAAAAAAGCATATTGATTCCAGGGTAAATAATAAGAATACTGCCGAGAGAGATCCCCCCGATTGATGCAAATTGATTAATACTTTGCGATAAACCAAGTACATAACCTTGATGTTCTGCTGGCGATGCTGAGGAGATCAGTGCTGTTAAGATGGGAGTGGTCGCGCCTAGTAAAATTCCCCAAATAAAATAGAGTAAGGCAAACCAAATAATTGAAGCGTTTGCGAGACTGACGGCAATAGCCGCGCAGCCAAAGATAATCCATCTTAAGCGTGTCAAAGAGGCAACAATGGATTGGTGTTCAAACCATTTAGCCCATAATTGAGCCGATAGGATCACCCCCATCGCTTGTAATCCATAAATAAGCCCTATTACCCAATAGTCTGTTGAATAGGTTTTTTCGATATATAAGGAGAAACTGGGCAGGGTGATAAGCCGGATCATTAATAATAACCCTGTAAGCAACATCAATTGTTTAACGATAGTTTGAGGGGAACCGTTTTTTTTCGTTGTATGGGCTGTATTGGCGGGGGATAAAAGGGGGGAATGCTTATCTGATGGTAAAAATAGAAAAACAGCCACGGCACTTAACATACAAAGCCACCCAGCCATCATATTGATCCAAAAGAAATTGAGATAATCTAAAATTAACCCACCAGCCAGCGCCCCTAATAGAGAGCCTATATTGGTTGATACTTGTAGTAGGGCAAAGAGATGAGTCCGTTTTCTAGGGGCTGTTACTGCCACCCCGTAAGCTTGCGCTGGCGCTATATACCCCGCACATGCTCCTTGAATAAACCTTAATAGTAAAATTAACCAAGGGTCATTACAGAATGACAGTAAAATTTGGGTAATTGATAACCCAAGCAAGGCTCGGATTATCATTGCTTTATTCCCCATCCGGTCACCAACTTTCCCCCAAAAAGTACTGGTTAGCATGATGCCAATCATGGGGGCTACATAGACCATTGTTAGGGCGAAAGGGAGTAGTGAATCTGAGCTGTTATTTTGCAAATGAATTGGCCAAAATGGCCCACTCATTTCCATTGCACCCATTGATATTATTTGAATACCGAATAAGAACCCAATAATCAGATGGTTTTTAAGCAATTTCACCGTTTAGCCACCCTATATTGAGTGAGGTCTATCTTGGTAAATATAGGGTGATGAATTTCAGGTTTTAGCCCTAAATAATCCATACACCAAGTGTAGATCTCTTGCATATAGGGAATAGGGATATTGAGATGCTTCCCTAAATTAACGAGTAAGCACAAACCATAAATAATATCTTCCTGAAAAACGCGATGGTTTTTATTGAAGACCCAGCCACCGCCTTCAGCCTTTATAAGAGGTAATTGAATACCATGGTAGGCCTTGTTTGAACGAAGAATTGACCATAGTGTTTTGGCATCCTCGATTTGTTCGGTATAAGCTTCTCGTAATTCTTCAATTAAAGGTTTTACGGTATTAAGTGAGATTGCCAATTCTTTGGTTAAATATTGGCAAATCGCCAGTCGCTCCTCATCACAGCACTGTAAATAGTAAGCACCAAGTTCAGGGCAATCATTCCACCAGCACAGTGGAGATTCAAAATTGCGTTGATGCCATTGAGCGTAGGGGCCTATCAGCCCATAAATGACTGAGCTGTGCATAATAGGATTTGCGGGAGTGAGGGTTATTTCTAAGTAATTATCAAGAATGGTAATAGGAGCCGAGTATATTTCCGATAACCAACAATGGAGTTGGTTTTTATTTGTTTCATTTTCTCGATGATGAAACGCAATAAAGAGTTCAGATTTCTCACCACCGAAACAAACTTTTGTGCCAAGTTCTAAACCCCATGCAATATGAGGCACATCTTTCATGCCCCATATTACGACATTAGGTTTATCTTTAAAAAATTGTTCAGCAAGCCAATCAAAGCCATTTATACCGGGAATGGCGCCAATAAACACCGTGTGGGATGTCGATAAGTAGGGTGAGATAAAATTTAGCCAATTTGCTTGTTGGTGGGAAGGAACAGTAAGAATAATTATATCGGCATGAGGTATGACGATTTGCGGTAAATTAGTTATTAATTCAATTGAATAATCAATAACTTTTCCATCATGATAGTGAACTGATAATTTTTGGTTCTGCTGCTGGTGGCGTTCGACGGTTATAGGATTTTGGGTAAGTAATGATGCCTTAACATGAGCGAAATGGCTAAACAGAGCAACCGCTAAATGACCGGTTTGGCCTCCCCCACAGACAACAACCTTGAGCTGTTTGTTATCTATCATCATGGTTTCCTCTAGTTAGCTTGCTCTAGTGGAATGGTATTCGTTAGCCAACGATTGAGTTGATGCGAAATCTCCTCTGAAATCAGGTTGCGAGCGCTTAACCATTGTTCGTTGAATATTGTATTCAGGTATTTTTCACCGCCATCAACAACAATGACCACGACATTGCCGCTAAGAATATCTGTATTTATATATTCTAAGGCTTTATAGACAATGCCTCCGGTTGACCCTCCTACTAATAAACCGTATTTGTTGGCGAGAAAACGGGTTGTTTCAAAAGCTTGGCAGTCAGAAACTTGAGCATTATGGTCAATACAACTGTAATCGAGCACTAAGCCTACGGTGTCCCCTTTTGGCGTCCCTGTTCCTGATTGATAATAGGGTTTGCCTGGGTTACCAAAAATAATTGAGCCTTCAGGCTCTACAGCGACGGTAATCGTTTGTGGGTTATGAGCCTTTAACCCTTGAGAGATGCCAGTAATAGAGCCACCTGTACCGACACAACCGACATAAGCATCAATTTTACCTATTTGCTCAATAAGCTCACAGACTAAAGCTGCATAACCTCCTGAATTAGCGGCATTATCTGATTGATTCAAAAAGGTTGCATTAGGCAGTTGAGATGCTAACTCGCTGGCAAGGCGTTGCCGTTCAACAACAGCCACTTCATCCTCTTGATAATCACCTGTAACATAGCGAATATCTGCGCCTAGCGCCTTCATAATAGAAATTTTGTCGGGGGCGGCATGGTGGTCAACAACCGCGATAAAATGCAAATCAAACTCGATTGCTGCCAGCGCGAGTCCTATTCCGGTATTACCTGATGAGGATTCGATAATAGTGCTTTTAGGTTTTATTTTTCCTGATTTAAGGCCAGCAATAACCATGTTTCGAGCCATTCTGTCTTTCATACTTCCCCCTGGATTGTTCTTTTCCATTTTTAGAAATAGAGCACTTTTTTTGTGGGGAACAGCGATACGTAAAACAGGTGTATTGCCGATCAAATCAGTGACTTTGCTGCTGATCATAAATATTCCTATTTGTTATCTTTGAAAAAAATAAACTGCCCATCATGATTTTCCAGTGCATACAATCGACAAGGAATAGGGTGCCGATGAAATTGATTTTCAAGTAAGTCCATTTGATATCCGGCTGTATTTATGAAAATGAGCAAATCACCGGCTTGAGGAAGGTGAGTAAATAAAATTAAGCGATGGGTGATCACATCATTTTCTAAACAGCTATGTCCTGCTATCCATACTCGGGTGGGGCGCTGTTTATGTTGTTTTGAGTGTGGTACTAAAACATGTAGTGGATCGAGTAAAAACTCTGAGTTAAACCAAGTTTCACAGGCACTAAAGCTACTGCCTTCAACAAAAATAATAGGATGTTGGAATTGCTGATTAACGCGCACAACTCGAAATAGCGATATTGCACTTTGATCGACTAAACATCTGCCGGGCTCTATCGTTAGTGTGATATGGTTTTTCTTAAGGTATTGAGAGATGGTTTCGTTTTCTGTGTATTGGGATGATAGGAATGTAGTTAACCATTGGGTGGCTGATTGTTCCCCTCCATAAGGGTAAAAATCGGTTGGTATACGGTTATTTTGGTAATATTGGCTCGTTTGATTATCTATCCATGATTGGTATTGCCTCGTTGAAACATATTGAACAGGTAGCCCGCCGCCAATATCAATGGTTTTAATTTCAAACCCCAATGACAGTGCTGATTTTATAAGTGGCTGTAATTCACGGAAAGCTTGTACGCGTGAAGCGCTTTTATAGCCACCTAAATGAAAATGGATACCTTGCCAAAGTAAGCCTGCATGCTGTTTGGCTAATTGAAGTGCCGTTATAAATGCAGCAGATTTCATGCCAAACCTAGAGCGGCTCATTTGTGGTTGATAGCGAAATAGAACCCTCGCGATGAATGATGTTCCTGATAATAGGTTGAGGATATCTTGTAATTCTTCAAGAGAATCAACGATAATCAGTGAGTTATGTAATATCAGTTTCCAAAGAAATTCATTGGTCTTCGCAGGACCAGTAGCACAAATTTTCTCTGGTGAAATCCCATAGTCATAGGCATCTTGCCATTCATGAAGGCTTGATACATCAACGCCAATACCTTCTTCAACGGCTATTTTGACTAGGATATTGGATTGGTTAACTTTCACACCATACATAATGCGCCCTGTTACACCATGTTCTTGAAAAACAGCATTCAGTTTTAGAATATTTTGTTGCATGGTATGAGGGAAAATCACATTTAATGGGGAACCATACTGCTTAACCAGTTCTACCAGCCTTTCATTATTTTCAAAACATAGCCGTTTGACCTGCTCATCCATGAGCGGCGGTAATTCTGTTGGCGCTACGGTTTTGATAGATTGATAAGGTACCGATAAAAAATGGGTTAAGTTAGTTTGGTTCACCATGATTTCACCTCTTAGAAATCAACTGAAATAGAACCGAGTACGGTTCGCGGAGAGCCTTGAGCGAATGTGCTGTAGGAGGCTACACCAGACCAATAACGCTCATTTAAAATATTGGTGATATTTAGTCTCAACGTAACAGGCGTATTCGATATCTTAGTCTTATAGGCAGAGCCAATATCGACGGTTGTCCATGAAGGTATTGAATGAGTATTTTCTTTATTAACGTATTGACGAGTATGGTAATTGATATTGCCATTGATACTTAAACCTGAAACAGAAGGGATATCATATTCCGCACCAAAATTTGCGACCCAAGGGGAAACGCCAATCGGTTCATTTCCTTTATTTTGCCCAGATGCAGTTTTGGTGAGCTCTGCTTGAATATAAGTGACGCCGCCGGTTAAACGGAGAGAATCAAATGGCTTACCAGAGACACTTAGCTCAATACCACGATTACGTTGTTCATCGTTGGCAGAATAAATCAGGCTGTTAGGGTCTAATGACCCGCTTGGTTTACTGATTTGGAAAAGGCTCAGTGTTGTTATTGCGACGGGTTGTTCATATTTAACGCCTAACTCATATTGCTTAGAACGAAATGGCTTCATCATTTCGCCGCTATTTTTAGCATTAACCGGAGCAGTACTTCCTTTGCTGAGACCTTCAACATAATTCGCATATAGCGAGATATTATCAGTAGGTTTAAACAATAAACCGACTAATGGGGTAATAGCGGATTCATCATAAGTTGTTGAAAGAGCCCCTAAAGTAAAGCTATCAGATTTTATATTTTGATAGCGAATACCGGGGGTGACCATAAAGCTATCGTTAAAAAAGCCAATTGTATCGACCAATGAAACCCCTGAAAGTGTATTTTCGGAGCGTTTTGTTATTTCTGGGTAATCAGGGATTTGTTTATCAATATAAGTAGGGTGATATAAGTTGGTATTGTATGGCGTGCCTGCATTTGTACCGACATTATAACGATCAAAATAGCGGTTCCACTGTAATGCGAGTTGATGAGAGGTATTTCCTGTCATGAATTCACTTTTGATACCAGTGCCAACAGAGTAACGCTGGGTTTTGCTTTGAAAATTCATGATATATGTGGAGATATCCCCTTGATCATTAAGGACGGTGTAGGTTTGTTCATTAACCCGATCGATACGGGTTCGAGCACCACCAATATCCATAAATAATGAGGTATTGCTTAGCACATCATATTCCATATGTAATAAGGCGGAATCATCATTGGATTTCCACCATGTCCATGGGCTAGCTAAATTGGTTTTCCCACTAGGCGCAGGTGGAACAACCCCATTTTCCCCTAAAAAAAATGGACGATTAGTCGCATTCATATTTTGGTTTTGAGTAATGAGATCCAATGAAGCGCGAAAGCGTTCACTAGAATAATCTAGCGCGATAGCACCGACGCCGAGCCGACGGTCTTGATGGTCAACGGCAGTATTACCATTGGTGTAACTTCCATTCACGCGAATACCAAAATATTGGTTATTCCCTAGGTCATATAAACGGCCAACATCTAATTTACCACCTAACTGAGAGTCACTTAGATATTGGGCGGTTAAGCGAGTGATAGGCTGCGCACTGGCACGTTTGGTTACGACATTGATAACACCACCAACCCCCCCTTCAGGTGACATACCATATAACAGAGATGCTGGTCCTTTTAGAATATCAACACGTTCAGCGTAGTCTGCTAATAATTGAAAGTTAGGGGATACACCATAGATACCATTAAGCGCAAACTCACCGATATTACCTTCCGTTATAGGGAAGCCTCGAATATATAATGAGTCAAGTAGTCCACCTTTAGAGCTACTAATTTGTATCGAAGTATCGTGAGAAAGAATGTCTGAAATTTGTTGTGCTTGTTGTGATTCTAAATAAGTTGAATTGTAATTAGTGATATTAAAGGGAATATCCATAATATCGTTATCCCCTAATAGCCCCGCTTGCATTGATCTTGAAGAAAAAAGGTTAGGTTGTAGGTTATTATTACCCTTAGCTGATACGATGATACTATCTTTGCTGAGCTTATTATCTGATTTAGCAAAAAGGGTATTAGGATAAAAGAATGAAATTACTACACAAAATAAAGAGTGATAGGTAATTTTATGTTTTGCTATGTCTTTAAATGGTATAGTTAATAAGTTATTTTTCATATTGAATTAGTCGTTTTATTCGCTTTATTTACAAGGAAGGAAACAAACCTAGTATTACCTTCTATTGAAATAATAAAAATGGGTTCGTTAAACCATGTTGTATTCGGTAATTAATATATCGTTGGATATGCATAGTGAGTAGTGAGCGAGTTTGCCAAGGTGAATTCATAAATATTTCATATTCTTGCCTCCAAAAACTTTCATCAATTCGAGGCTTAACTGATTCAAAAATATATTGAGTTATATTTTTTAATTCCCTCCAAAGCTGGTGGTTAGTTAAGCGGTAAAAACGAGTAATATGGACAGCTAGTTCATGTAAATGGCTTACAAAACAAGCGTCAATCAAAAAACTCCGTACAGGTTCTATATCCTCTTCAAAAACGGTCGGTAAAATACCGGGCCAAGAGTAGGCTTGTAATTGATAGCCTTGTTGGTGCAATAGGGGTAAAAAGGCTCGGCCATCACCATAGTCACGGATTAAACATTTTTCAGGGATACCTTCTGATGTGAAGAGTACTTGGGTATTTTGCTGATGAGCTTCAAGAGCAATGCCATATATCAAATACATAGATATAACAGGCTCTAAAATAACTTTTGTATAGCTGCGGAACCATTCACGAGGAGTTAATCCTGATTTTTCAATGAGTTCAGTGAAAATCGGTTTTTGTTGATTTGGTAAAGCAGTAAAGAGTGTTGCAACCGTGATAGGCAATAAATTGTCACTTCTTTCATAAGAATTCGTGCAACGAAATACGACAGAAAGAAAGCGCCCAGCTGAATCATCTTGTTCAATGGCATGTCGGTAGTGGATACCGAGATCTTCACGTAGAGATTCTAATTTCCCATGAAAGTTTTTCTCTTGTTTTAAGATGGTATCGATTAACTGACTAATTCTAGGCCCCATATGGATGGATTTTGCTTGCAAGCTACGCATTTCACTTGTCATCCAAACTGCGATGGGTAATTTAACAAATGCCTTATTAGTGGCATCTGTGGGGAGCATGGTCCTAAAGGACATCGTCGGTTTGGTTTCTAATTGAGGCCCATCAATAAGCAGTATTTCATCTTGAATGAGTTCTGCTGCTTGCTCTTTTACCCAATGATTTAAGTGCCAGGGATGAATGGGTAATGGAAGCCATTGTTGAGGATCCCTACCTTGTTGCCCAAGCCAATCACACCATTGTTGACCAATAAGTGGAAATTGTTGAAGAAACCAGAGGTGAATATTAGCGACATGCGGCAATGCTTCAATATAGGCCATATCTCGGCGTAGAGCTGCGACAGTAAGATTCACCGTAGCATTAAATTCAGGAGAGTAAGCCATAACATCTTTGGCTTTCATGTTTGGTCGGCTTTTCCATGTTGGATAATAGGGATGCCCTTCAAGTGAGCCCCATTGGTCGAGAAACAAAGCCGCATCGCGGATACTGTATTTATGAACGACCCAATCAGTTAAGTCATTAAAACCGTATTTAGACATTTGTTGGCTAATATCGTGTGACCAATTAATGCGGAAGTTGCGTGCATTAATGTCATTATCGACACTGTTTTTTATATCATTTTTTAATTTATTTAAATTGTTAGGGGTAAACGCTATATTTAAATCTTCTTTTAATATATCAAGCATGTCATCTATCGTTTGAATAATTTCCTTTTGATTGTTTTTATCGATTATATAAATATTTCCATAACTTAATACGGTATTGGCAGGGTATATATCTACATCGGTGAAAAGGATTTTAAATGATGATGTTATGGATTGATAAATATATCCACAATAATCAAAATCCCAATAAAATTGTTTTTTATCAATCAGTTTTTCTGCAAACAAGCAATGAATTAAACGCCTAAAGCTATTATGATGAGAAAATTCAGCATTAATATTTAAAACATTTGTTTGTTTAGGGGTATTCGTCATGATTAGCCTCTTATAGCTATGAGAACGAATTAATTAATGATGAATATCATTAACTAGAAAAATAATTTTGAATACTTGAAAGATATTGGTAATAAAGTTAGCATTGCCGAAAAAAATAGTAAATGATAATTATTGTTTTTTTTATTCTCAATTGAGATGTAAGGGAAAATAATATGTTATTCAAATGATTGATTAGGAAGGTTCACGATGACTAATTGTTCTGTAACTTATTTATTTGTACCCGGAGATCACCCTCAATTCTTTGATAAAGCGTGTATTAGTGGCTCAGACGTGTTGATTTTAGATTTGGAGGATTCAGTCCATCCTTTACATAAATCTCTTGCTAGGCAGGAAGTTATGGATTGGTTACTCCATTATCCAAAAAAGGAGGTAACGCAAAAAATAGCCATTAGAATTAACCAGCCAAATAGTATTGAATATAATCAAGATATTGATTGGCTAAAGAAAAATAACTTATTCATCTATTTATCTCACCTTGTTATACCTAAAGTTGAATCTGTAGCGATGATCAACGATGTTAAAAAACATCTCTTTGATAATCCGCAACTATCGATGATTGCTATCATTGAAACGGCATGGGGGTTACACCGTATTTATGATATCGCACATTCAGGTGTTGAGCGCCTTGCATTCGGCTCTTTAGACTTTTCTCTTGATATGCAGTGTGACATGTCTCGTGAATCACTGTTGTTTGCAAGAACACAAGTGGTGCTTGCTTCTCGCCTTGCAAATCTTTTAGCTCCTATCGACTGTGTCACACCAGATATTGATGATTTGGCTGCTTTAGAGCAAGAGTGTTTGCATGCTAAAGCTCTTGGTTTTACAGCAAAATTAGCTATTCATCCCTATCAAATTGCTATTATCAAGCGATCGTTTGATATAACACAGCAGCAGCTGGCTTGGTCAAAAAAAGTATTACAACAATCTCAAGAGCAGTATGCCTTTAAAGTGGATGGCAAAATGGTAGATTTACCTTTAATTTTGCAGGCAAAGAAGTGGCTAAATACCCACAAATAAAAATACGCCTAATTTGCTTACCGTTTCTGGCATCATTCCCGTCCATTTATTTCGTCGTAATGAAAAATAGCGATTTTTTGTATCTCTGTATCGATACAACGAACGATTGTTTTTTTATAGGATAAGTTCCTAGGTTTGTCACGTTAGCCTAAAAAACGTGACATATCATGGAACATCTCTTGCCACTCGTTTTCGTCTATTTCCATCAAACCAAAATAGCGCAACATAAAGGAGCCCTCGGTAGCAAGAAACATCAGCCGAGCGCGTTTGCCATGCTCTGTTGAGGTGTCTAAATGGCGCAATCTATCACGATACCAAACACGGGTACTTTCTAAGTATTCAGGGGTTTGTAGTAAAGCTGCCATTAATGCTGCCCCCTTCGCCATCGCGACTTTGTCATGTTCATAGGTTGCAAGCCGATGGGCATTAATACGATTTTCTGGGGAGCTGTCTTTTTCAATCTCACGGTTAAATATTTGCTCATAGGTATAACCCCAGCGTTCAAACATTGCATCGATTAAGGCATCTTTGTTACCAAAACAGTATTGAACCCCTCCTTTAGAGATCCCCATGGATTTTGCGACTGCATCAATCGTCAGAGCAGCAGCACCTTGGTTAAGTACGATGTTTTCAGCGGCATCGAGCACTTTATCTCGATCGATAGTTCGTTGACGTCCCATTTAACAAAAACCTCTTTTCAATACATACGTATGGATTTATATTGTAGCACGATCATGAATAAATAGTGATTAAATAAACTTGTTGAGATGATTTTATGCTAGCAAATTATAAACGCTGGATTATTTTACTTTTAGTATCAAGTGTACTCTTTCTGATTGTCATCGATGTGACGGTGTTATATACCGCGTTACCGCGATTAACGCATGATTTAGGCGCCACATCTTCTGAAAAATTGTGGATCATGAATGCTTACCCATTAATTGTCGCTGGGCTGTTGCCTGCTGCGGGTATGCTTAGTGATCGCATTGGCCATAAGGTCATGTTTCTGTTAGGGCTACCTTTATTTGCGGTCGCTTCTTTATGTGCGGCATTTTCTCCGACGGCAATGAGCCTAATTTTATCCAGAGGCTTTTTAGCTGTGGGAGCGGCGCTGAGTATGCCTGCAACCTTATCGATTGTTAGACACGTTTTCTTAGATCCAAAAGAGCGTGCACTTGCGATAGGTATTTGGTCGGCGGTGGCATCAGGTGGTGCTGCGATAGGCCCTTTGGTTGGTGGTGCGCTGCTTAACCACTTTTGGTGGGGATCGGTCTTTTTAATTAATGTTCCTGTGGTATTGCTGGTATTACCTTTTGCCTATTTTTTAATTCCTAAATGTGGCGGAACAGGCTCACAAAAAATTGATTATCTTGGCTCTGGGTTAGTGCTAGTCGGGTTAGTTGGCATTATTTATGCTCTAAAAGAGCTGGGTAAGCCTTATACCAATTGGTGGGAGTTGACTATTGTTGGGGTTATCGGTGGGCTATTTTTATGGTTATTTAGCCGCAGACAAATAGCGTCTGAATCACCAATGATTGATTTTAAATTATTTTCTAACCCTCGTTTTAGTGCCGGTATTTTAATGGCGATATTATCGATGGTGATTATTGTGGGTGTCGAACTCCTATTGAGCCAAAGACTACAATTAGTTCAGGGGTATACGCCACTTCAAGCGGCGCTGTATATTATCCCGATCCCGATTGCTTCTGTATTAGCAGGCCCATTAACTGGAATGTTATTACATACAATGGGGGAAAGACGTTTAACCGTCATTGGCTTTGTTTGTACTTTGGCAGGGGTACTTGGTCTCATTTCTATTTATCAAACCTCAACAGGTTTCATCTTATTGTTATTCCTGTTTTTAATTGGTTTTGGTTTAGGAATTATTTTTACGACAGCTTCAACAACCGTGATGCTCAATGCGCCAGATAAAAAAGCCGGTATGGCCGCGTCTATTGAAGAAGTCGCATATGAAATTGGTAGTGTGTTGGGTGTAACCTTTATGGGCGGATTGATGAGTGCCATTTATACAATGAAATTATCATTGCCCGATAGCTTAGTCGTTGATAATAAAGCTTATGATAGTATTGATGAAGCTTTTATTGTTGCGGAGCATCTGCCGCACGAAAGTGCTAATTTATTGATAAATCAAGCGCACATAGCGTTTGATCAAGCCTTTTTTGGTGTCATGGTATCGACAGCGATTATTGTCATAATCAGCACGCTGTGTATCCCTTACTTTTTCCGTAAAAATTAACGTTAATGAATAAAGGGAAGTGAATTAAATGACACTTCCCTGCTTTTACCACGTATCCCCCACGCGGGAGTATTACTTCACTTTCCTGATCAACAGTGCGGCAAAGAATGGACAAATGGCAAATAAAATAAATAACCAAACAGAGGCTTGTTGAGCGCCTGCTATTCCACCAGGGGAAATCAACCCGCTGTTATTCACGACGACACCCACGAGCGCGGCAGAAAGCGCAGTCGCATATAGTTGAACGGTAATGACGGATGAAGACGCGAGATTTTCTTCACCACTAGGGGCGACACTGAACACTTTTAACACCAAGTGTGGCCAGCAAATACCAATACCAAGGCCAACTCCCATCATTGCGACTAAATAAATTGTAAACAGTAAGATTGAACTCACAAGCTCCGTATGAGGAGTCAAAATGGCTAACACAATTAATGAAATAAATATGATGATTGGCCCTATACGAAGTATTTTTAACACGATTGGGCCAGTTTTATTGGCACTTAATAATGCGCCAATCGTCCAACCTGCTGCCATAATCGCTGTAAGATAGCCTGCTGATAATGGGGAGAAGTGGTGGATGGTTTGTAAGAAATAAGGAACATAAATTTCCGTTGTCATACCACCCACCAACAAGCTCATCGTTAAATAAATCACACCGAGTGAATTTTTTAATGAATAAGTGTCTGTTGGTAGTAATCGCTTACCTTTTTTACCATCGATTTTTGCGATAGTGACCAATAAGATAAGGCCAACGAATAGGCCAATGGCATTGAATATCAACTGACTGGATAAGCTACCGATGGAAATCGCTAAGACGGAAATCACTAATAGTGAAATGGCGAGAACAGGCAGTTTACTGATCTGTTGGGATTGATTTGTCCTTTTAGGCAATTGATTTATCACGATTAGAACGAGTAGAAGTGCAACGGGAAGTAATGACCAAAAAGCCCAGCGCCAATGACCCGTTTGAGCGAATACTCCACCAATAGCAGGACCGCAAAGTGTCGCTATTCCCCACATACCGGAAACAATGCCCATGGCACGTGACCAAAGGTTTTCAGTAAACACAACGCGAATAAGGGCGTAGCTTAAGGCGAATAAAATTCCACCGCCTAGCCCTTGTAACGCTCGCCCGCCAAGTAACATTAACATTGATGGTGACAGTGCACACCAAATGGAGCCTAATGAGAAAATAAGCAGAGCCGTTAAATAGGCGAATTTAGGCCCTAATTGATTGAGTATTTTACTCGACAGTGTTGAACCCACAATTGAAGTAGCAACAAAAATCGTCGTATTCCACGCATAATATTCAAGACCACCGATATCATTGACGATACTAGGTAAGATAGTTGTCACAATATAAATATTGATAGCATGAAGAGCGACACCACCGGTGAGGGCAATCGTCAATAATGCGTTACGACCACTAAGTAAATCAGCCCACTTAGCTTGAGTTGTCGTGGAGGGTTCATTGCTCATAGCGAGACCTGCTAGACGAGAGAGTTAAAAAAACGTTAATATCCAAGTATTGACTTGGATATTAGAGTGACAGAATGATTAATGCAAGTGATTACTTTGATAATTTAAATATCAGCCAAGCGGTTGATAAGGTTTTGTTTTGCATAAAAACAAAAGGTCCTATCTCGACAGCTGTGATTGCAAAAGACTTGGCAATGACGGGGGAAGCGGCACGCCAGCATATTCAGAAACTGACGTCTTTAGGTTTAGTTGAAGGGGTGCAATGTACCTCTCAAACCGGAGCGGGCCGACCAAGGCAGAATTGGGTGCTCACAGCATTAGGGCATCAGCGCTTTCCTGACACACATGCTCAATTAACATTGCAGCTCATTGATTCTGTAAAAAATATTTTTGGTAATGAAGGGCTGGAAAAGCTAATTAGCCAACGAGAAGGGGAAGTTAAGGCGAAATATTTGTCGCGATGTGGCTCTTTACCTTTCGTTGAACGATTACAGGCATTAGCCGATGTTCGCAACGAAGAAGGTTATATGGCACATGTTGAGCAAGATGGTAATAGCTGGTTATTTATTGAAAATCATTGCCCTATCTGTGCTGCGGCGACGGTCTGCCAAAATTTTTGTCGTTCAGAATTGCAACTGTTTCGCGATATTATGGGAAGTGATGTGACAGTTGAGCGTGAGCAATATTTGTTAAATGGCGCGGGACGTTGTGTCTATCGTGTACGGCAAATGAAATAGGGCCGAGTGTTACCTCGGCCCTGTTGAGATTGACTATTTTTCGATCTCAACCTGTTCGCTAGATTCGATGTGCGGCGTCAATTCTTCCGTTGTGAGCCATAATGGTTTCTTTTCAAATTGTTCGTAGAGTGGCAATTGGTCTTGATAATGAGGTGATGGTTTGCCTTGAGGTGAAATAAAACCGCTTTGGCCTGGTGCGACGACATCCCAAGCTTTCACTTTACCATCGCTAAACACGATCAAATCATTTTCTGTGCCTCTATTATGATACTCATTTTGATGAAAACGCTCTTTTGCATTAGCTTGAGGAACGCCAAAGAAATTATTGGCTCTGAAAGTGAGTGCCGTGGCAGGGGTTTGCCAGCTTGCAAGATTATCACCATATTTTAGGGTCATCTGCTGATAAGTATTGCGTAATGCTTGGCGAATGACCTCATCTTGAGGTTTGCCTGCAAAGAGATCAATCGCTTGAGGAATTGCAGAGCGTTGTCCTAATAACGATTCATATAAGATTTTGGCCCCCGTACTAATATTCAGTGAACCTGTAGGGCCGTCTTGTGTTGTTTCATAGCCACTGGCTAAATACCATTTATCAAAGGGAGCCGGTACAGCTTGACCGAGAGTCGCTTTTAACATCTCCTTGAGCCAGATATCTAATATTGCCGAGCCTGGTTGAATATAATGCTTACCATCCTTTGTAAGATGATTAATGCCATCCCATTGGTTCAGTATATTAGCAAGTTTTACTGCATCATCATCGGCAGGTAAATCACGCGTAGCACGGATGATATAAGGGGTGAATAAGCGATGATTGAGGTCAACACGGCTGGTTTGTTTTAGGATATCCCACATATCCTCTTGGTTTAACAAAGCTTTTGATTCTATCAGTCTATTTATTTCTGTCACTCGATCAGCCGAACCCCATAAGAAAGCAAATAAATCACTAGTGGGGTAGTTTTTGGCTGGGGAATTATTCCAGTTGGCAATATAACCGGATTTCGGGTTATACACTTTTGGGTTATTGGCAAAGGGTTGCATACCTTGCCAATCCCACTCCCCGGTACCTGGCACTGGAAGGCGAGGGTCATGGTTTTCTTGGCGCTCAGGGTAATGTCCTGTATGGATATAACCAATATTGCCATCTCGATCGGCATAATACCAATTAATGGTCAGTGCTTGATTTTGTGCCTGAGCTTGCCATTGCTGCCAATTTTTGGCTTGTGCCTGTTTTACCCATGCCATCAAAGAAGAGACTTCTTTTCCATCCCACGCTCGAGCCTTGCTGTATGCGATGTTAGCGCTGTTATCTTGTTTGACTATGTTGCCGTGCACCGTTCGATAAACATCTAATGTGACAGGCGAAGCATCTTTCACGTTAATGACCTCTTGGCGGCTGAGCATTTTTTTCCATTGGCCTTGATGTTGGTAATAGTTAGGACGTTTTGGGTCGAGTTTCTCTGCAAAAATATCGACACCATCACCAAAACCAGCCGTTGATCCCCATGCTATGTTGCCATTATGGCCAAATAATATTGCTGGATAAGCGAAAGGGGTGTTGCCAACCAAATCAAAACCAGCACCATGTAAACCAATGCCATAGGTATAGGCTGGGTTAAACCAGCCAAATTGTGGGCCGTTGAGCAAAATTGCGTTAGCGCCATCGGCTTTTGATTTGCCGACAACCCAGATATTACTCGTCGTTGGGTAACCTGCTAACCCGTTCGCACCGCCTTGCTCATATTGCTTGGCAATCAATTGGCTATTTTGCTGTGCTGTTAATGCGATTAATTTGCCGGAGGCATCCTTTGCAGGGCGCTCAAACATAGGGGGAATTAGACGGTAATCGTTTATTTGATTCACCTGAGATTGCTTGTTTTTATTTTTTGTATCTGAATAGGTAAATTCTTGAGCATCAATAGTGGTGGGGGCATTAGGGTTGTTTAGCCAATTTATTTGGTTGAATACTGCTAACCCTGTTTGCTCACCATACTTATCTTTTAAGGCGGTTAATAAGGCTAGATTATCGATTTCACTGTTCATATCTGAGAAGCGGTTAGCCATAGTGCCCACCATAATCATGGCAACATCAAAGCTGTTCCATTGAGATGGTGTGAAGCCATAATCAATAAATTGTTTAGGCATTAATTTATCTGGTGTCGCATTCACTTGTTTGATCCAAGCGTTCATGCCGTCTGCATAGCCACGTAGGATATCCTGTTCTTCTTTAGGGAGATTTTTAATTTGTTGATGGATGGAGTCAGGCCAGTAATTACTGCGGATATCTTTATCAAAGGCAATAAAATCTTTGCCGAGCACTTCTGAAACGGTGCCTTGGGTACTGCGTTTTGCCATTTCCATCTGGAAAAGCCTGTCTTGGGCGACAGCATAGCCATAACCATAAAAAAGGCTATATACGTCATCGGCATAGATATGAGGAACGCCGTAGCTATCTCGATCGATTTTGATTTTATTCGGTTCGGCATAGCCAGTAGATGAAAGTGTTGTTAATCCAAAAATAATAACCGCAGATAATAAGTTGTTTATCTTCATCAGGTGAGTCTCCATTTTTTATTGTTTTATGAGACTAACAATCACTAATTTGTAAATGAAGAGTTAAATAATAGTTAAATTATTAATATGTGAACCAAGTAGATAAAAAAGGATACATAAAAATAAAAAAATATTAAAAGTGAATCTGATCACGTTAGCTAAAAATTAGCTTTCTGTAGGTGAAAGGGCGCTTTTCTTGCGGCGATTAACCCACCATGCATAGAAAATACCCGATATTGCACCAGCAATATGCGATTCAGTTGAAATATATTGATGAACGGGCAGCAAGCCGGATGTCATTGCGCCAAAATAAAATAGCACCAAGACAGTGATGATAATGTCAGAAAGTTTGCGACGAAAATAACCTTGGGCGATCAGTAACCCCCAAAGCCCGAAAATCCAACCACTTGCGCCAACATGAATGGCGTAGCGACCAACTAACCAAACAGCTAATCCACCAGTAATAATAATAAAGAGCGAAGCTAATAGATATTCACGGATCTCTCTATGTAGCAGTACTGCGCTGAGGATCAGTAAAGGAGGAAGGTTACTCAGTAAATGTCCCCAACTACTATGAATAAAGGGGGAAAGGGGGATACCGATGAGGCCCTCTAAGCTTCTGGGTATGATACCAAAGCGATTTAACGAATAGCCTGTTAGGCTATTGATCACTTGGATGATGACCAATAGCCCAGCCAAAATAGCAAGTAGTTTCAGTCGTTGGTTCAACCACTGTTTCATGCTTGCTGGCTTAATGCTTGTACACTTTCAACCAGATCAGCAAGTTGTGCAACAACACGGTCACCCACATCTGCATTATCCCCACCTAGTGCTTTATTGCGCATAAAGTCCTTTTTGATTTGTTGCCAGCGTGCGGCCTGTTGCTCCGTGAGCTTACCGCGAATTTCAGCTAATTTGAGTAAATTTTCTTCTGCTCCTGTGGTGAGTAATTGTGCTTCACCGAGGTAGTGATCATCCAATAAACGTTCAAGCTCCTCTTCATTCATGACAGAGGACACTTTTTCACTCAGTTTATTCATATTTCGATAGCTACCTTGCAAACGGAAGGCTGGCTCGGTGCGGTATTTATCGGACTGTGCTGCACTGGCAATATATTGCTGATTCACTTTGAGTACGACATCGCGTAGCGTGATTAGGCGCTTAATGACAGCGACAATTTCACTGATTTCTGCATCTGAATAGGGGTAGCTCAAAGCATTAGTTGAGACTGATTTACCCATTGCTTTATCAACGAAAAGGTAGAGGTCATTGAGATCACGTAGAGCAAGCGGCGCAAGTACAGGGTTTGAGGTTAGACTGTTTTCAATGTAGCTTAATGCGAAGGCATCATCCATGCCGCCAAGCACTTCCCCTAGGTTATAGATATCAGCGCGGTTGGCGAGCATGTCCGGTATGCGGAACACTTCACCTGATTCGGTATATGGGTTACCTGCCATAACAACACAGAATTTTTTACCACGCATGTCATAGGTTTTCGTTTTTCCTTTCCAAACCCCTTCAATGCGCCTTGTTCCGTCACACAGAGAAATAAATTTCTGTAAAAACTCAGGATGCGTATGCTGAATATCATCCACATAGAGCATCACGTTATTCCCCATCTCTAACGCTAAATTGAGTTTTTCTAGCTCCTGACGTGCAGTTGCATTTGGTGCTTGGTCTGGGTCGAGTGATAACACGTCATGACCTAACGCAGGCCCGTTAATTTTCATGAAAATGAGGCCTAAGCGGTCAGCAACATATTCCATCAATGTGGTTTTACCGTAACCAGGCGGGGAGATCATCAAGAGTAGCCCCATCAAATCGGTACGTTTACCTTCCCCTAAAGCACCGATTTGCTTCGCCATATTGTCACCAATAATCGGTAAATAGACGTCGTTGATCAGTTTATTACGAACAAAGGAGCTAAGAGGGTGCGCTTTAAACTCATGCAGCTTCAAACGACGGCGCTCTTCAATGACAACACGTTGGCGTAACGCTTGATATTCACGGAATGCGGGAATAAACCGTTTTCTTTGAAAACGCATGCGACTGAAATAGTTATCTAAGCTCAACGAGAGGGTTTGATTTTCTATCGTTGGATGTTCGCCTAATAACCCATTAACTTTGAAGTACAGATCAGCTTCGCTATAACGTGCTGATGCGACTTTGTCTAAAATAATAATGGCGATTGCACCCGGAATATAAGGCGTAAGATGGGCAAATTCAGGCACTGAACATAGCCCTTGTAACCAGTTTTGAATCAATGCCCAACGCTGAGCATAGCGGCCTGCAAGGTTTTGTTGGGAACGGTTGAAGTCTATCCACATATGGGCGTCTTCTAACCGAGTTTGCAAGGCGGCAACAAGGTCTCTAGCATATTTACTGTAAACTAATTCAATAGGCGTTCTCGCCAGCGCAAAGCTAAGATACTCTGCGGCTTGAGTTTGTTGGTAACTTTCACAAGGTATCGGGTGCTCTTGTAAAAATAGGCTAATGTCTGCTTCGATCTCCGCCTGCAAATCGAGCAAAGCATCATCATTATGGAATAGCTGATGAATATTCATTGCGGTTCTGGCGCGCTCTGGCCATAAAGCCGGATATTCATTATTTTGTACTTGTTCCCAGAAAATCGCAGCAATTGCTCGCGATGTTGGGTTATAACGCAGTAAATCAGCACTTTCTCCGACAGGCAGGAGCTTTTTCAAAATAGCGATGGCATCGTGATCGTGAATACCTTTCTCATAGCCCTCTTTATAACGTGGGGCTGCAAAGTCGCGTACGATTTTCTCTAATTTCTCAGGCACCGATAACGCGGACTTAAGCATATTATAATCAAGGCCATCTTGGCGCTTACTTGCAGCGTAGATAATTGAATATGCAAGGTATTCAGCCCGATAAACATCGTCTGACTCGGATTCAAGTGCCGCTGACCAATAAGGTTGTAACTCAGCTAATTGAGGGTTATCAATAGGCTCTTGGAAATCGGTACCCGTCAGATATAACCAAAGTTGGTTATCTTTCGGCAAGATGGTTAAATCAAGCTCTTGGGTGTTAACACTAAAGCGATGGCGAGGCCCTAATTTAATTATATTACCGCCATCTTCGTAAATATCTGTTTTATCGCGTAGTGTGCGAATAGATTGGTCGCGCGCTGCTTTTAATCTGGCATCAATATCATCCGCTTTGACGTTATCATTGATTTCTCTTAGTTTTTCAATGATTTCACGCGTTTTTGTTGCCAATGGATCAGACGCAAAAAAGGCGTTTAATTCATCTTGAGACTGTAAACGTGCAGTGCGGCGTTGCAAACTATCTAACAGGCGGTCGGCTGCTGTTTGTAAGTTTTGTGAACGGCGTTGGCGTTCATCTAATAAGGCTTGCTTGTGCGACTCAAAGGTTTCTAGCAGCTCTTCGCGTTTGGCGAGAATATCTTCTAGGAACTCATCATGGCTGCTGAATTGGCTTTCTAACTCTTCTAATTGGACTAATAGCCTAGATAGCTGGTCATCGCAGCGTTCAGGATCCGTGGAGAGTGATAGGGCATTTGTAATGCCTTGGCTAAATAGGCGGAATTGTGCGCCAAATTGAGCCACAGTCTCGACAGCACTTTGTGATTTACGTTTTTGTTGTAAACGAGCGCGTGACTGGTTTAATTGGGCATAAATTTGTGAAATTGCATCAATGATGTTGGTTTGTTGAGTCACATCATCAAATTTTAGCGAAGCCATTAGATTCGATAGCATATCCAAGTCGGCAGACATTTTTTCCATGCCATTCATTGGAATATCGAGCTGCGCACTATTTTGAGCACTCTCCATTTGCTCTTCAAACTGAGAAAGTTGCGTTTTAAATGGTTGTAGTGCTTTATCGCTCGCTAGGAAAGTTGCGGTAGTTTGAGAAACATACTGCTGTGCTTGCGTAATTTCTTCTTCCATCTGCGCGAGTTTCGTTAAATCCATATAGCGGAATTCGCGTAAGGAGATCAGGTGACCACGTTGGGCACTGAGTGCATTTAACCCATCAACAAACTGCTGAATATCATTCCAGCTTTCAGGTAATGTTAAAGACATCAGTGTCTTTTGCCGATTAACCGCTTCATTCATCGATTTTGCTGATTGCTGGCGGATACTCTCGACTTTTTCATACTCATCTAAGACCAATTCACTGGTTTGTGTGATCTCTTTGAGTAATTTACCGATACCTAAACATTGCTCGTCATTAAACCAATAATAAATATCAAGTAGGTTTTTCGGTTGTTGGCTGAGTTGTTCATAGCGGGCAACGGAAACCTGATTACCTTCAATTTCTTTAGCAATATGCAGAATTTCTGAGATACCACGTACAAGATCAGCGTTACCAATGCGACCAAAAAAGCCCCCTCGCGCAGGCTGTTGATCGGCAAATTCTTCTGAATAGAAAGGGGTTTGCCAAACTTGCATCGGGTGAACTCGAGTGGCTTCGTCACCTTCACCTTCAAAGAGAACCATTTTTCCATCTTCAAGCATGGCATAACCATGCCCGATCAGCGGAATCGCCAGTTTTCGCTCAATCAAATTATAATTAAAGAGGGCGATACGACCTTGGTTTGGCGAATAGAAGACATACAGGACATCCTCACCGTTTGGGGAACGGCGCAAGCGACGAAAACGCATGCCATCCATAGGTTGATCAAAGGTTTTATACTCACCATTTTGTAAGTAATATCCACCTGGGAAAATAATGCCGTGGTCTTCGGGAAGCTGTACACATGCCTGACCAATCGCATCAATGCGTTGAGCTGTTTGAGTCAGTGTATTGTAGACGAGATAGCGCCAGTTCTCTTCGCGATAGGGTAATATTTTCAGTAAGATCAGGCTGCCTGTTTGGGCATATTCAATTTGGGCATCATCTAGGGATTGGTTTTTATCTAACACCGCTTCGCGATAAATGCCGAGGCCATCTTCTGTGTTATTTTCGCATTTTATGGTGAGGTCGCCACCAATAGTTTCAACGAAAACAGTATCTAAAATATTGATATGCGGAAAACGACCATTAACCGTGTTTTCACGGGTTGTTTTCACCCATTCAAAGTCATAGGCAGGGGGAAGGGCGATGTCGCGTTCACCGCGGTTGTCGATATAATCGATTTTGCTTTTATCACTGGAGATAGACCAGCGGAAAACCCGCACATCGGTGATACGTTCACCAATTTGAAAGCTAGCTAATAGCTTACCATCACGTTCAACTAACTGTAGTAATTGGGTGTTTTTGTAATAGGTGTAAAGCTCAGTAAAATCTTGGATAAAGCGCGTATCACTGAGGAAGGTGCCGTCATAGGAGACCGCTTCAACATCAAACTCACCTTGGTTATCAATCAGTCGATACAGAGAAAACACATCTTCAATTTGTGTTTCTCTTTTGAGGCCAAGGAAAACGTTATAGCCAAATAGAAGCCATTCACCAACTCGGACAATATCCCTTGCTTGGCAATTATTTTCTGTGCGAATACGAATACGGCCAATAATATCCATTTGGCTTTGACCGAACTCTTGTAAACGACTGTCATTGAGTTGCGCTGCTTTTTGATGAAGCTGTTGCCCTTGTTCAGTAAGGCGTTTGCGTAATATTTCATATGCGCCGCCTTGCGCAACAGCACTATCCAGTATGTTTTGCTCGTGACTCGTATCCTGAATTGACATGCGTCGTTGGTTTCCTTGGCTATAACAAAAGACAAAAGTTGAAGGCATACCCGATATGTATGCCTTTGAACTAGGATGCTCGTTTACCGTTAAATGATTATTCGCTATGGTATGAGTGCCATACCGAGCCAGTAATATAATTTAAACACGTTAGAGCATACCCCATTAGAGCTGATCATCCGTTGGTGCTTCAGGTTTTGCCGAGACGGTTTTAACCTGCGGGTTTGCACCTTTTGCAGCCATAAAGCTGTTAATCAAATCTTGAACCTCAGGGTTTTTCAGTAAAGCTGCAATATCGATTTTCTTATCGTCTTTACGGTTGATCAGCTTTTCGACACTCTCTTTAGCAAAGCTGCTTTTATCCATAAAGCCATCAACGGCTTTACCTAAGCTAAGCGCTTTAGAGAAGGTATTAAAGAAGCTACCGTCACCGCCCACAATTTCGATATTGGTTTTGGTTAATGCAGCAGCCAATACATCGGCTTGCTCACGAGCAATCTCTTTATTTGCGTCAATTGATGCCATAGCTTGCTCAAACTCTTTCTCAAGACGCATACGGAACTCTTCATGAGCACGGGCAGTATCGCTGAGGTGATCCATGGATTTGAATTTATCGGTCAAGCCATCCGCTTCTGCTTTCAGACGTTGACGGATCACTTCGGCTTGCGCGGCACCTAATTGACCTTCCCCTCGAGCTTGGGCAGCCAGTTTCTCTTCAAGCACTTTCGCATCCGCCAAGCCCAGTTTTTCTTTCGCATTGGCTTGTTGCTCTTCACCGCGTGCTTGAGCGGCCAGTTTTTCTTCGAGGACTTTCGCTTCAGCAAAGCCTTGTTGTTGTTCAGCAAGCGCTTTTGCTTCCAACACTTGTGCTTCAGTTAAGCCTTTTTCTTTTAATCCACGCGCTTCTGCTAGGAGTTTCTCAGCGGTGATATTCGCTAGGACTAATCCCTCTTTTTCTTCCGCTTCGGCTGTGGCTTGACGTACTCGTGCTTCTGCGAGGCCGAGTGCAGCATGTTCAGCTTCAATCCCTTCTGCTAAGCGTTTTTTGGCTTCTGCTTGTTTTGCTGAAGCTTCAAGTTCCGCTTGTGCCATGGTGCTGATTTCTTCGGCTCTGTGTTTTGCACTCGCTTCATCGGCTTCGGCTTTCTTCACTTGGCGAACTAAAGACTCTTCCGCTTCTGCTTGAGCGTTGATAACGGTCACTTGTCTTAAGCGATCGGCTTCTGATACTTCACGTACCTCTTTGATACGCTCTTCTTCTTGGGCAACGCTTTTTTCAACGATAACGCGTTCACGGATCACGTTAGAAATATTTTTGCGTTCTTCTTCCAACGCTTTTTCTTTTTCAATACGTTGTAGTTCAACCTCACGTTCGCGGGCTACGATTTCGAGGTCACGAGCACGATTAACGCGTTCCTGTTCAATAGCAACTGCGCGGGTCCGGTTCTGCTGAGCAACTTCAACTTCACGCATGCGATTTTCTTCACGAATTTCAATTTCTTGCTGAGTTTGAATACGTGCTTGCTCTGCTTTTAAGCGCTCTTCTTCTTGTACGCGTAATGTTTCGGCTTGCTCACGAGCACGAATATTTTCAATCTCACGTTTTTGGCGAGCTTCTGCATCCGCTTGTTGGCGTTCAAGGGCTAGGCTTGCTTCACGGGTTTCCACATTTTTCTTTTGAATAGCCAGTTCTTGGTCGCGCTCTTTCTGGTTAGTTTCAATATTATGGATAGCGGTGATTTCAGTGATTTTACGGATACCTTCGGAGTCGAAGATATTATTTGGATCAAGAGCGGCTTTTGGCGTTTGTTCAAGGTAGTCAATGGCCACATCTTCAAGTGCATAACCATTGAGATCTTTACCGATAACATCCACGATACGATCACGGAAGTTCTGCCTATCTTCAAATAGCTTAGAGAGTTCAAACTGCTTACCAACCGTTTTGAGTGCTTCTGAAAACTTAGCGCTAAATAAGGTACTGACGGCTTGATGATCGGATGCGCGGTCGACCCCAATGGCTTTAGCCACTTTGAGTACGTCTTCAGTGGTCTCATTAACACGTAAATAGAAAGCGACAGTAATATCTGCACGTAAGTTGTCTTGGCAAATCAGGCCATCTTTACCGCGGCGGTCAACTTCCAAAGTTAAGAGAGAAATTCTCATAAACTCTTTTTTGTAGATGACGGGATAAACTAAAGCACCAGTAAAGTGAACTTTTGGTTGCGACGACATGTCGTTAACAATCAATGCAGTTCCTTGTGGGACCTTGATATAGAAGGCTTTAAATAGCCCAAAAAAGCCAAGTATGACTATGATGATGCCCCCAATAATGGTTAAAAAGGGCATTAGGTCAGCCAATTCCATATTTTCTCTCCATGGGTTTCGATAATGTCGTCGTTAAAGGTTCAAAATAGTGTTTATTACTGGCGAAATTCGTCTTCCGTCACCACATTGTAGCTGTGTGACACGGGGTCATAACTAATGATAACAACGCGGTCACCTCGCTTAATATTTTCAGTAGAAGCGGCACGAATTTGCAGAATTAACCCCGCACCACCATCTTCTAGTATGGCTTCGCCTTTATGTTCGGTGACTTCTCCTGAACGTACGGTGGCGAGTTTACCCATTAATCGCTGGGCTGTTTTTGGCGTATTGGATTTAGCCAATTTCTCACGTAATGGTTTTAAACATAGGGCGGTTAAGTGGATTGAAATAAAGGATATAACGAAGAATACAGTGAAGCCGACAAGGTAGCGTAGTAGTGTAATATCAATAAAGCGAATAAACCAATGAACACTAAAGTAACTTAATAACCAGCCAAATAGTGTAAATAAGGTCAGAATAATCGTGACTGGAATACCTGCAAGCCCGAGTTTTGTGAGCCAGCCAGCAAACCCTGTAGCATCAAAGCCGCCACCATCAACGGATGTATCAACATTAAATAAATCAATATCTAATAATCCAAAAGCGGCGCATAACCAATAAAACATAACAATAATAAGTAGGCCGCTAAAAATAATGACGGGGAAGGTCAGACAGTTTTGTAGAAACAAACTCATAAATGTTCTCTCTATAATATTTAGAGTTTCAATTTTGTTATTACCATTACCGTTAACTTAATCATATCAATTTCAATGATTTTCAGTATCGGACTATTCTTTATTATCTGGCTGATTTTCATGAGTTATTTATGAAATTTTTCTAAGTATCATCAATGACTGATAAAAACGGGCTAGATAGGAGTTATTTTGCCATTAATTGTTAATAAAAGATAATGAATCATAACAGCAATATGTAAGATTATGTTATAACTTATTGAAACCGTAGAATTAAAAAACTCTGAAAAATGCATCAATATAAAAATATTATTTTTTAAATTATCTTTTTCTAGTGATAAACAATAAAATGGTTATTAATAAAAGAAAAAAGTGAGATTAAAGGCGTGCTATAGATTCAAAAACACAGTAAAGCAGCCCATTTCCATGGTCAGCTAGATATTCGTCAATTCACATCAGGCATTGCAATTTTTACCTACAATTTGTGACCTTTAACTTAACTAGCATTATGAAAATAGCTTACATACATACGCGTCATTACGCCATAACTGAGTTAGGTTTGCTTGATATATTTGACATATTTTATCGGAGTCTATTCGATAAAATAGCAATAAGTGGCTGAATGATGAAAAATTCCTCGTTCAGCCAAAATATCACTAACATCGGCATAGCTCAGAGATATTGAATCATAGCTACGTATACACAAAGGGTGATAGAGGGAGCAAAATACTTCCATTTAAAATCATTCAGTGACATGGTTATTTTCCTAAATAATGAGCAATAACGTCACATCAATGCACTTTTTGCAATAAGCGCCTTTAATCCCTATATCCTAAAGTGACAATCTTAATTCCTTTACTTTTACAAATGAGGCTTCGGTTTGCACCTTAACAACTAACATCGAGTTATATTGTTCATAGTTGTATGGTTGTATACTTATGCTAAAGAGATTATTTAGCGCTTTGCAATCCGATAATATTACAAGTAGATATACTTGAAAGTTCATTTCAATATTAAAAAAACCAATTACGTCATTTTTAAATTCATTTAATGCGTTAATTTCCGGATCACCATAGAAAATTTGAGATGTTGACATGACGTCTTCTATAGTACTAACACAGTCTTGCAGGACACTTATTTGTAACGATATATCATTAATGACATTAGATGAATCAAGTTGCATTTTAGAGAATGCTTCACGACAACTAGATATGTCATTCATATTTATAAAATTGGATATTGATTTAAGTTCATTAATCCAATTTTGGATTTGAGCTGATGAAGCCTCAATAACTTTCTCGCATACAAGCATTGAATTATTAATTGCGATGATTATTTTCTGAGCATAAAAGGGCAAGTTCCATTGCGAATTATTATACTTGCTTAATATACCAAGATAATTAAACATTAGGCTTTTATAATTTAAAATGTTCATACCTTCACCTTATGATTGAGTTAATTTTACTTCATGTTATTAACTTCCTATGCTATTTTTAGTGCTGATTTTTAATTAACATTAATTAAATCATAAGTTAACTTTTTAGGGTTGATGACATATTCAACACCACTCATTTGCGATTTAATTGTATCAGTATCTTTTAATACGATTTTAACTTGGTTATTAGCACTAGATAAGAATAATTCTCTAACATTATCCGTATTGATAATTCCCATATTTAGGTCACTAATAAGGTTATCTATATCATTAGAGAGAAACTGCCATGCATTTGACATTTCAAGTGAAGCTTGAGCTGCTTGTGATATACAAGTTGCCAGTTGCGCATTTCCCGTTGAACATGCTTGAGCGACTCTAACCTCATTTTTCAAATTAGCATCTTCAATTAATAACTTCTCTTTCAATCTAAGGTCACCCTGAAGTTTAAGTACCGCACCTATAACACCAGCAAGACCTGTTGCTATTGCCACCGCCCCTCCAATCACCATGCTTACTGCCGCCCCTCCGGTAACGAGGGAACCCACAGCCCCCACAATAATAGAAAAGAACCCTCCAGCAATACCTAAAGCACTAATCGTTATACCGGCTTGATCAGCAGCTATTTGTGTTTGTATATTGAGTATATTATTTCTATTTTGAGACAGCGCACCGTTATCACCTAGTATCGCGGTGTTTAATCTATCAACAACATCATAGAAACTCGCTACACTATTATCTAGCTTATGGCTAAATTGTGATAAGAGTGTGCTAGTTACATTCGCCTCACTTGCATATTTGTTTGATTGATCTCTAATCGCACCTAAAATATTTAGCCAATCAGAAATACTTTTTCCCGCCGGAACTTGGGATGCTATTGAATTATGAATTGTATAGTAAGCACTAATGCTGGAAATATTCCTAATTATCATTGGTTGTATCGTATCAAGATAATATTTTGCATTTTCTTTTGCTGTGCCTAATGCAGAATTGACATCTTGCTGTAAGCTAATTAATGACGGATTATTAGTGAAATTCACTAATGGCTGTTGCATAACGGAACGACAACTACTTTGTACAATCAAATCAAAACTGGATTGTTTTTTGTTTGCACTATTTATAGCTAAAGGAGATTGATTAAAATCCATGATATACCTCATTAATGTAATGCGATGCTTTATTTCATACGATTTAATTAATCATATGAAATAGAGAGATTGTTTAGTAATATCGGAGTTATCTTTTGCCATGATAATCACAGCCACTACATCAATTGATATTTTAAAAATATCTGATAAGTGATATTATGCGTTTAGAGTTTAAAAGACTGGCTTATCTGATAACCGATAAGGTCTGCTAAGGCGACTAACAAATTTAATGACTCCTAGCAATATGTGAACATATAGTTCATGATTTAATTTAATCATGAATCATAATTATTTTTTTGTGATGAAGTTGGCAAAAAATCAATTATAATGTCTTTATTATTATTTTGTCGTATTTATAGTTCAAAACTAGTAAGCGATGGTAAAGTGTTTTAATCAATCAAATAATAAAAAATAGGCATGTCGCTAGCCCTATTTCATTGTCTAATAGTTAGACAGCTTACCCTTATATGTTGATGATAGCTCACCAGCTTCGTTAATATGATGGACTGTTTTCACTTAGTTAAATTGCGAATGCTTATGATGTTATTCGATTATTTAAGATAATTTCTGACTGGTTAAAAGGGAGGCTATATTATAATTAACCGTATGTTTAATTTATTTTTGAATCTTAAGTCAAATGAGTTTAATCATTAATTGAAGATTTTCTTATTGACACTGGTAAATAAAAATATCAATAAAAACAATATGTAGCATTAATAAGTTGAGCTTTGATAAAAATAAACGCACCATTTTTAACAGTGACAATAATCATTTGATAAAGAATAGGCTATTGCCATTAATTGGCGTTCAATAAATCTATCTGTCTATTGATAGACTGGGGGGGATTGTCGAAGGGATGCTAAAAATAGTCATGCCAGATGTGAATTGGCGAATCTCTTTGTGCCCATTAAAATATGGGGCGTTTTACGGTGTTTTGGTTCCCGATCTCACTATTTAAAAACTGAAACAACGAAAAGAGACACGGTGTATTTAGCGCTGCTTCAGTTTTTTAGTATGAAAAAAATTAAATAGAATTAATCAAGTAAGTTTAAACACGCAGCACCTCTTGCACCACCGGAGTCACCATATCGTGCTTTTTCAATGGCAGGGAGATTCGCGATACCATACAAATACTGAGGCAAAACATCAGGCAGAAGTTGGTAAATACCATCAAATTGCGATAATCCGCCACCAATCACCACTAAATCAGGGTCTAGTATGGTCAATACTTGGCCTAAAAACATCCCTAATAAATCGATATAGCGTTCAACATGCTGTTTTGCATTGCGGTCGCCTTGGTAGTAAAGCTGGATAATTTCAATCGCTGATTTTTGTTCACCTGTAAATGAGGTATAGATGCGTTCAAAACCTGGGCCGGACAAATAGGTTTCAAAGCAAGCAGGTTTACCACAACCGCACATGACTTCCGGAACTTGGTTTCCAAGTAAACGAGCGCCCTGTAAGGTCACATTCATATGACCAATTTCGCCAGCAATGCCATTTTTACCGGGAAGGACTTTACCGTGGGTGACAAAGCCGCCACCAACGCCAGTGCCTAATATCAGACCAAGTACCGTTGGGTAATTTTTAAACTCAGGCGCCCAAGCTTCTGAAAGCGCAAAACAGTTAGCATCGTTCTCTACTTTGACTGGGCGTTGTAAGGTATCGGCTAAGTCATAGACCAAAGGCTGATATTTAGCGGCGGGTACATTTGTAGTAAATACCGTTCCTTTCTCGTGGTTGACAATACCGGGTATGCCAACTCCCACCTTTCCTTGACCGTTAAATTGAGTATCAGCTTCTTCAGTAAGATGACGAAAAGCATTAAGGAGAGCTTGATAATCATCTTTTGGTGTTGGTACGCGTTTTTGCCAAATGGGGTTGAGTGATTCATCAAACACAGCAAGTTCAATTTTTGTACCGCCCATATCAAAGCCGTAATACATAGGTATCTCCTTAATGGTGACAATTATCTAATACGCTTAGTATCACTTTGATAAGTCATAAATGGTAGCGTTTGAGGCTGATTATATAAAAGTTTTTAGTCAGATAATGCGGCTTTGCTGCTAGACATTGTTTTTGTTCATGTTAAAGAAAGCGCAGTTTTTGCCGTGGCAGTGTAGGGAAGGCAATAAGAGGCTAGTTGTATGGACAAACGAGCCTCTTGTTGTTTTTTAGACGGTTTAAGGTTCGCTGATTAATATTGATTTGTTCTGTGGATTAAAGTTTTTATAAATAAAATGATGCAATTCCATCGCAATAATATGATGGATTTCTTGGGTTGGATGTACCTCATCAACAAATACATAGTGAGGGTCGATTTCTAAGGGGGCGTTCCCGAAGATGTACCCATGTGAAAAAGCCTTGTTTACCTCATAAGATCCCGGCTTTCTGGCATTTATGTTATTGACGACATTCATAATGTTATCCATGGTGTTATTGACATCAAAGAACATGATCCGACAAGGTTGCTGTAAATTCATAAGCTCAACGAGTTGTCTAAGTTTATGATTATGTTCAATAGAAATACGTTGCATTTCCTGCCGGTATTTGGGGTTTTTCTCTGCGACCTTTTTGGCGTAAGGGGTTTGAGAAAGGTCGGGTATCCCCATGACTAAAATTTGCCTAGCGCCTTTTTGCACCATCTTCTCAATTGATTTTTTTTGACTCAAAACGACGAAATTCACGTCTGTTTTATGATAAGTGAGATAATCATTGGCACCGATAAAAACAATGACTAAATCCTTTTCGGTAAAATTTAACCCTTTTATCTGTTTTTCCATATTAGAGAGAAACCTAAATTTAGGGGATGACGTTGAATAAGATGCACAAGGTGCCCCACCTTCCGCCCTATTAATAAGCGTCACTTTCGGGTCGTGAGATATCCCTTTATGGAATGCCACGCTTTGCATGATGCTTGGCATTGTCAGAAATTCGGTCCATACGCTGCCATTAGTAAACTTACCTTTATAGTATTGAGAGGAGCGGGGGATAAGCCCTTTTGACTTGTGATACATCCTCTTTTCTGAGTCAGACAAGCTATCACCAATCACAATGACTCTGTCAAAATAATCAATAATGGGTTTTTTTGGGTCATTTTCCATTGATAAAAGGCTATCTAGGCTTGAAGTATGCACGTTGTGGTGTGGCGGAAAGGCCTCTTGGTACTCCATAGCCAATTGGAACATTTTGCCGGGGATCCTGCTTTCTATTTTCTTTTCACCACTGAGTGTGGCATGTACTTTGGGGGCAGAAGATTTTATCTTATTTTGTATACTCTTAATCGAACCTAGTAGCGTGTCAGTGAAAGAAGGTTTTATCTGTTTAGCGACAGTATGCTGAGAAGTAATTGATTCTACGTTCATTGATTTACTCTATTAGTTGTTTTGATGATTAATAAAACTATCAACTAATAGTTGGTCTAAATATCAAATAAAGATTATAGCTCCCTATAAAATCAGTGCGTTTTATAGCAAAAACATTCATTTCCACAATAAAAACAAATATTTAATAATTTTTTAGTGTTCCTTTTCAATAAAAGGATTGCATCGCTATTTAAAAGTGTATATTGTTATATTATAACATAACAATTAGAGGCGTTATGATGAAATCTGGGATCCATCCTCAATATCGAACCGTCGTGTTTCACGACACCAGTGCTGATGCTTATTTTAAAGTTGGTTCAACGATTAAAACGGAAAAAACAATAGAGTTTGAAGGTGAACGCTTTCCATATGTCACTTTGGATGTCTCTTCACAGTCACACCCGTTTTATACCGGTAAACAAAAAATGATTTCACAAGAAGGGAAAACCGCGCAGTTCCAGAAACGTTTTGCTCGCTTCCTATCAAAAGAGGAGAAATAAACGTGAAAGTCTTGAGTTCATTAAAAACCGCTAAACAGCGCCACCCTGATTGCCAAGTCGTTCGTCGGCGTGGTCGTGTTTATGTGATTTGCAAAACGAATCCACGTTTTAAGGCGGTACAGGGTTGTAGAAAGAAACGTTAAGCTTATCTAGGAACTGTTAGTGATTGATTTTCTTGACTTCAGTTTTCCTGCGCCATCGCGGCAGTCCTGTGTCGCGATGGTTTTTTTTCATTAGCCCCTCTACGTTTAGCCTTTTGCGCGTAGGGTATAAGCGCCAAGATAGGGGGATCATTAGGCACATTTCTAATCTTCTTACTATTAGTGAATAAATTCACTTGCACACTGGTTCATATTTTGTCAGCTTTAATGTACCCAATAAATTTTTTGTTTCTGCTGAGAGCAAAACCTGTTTTCGGATGGAGCAGAGCATTTATTCGGGGGGAGAATTTTAAACAGACAGGGTGAACATAATGAAAAATGTAGGATTTATCGGCTGGCGAGGTATGGTCGGTTCAGTTTTGATGCAGAGAATGGTAGAAGAAGGTGATTTTAATGCAATTCATCCTGTATTTTTTACCACCTCGCAACATGGCGCTGAAGCGCCAACTTATGGTGGGCATCGCGGAACGCTGCAAGATGCGAATGACATCGATGCATTAAAAGCGCTAGATATCATTATTAGTTGCCAAGGCGGTGATTATACGAATGATATTTACCCTAAATTACGTGCATCAGGCTGGGAAGGCTATTGGATTGATGCGGCATCAGCCTTACGTATGAAAGATGATGCGATCATCATTCTCGACCCCGTCAACCAACAACATATCCAAGATGGACTGAATAAAGGCATTAAGACCTTCGTTGGTGGTAACTGTACGGTCAGTTTGATGCTAATGTCGCTAGGCGGCTTGTTTACCAATAACCTCGTTGAATGGGCTTCTGTCGCAACATATCAGGCAGCTTCAGGGGCTGGCGCGCGCAATATGCGTGAACTATTAATGCAAATGGGTGCATTACATAATCAAGTGGCTAAAGAGCTACAAGATCCTGCATCGGCCATTTTAGATATTGAGAAAAAAGTGACCGACTTTACTCGTAGCGGCACCATGCCAACCGATGCGTTCGGGGTACCTTTGGCAGGCAGTCTGATCCCATGGATTGATAAAGCGCTAGAAAATGGCCAAAGCCGTGAAGAGTGGAAGGGCCAAGCGGAAACTAACAAAATTTTGGCAACAGGTAGTAATATTATCCCTGTTGATGGTTTATGTGTACGTATTGGTGCATTACGTTGCCATAGCCAAGCATTCACATTAAAACTGAAAAAAGATATCCCGCTCAATGAAGTTGAACAGTTGCTGGCTTCTCACAATGAATGGGTGAAAGTCGTCCCGAATGATCGTGAAATCACCATGCGTGAGCTGACACCTGCTGCGGTGACTGGCACATTGAGTACCCCTGTGGGCCGCCTGCGTAAACTGAATATGGGGCCAGAATATCTGTCTGCCTTCACCGTCGGTGACCAACTGTTGTGGGGTGCTGCCGAGCCACTACGTCGTATGCTAAACATCCTACTATAAGCCATATAGACATATTAATCTGCACCTCACATCCAACGTGGAGGTGCAGTTTTTTATCTTCTTTTCTGCTCCATCAGTCTGTTCAAATAGTCCTGTAATAGCATTAGCCTCTTTGGATTATCGTGGTTATTACTTAATCGCTGAATGATTCGCTCTAGCTTGTTTGCATCGATTTTGTCGTGTTGTAAGCGAAAAACTAATGCATTTAGGGCGCGTTTTTTTGAGGGTTGATGCATAAATTGTTTATGCAGTATAACTAAAATCAACCAGATACCTTGCCTTACCTCGAAGAAATCAAGTGTAGCAGAGAAAGACTGCTCGCTTTTTTTGGCAAGTATTAACCCATTTAATAAACGATGCATTAGGCGCGTTGTTGATGGTTTATGGCCTTGAATAAGCTGTGCAACCCCTTGCTTAAATTGTTGATCAGCCAGTTGAAGCAGATGTTGGTAACGTTTTTGGGGGTTAGTTGGATAAATCCACATAAAGGCAATCATAGCCACAAGAGGTCCACAGACAATCGCAATCGCATTCCCCACACTGGTTGTAAAAGAAATTGAAAATGGGTAGCTAGGTTGCAGTAAGATCAGTGAAACCATTATGTAATCAAAAGCAATAAATATTAATCGGCTATGAGCAAAAATAATGATGCCGCTAATGATGACAGGGATAATTAACAAGGTCATTTGCCATGATGAGCTTGCAAAAGGCCACAGGCACCAACTGCAAATTAAGGCGGCAATAGCCCCCAAAAATTGCCCCGTGAAAACATTTTTCATGAACTTATCGGGGTAATCAAATGAAGCAAATATGGTTAGCATCACTGAAAGGCCTAAAGTGAGATAAGCCAGTGTCTGCCATTGTGTTAATAGCCAAAGCACCCCAACCACACCAATGGTGATAAATGACCGCGAAAATGCATGCCATGCCGAAATCTTGTCTTGATGTAATTTGAGCTTATCGACTCGGCTTTCACGCTTTATCGAAGTGCCTTTAATTGCGTAATAGAGCGTGACCAAAAGATTTTTTAAGGGGCCATTTGGGCAAAGTGATAATAAGTGTTTCCACTCTCTTTCTGACGGCTCTTGGTCTGGAAAGGGGAATGCGGCAATCGATTTAAATTGCGTTAAATGCAGTAATATTTGGCTTTGGGCAATTAATCGTTGCCGTGCTTGAGTCACCTGTTTTCGATGGTAGCGCCAACCAATACGGTTTGCTTCTAACTGCTCATCATAGTTTGCGATTTGCTGCCAGAGATGATGAATATCATCTGGTTTAATCGCTTCTTTCTTATGTAAGGCTCGATGTAAAATAGTATAAAACTGTTGATTTATCTGGTTTTTTAAAACAGTTATAGGTGCTTGGTCTCGCTTTGGCGTGAATAGATAATTAAAAATCACAGCAGAGAGAACGCCGACCAAGATAGTCCATAGCCTATCCCAAGCCACCAAAAAGATATTGTTTGAGTCATGTACGCTAAGCATGCTTACCATCACGGCAGAATAACCTGCGAGTAACGTACCATAAGCCACAAATCCTTTTTGGAGTTGCCCAATACCGCTACACGCCCCTAGCCATATGGCAAGCCCAAAGATAAACAGTAGCGGGTGGATAAAATGCAGGTAGATGAGTAGTACCCCAGCGAGTACGCCACTGACAGTACCGGCAAAACGCCACCAACTCTTTTCGAGTAAGTTTTCACGCCAAGGCTGAGCAGATGCCCACACAGTCATCGCTGCCCATTGTGGATGGACAAGCTGAAAATATTGAGCAACAAACAGCGCAATAATTGAGGCGCAAGCAGTGATTGTGGCAAAGCGTAAGCGATCTGAATTAAAACCTAAACGCTGCAACAAAGCATTATTTTGTGACATAAAGTATTGAATATGGGTAATATCTGCGTGTGAATAGTAAGATTAGTTGATATTATCAACTAAATGGATAACAGATTATTAACTAATTAGTTGATAAAATCAACTAATGGGGTATTTATGCGGACAGACCAAGCGCGTGTTTTTGGGATAATTAGCCGTGCAGCCCATCGCTATATGAAATGGATGGGGGAGCCTTATGGGATCAATGCGATTGAGTGTTTGATGTTACTTCATATTCAGCAATATGATGAATCGACGCTTGAGCAAATCTCGCGTGCAATGGTGATTGATAAGTCGGTGACAACGCGCGGGATCAGTAAATTCCTTGAGCAAGGATGGGTCGAAAAGAAGAGTAGCTTAATTGACAAGCGTGCTTACCATATCTCGCTAACGGCGATTGGGGAGCAAATTGTTGAGGAGCTGAATGATAAATTAAATAAGTGGAATGATTACTTGGCGGCAGATTTAACGGAACAAGACGCTGAGCAGCTATTTGGTTTTCTTGACAGTCTGGCAAAGAATGCCGTTGATATTTCTATTAAAGATTTCCCTGAACGGTTTACGGATAACCAAGAGTGATGCACTCGCTCCAATGATTTTAGAGCGAGCCATTGCCTGATTATTGTGGTGATGTCTGTTCTGAGGGGAGCGTATTGAGCTCCAATAAGTTTCGATTACCATCAATCATGGTGATCGTTTTCTGTGGCTGATAGCACTCGCGTAGTGGAGATAAACAGGCTTTAGAGGAGCGCTGTTGTATTCCTAACCAATCACTCATTAGCCAATAATTATTTGCGGTAGAATAGGGCTGATTGAGGGCGGTTTCGTTCAATACAGGTTTGGACGCACTCTGGCTGTACCATATAAACAGGGGAATTTCATAGGCCTCTTTGCGTGGGCTATTGACACCATGGTGGTAGTGAATGTTACGGTCACTGTCTAATCGCTGTAAGGCATGATCAGAAAAATACATGACGGTTGCAGCCTTACCATCTAATTTTTGCAAGATCTTATCGATAAATTTATCGGTATAGGCAATCGAACTATCATAACAGTTATCATCCTCTTGCTTGCTAAATTCTTGGTATTGGTCTTCAGGGAAGCGATTACAGGATGGTTCATGACTACCATAGGTATGTAATACAATCAGTTTTTTCTTTTTCCCATTCTGCGGATCATCGCTAATGGCTTGGTCGAAATAGTCTAAAATCTCTTCATCGTAACCGACAAACTCATTCCATTTCTTGTGTTTTGCCATGCTAGCAATGGTGGAGATAACGCTGGTTTTTTTATTGGTTTTACCTTGATTGCTGATCCAATAGGTATCAAAGCCCGCATGGTTAGCTAAGGCAATAATGTTATCAGCATAGTGCTGCTTATCCTGCATCTGTGAAAAGCTAATGTTTGAGAGAGACACTGGCACCGATAGGATGGTGACTGGTGCAGGCGAATAGGCCTGATTAAACAGCAGCATTTGTGGTTTACGGCGGTTTAAATTGGGTGTTGTATCGTATTGATAACCATAAAGGCTTAAGTGGTCTCGGCGTACCGATTCGCCAATGATCAAGACATAAACATCGGTAGCAGTTTCTTTTTTATCGTATTGATATTGAACAGTATAACTGGATATCTTCCGAATGCCTCTATTTTCATATAAATTTCTGATCAGTGCAGACGCGTTATAAAAAGGGGTGTGAGAGAGATATTGTTCCCCTAAAAGTAGATAGCTATCTTGTTTCGCGAATAACGCGGAATAATAGGTTGGGATCAACACAAGATAACCACAAAATAACCCCAAGCTTGCCCAAGTGACTTTGCGATTGAGGTATTTAGCACCTTGACGAATACTCAAAAAATAAACAGCGAAAACAATAATATAAAATAGAACATAGTATTTGTTGTAGGAGAGCATGCCTACAGTTTCACTGCTATTGGTGTTGATAAATGTTTCGGCAATCGACGAGGAAAAGCGGATATCGTGTTTTTGATAAAAGAAAAATGAAACGGAGAGGTTGAGCGCCCATAAAAAGGTAACAAATACCGTGATGATTTTCCCAGCCAGCGTGCGGTAGATCCCCGCACAAAGCAACATAACTAATGCGCCCGTTACGGTGATCGCGAGCTTGGAAAGTAAACTAATATCACCACCCAATAGTGCGGGTATAGCGGAAATCAGCAAAAAGTAAATTAAAGTGATAAATAAACGCATAGTGATAATGATTGGTTATATCTAATTTAAAGATTTAATTGGGTATTATTTTTAATTAAGTTAATTAGGTATGTATTAAGCGTTTATAACATAAAAAAAGAGAGTTTAATCAATATACAAGGGGTAAAAAACTGTAAACTAGCGTTATGTTAAGTCATGGATAAAAGAAAACCCTATGTTTTCACACAGGGTTTTCAAGCTGATAACGGTTTTTTCTCGCCGCAAATTAGATATCAATATTTGCCGCTTTCAGAGCATTCTCTTCGATAAAGGCACGACGAGGTTCAACGGCATCACCCATCAAAGTGGTGAACAGCAAGTCGGTTGCGATAGCATCTTTTACGGTGACGCGCATCATACGACGTGTATCAGGGTTCATAGTGGTTTCCCAAAGTTGCTCAGGGTTCATCTCACCAAGACCTTTATAACGTTGTACCGATAGGCCACGACGTGACTCACGGCTTAACCACGCCAGCGCTTCCTCGAAGTTTTTGATATTCTGGCGGCGTTCACCACGTTCGATATAAGCACCTTCTTCAATTAGGTCGGCAATCATGTCACCTAAATGGGTGATGCGGCGGTATTCGCTACCGTGAACAAAATCAAAGTCGAGATTGTAGTCAGTATCGACGCCATGAGTACGGATACGAATGGTCGGTTCAAATAGCTGACGTTCGCGATTTTCCTTGATGGTATAGCTGTAAGTACTACCAAGCTGCTCATTGTCTTCCAAGCGTTGAACTAAGCCTTTAGTCCACTCTTCGACTTGTTCACTGCTTTTCAGTGCTTCTTCCGTCAAGGTAGAGTGATACACCAAGCTATTCAGTAATGCTTGTGGATAGAGCCGCTCAAGACGACGAATGATCTTGTGTGCAGCATTGTATTCAACAACCAGTTTTTCTAGCTCTTCGCCTTTCATCGCCGGTGCATCAGCACTTAGATGTAGCGCGGCTCCATCAAGTGCAATAGAAATGAGATACTCATCCATCGCATCATCATCTTTGATGTATTGCTCTTGCTTACCTTTTTTCACTTTGTACAGTGGAGGCTGAGCGATATAAACATGACCACGCTCAACAATTTCAGGCATTTGGCGATAGAAGAAGGTCAATAACAACGTACGGATATGCGAACCATCGACGTCAGCATCCGTCATGATAATAATGCTGTGATAACGCAGTTTATCTGGGTTATATTCATCACGCCCAATACCGCAGCCTAAAGCGGTGATCAACGTAGCGACCTCTTGTGAGGAGAGCATCTTATCGAAACGCGCTTTCTCAACGTTAAGAATTTTACCTTTTAGAGGCAAAATAGCTTGGTTCTTGCGGTTACGGCCTTGTTTTGCAGAGCCGCCCGCGGAGTCCCCTTCCACAAGGTAGAGTTCAGAAAGTGCTGGGTCGCGCTCTTGGCAGTCTGCCAGTTTGCCCGGCAAACCCGCCAGATCTAAGGCGCCTTTACGGCGAGTCATTTCACGTGCTTTACGTGCTGCCTCACGCGCACGCGCTGCATCAATAATTTTACCAACAACAATTTTTGCGTCAGTTGGGTTCTCTAATAGATACTCAACAAACCGTTCATTCATCATGGTTTCAACGGCTGTTTTCACCTCAGAAGAAACGAGTTTTTCTTTTGTTTGTGATGAAAACTTAGGATCAGGCACCTTAACAGAGATAACTGCAATCAAGCCTTCACGGGCATCGTCACCGGTTGCACTGACTTTAGCTTTTTTCTGATAGCCTTCTTTATCCATGTAGTTGTTGAGTGTACGTGTCATTGAGGCACGGAAGCCTGCAAGGTGAGTACCCCCATCACGCTGTGGAATATTATTGGTGTAGCAATAAACGTTTTCTTGGAAGCCATCGTTCCACTGCATGGCGATTTCAACACCAATACCATCTTTCTCAGTTGAGAAGTAGAATACAGATGGGTGAATTGGGGTTTTATTGCGGCTTAAATACTCAACGAACGCTTTAATTCCACCTTCATAGTGGAAATGGTCTTCTTTGCCATCACGTTTATCAATCAGTCTGATTGAGACACCAGAGTTTAAGAATGACAGTTCGCGCAGACGCTTAGCTAAAACGTCGTATTCAAATTCAGTGACGCCTTTGAAGGTGTCTAAGCTTGGCCAAAAACGGACGCGAGTTCCGGTTTGATCGGTTTCACCAACAACAGTTAGTGGGCCTTGTGGCTCACCGTGGCAATAAGTTTGTTCATGAACTTTACCATCACGGCGGATAGTGAGCTCTAATTTTTCGGATAAGGCGTTAACAACAGAAACCCCAACTCCGTGTAGACCGCCGGAGACTTTATAGGAGTTATCGTCAAATTTCCCGCCCGCATGCAGTACCGTCATGATAACTTCTGCTGCTGATACCCCTTCTTCCTCATGGATACCTGTTGGAATACCACGACCATCATCTTGAACAGAGACTGAGTTATCAGCATGGATTGTGATCACGATGTCGTCACAAAAACCGGCGAGGGCTTCGTCGATAGCGTTGTCGACAACCTCGAAGACCATGTGATGAAGACCTGTACCATCGTCGGTATCACCGATATACATGCCTGGGCGCTTACGCACGGCATCCAGCCCTTTTAATACCTTGATACTTGAGGAGTCATATGTATTCGACATCAACGTTTCCCGCTATATTTATTCCTGTGGTTTAACTTCTATTTTGCCATGTTCTACGCTAAACATCTTGCTATTTACATCAATCATGTCTTTAACTTGCTCAGGTGTTATTGCACTAACAAACACTTGAGCTTGCGTAGCCTTAAGCCGAGCAGCCAATAATTGACGGCGTCCCGAATCAAGTTCTGAGGCAAAATCATCCAGTAGATACAGGCATCTTTGCCCGCTCTGTTGGGTGAAAAACTCACCCTGCGCTAACCTTAATGCGCACATTAAAAGTTTCAATTGACCGCGTGAAAGCATATCTTCCACAGGGGTTCCATTCGCCCTGATCCGCAAATCAGCTTTATGTGGCCCAGAGGCGGTATAGGTTAACATTTTATCACGCTCAAATTGGCGTTCTAATAGCTCTGAATAATCGATTTCTTTATCCCAACCGCGTTGAAAAGAGACCGATAATACAAATTCAGGCAAAAATTGTTGGCAGGTTTGCTCAATATTTTCCGCAATACCTGCAATATATTCACTACGCCATTGGCTGATTTGCTCTGCAAGCGGAGCTAATTGCTGATCCCAATGGCGTATTTGTTCATAGCGACTGACCTGCCGTAATGCAGCATTGCGTTGCTTTAATAACCGTTTTAAGTCTGACCAAACGGAAAAAAACAACGGTTCGTTATGAAAACAGCCCCAGTCGATAAATGCACGTCGATACTTAGGGCCACCGTTTAGTAAGGTAAACCCTTCTGGGGTAATTAATTGCATTGGCAGTAATTTTGCCAGTTCTGCAATTTTATGGCCGTCTGTGCCATCAATTCTGACTTTACTGTCACCCTCACGGTTTTTACTCAACCCTAACGACAATGCTTTGCGCGATGCATCCAGATGGCCTAATTTCCCATGTAGGATAAATTGAGCCTGTTCGTGACGGATCACGCGGTTCGCTTGGATACTACGAAAAGCACGACCATGTCCCAAGGTGTATATCGCTTCAAGCACACTGGTTTTGCCGCTCCCATTGGGGCCAATTAAAAAATTGAACCCATTAGCTAAAGCGAGATCGGCATCTTCAATGTTACGAAAATCGCGGATCAATAAACGCGAAAGGATCATAAAACGATTACAAACGCATTGGCATAACAACGTAAACAGCCGCGCTACTTGCGGAGTCTTCAATTTGAACACTCGACACAGCATCGGTTAAAAACAGAGTGACGTTTTCACTCTTCAGGGCATTGAGCACATCAAGGATATAGCTAACGTTAAAGCCTATTTCCATTTCAGTACCCTGATAATTCACATCAACAATCTCTTCCGCTTCTTCTTGCTCTGGGTTGTTTGCCGTAATGCGTAACTGATTTTCACTGAAATATAAGCGAACGCCACGGAATTTTTCATTCGATAAGATGGCCGCGCGTGAAAATGCTTGCTTGAGCAGATCACAACGAGCTTCTAATGTCTTATCCGGGTTTTTCGGCAGAACACGACGATAATCAGGGAACCTGCCATCAACCAGTTTTGAGGTGAAAATAAAATCACCCACATGGGCACGAATATTATTACTGCCTATCTGCAATTGGACAGGGGTATCACCGCCATCCAAGAGGCGCATTAACTCAATGACCCCTTTGCGTGGCACGATGACCGAATGTGAAGGTAAATCTTGCCCGATATCCATCGCACATACAGCAAGGCGGTGCCCATCGGTTGAAACGGTTCTTAATAACTGGCCTTCGGTTTCAAATAGCATGCCGTTGAGGTAATAACGGACATCTTGATGAGCCATTGAAAACTGAGTGGCTTCGATTAAGCGTTTGAGGATTGACTGTGGAAGCGAAAACTCCACCTCACTTTGCCAATCATCTAAATTCGGGAAATCTGTGGCTGGTAATGTCGATAGTGAAAAACGGCTACGCCCTGAGCGAACAAGCAGCCTGTCATCATCGAGTTCTACACGAATTTCAGAACCTTCAGGAAGCCCACGCCAGATATCAAAAAACTTGCGTGCTGGAACGGTGGTTGCTCCAACGTCATGCTCCTGCGTTAAAGGAACATGGGCCATCATCTCCATTTCTAAGTCGGTTCCGGTTAATAGCAAAGCGCCTTCTTTAACTTGTAAAAGAAGATTACCTAAAATAGGTAGCGTTGGACGCCCACCTAATGGACCACTAACCTGTTGCAACGGTTTTAATAACTGCTCGCGTTCAATAGTAAATTTCATAGCAATTAAGATGATAATGTTCTGATTAAGTTAGAAAAATCCTCTTTGATGTCATGGCTTTCTTCCCGCAATTGTTCAATTTTACGGCAAGCATGCAATACCGTTGTATGATCACGGCCACCAAAGGCATCCCCGATTTCAGGCAAACTATGATTGGTCAGTTCTTTCGCCAACGCCATCGCCATCTGGCGCGGACGGGCGACAGAGCGAGAACGACGTTTAGAAAGTAAATCCGCAACTTTTATTTTGTAATATTCAGCCACAGTTTTCTGAATGTTATCGATAGTTACCAGTTTTTCTTGTAGTGCTAGCAAATCTCGCAGCGCTTCACGCACAAAGTCAATGGTGATAGCGCGGCCAGTAAAGTTTGCATTGGCAATAACACGGTTTAACGCACCTTCCAGTTCACGCACATTGGAGCGTAGGCGTTTAGCGATAAAAAAAGCCACCTCGCCCGGAAGCTGGATCTCATTTTCATCGGCTTTCTTCATCAAAATCGCTACACGGGTTTCTAATTCAGGTGGTTCAATGGCCACCGTTAAACCCCAACCAAAACGCGATTTTAAACGATCTTCAACTCCATTGATCTCTTTAGGGTAGCGATCGGAAGTCAAAATAATTTGTTGGTTGCCTTCCAACAGCGCATTGAAGGTATGGAAAAACTCTTCTTGAGAACGCTCTTTATTCGCAAAAAATTGGATATCATCAATCAGCAGTGCATCAACAGAGCGGTAATAGCGTTTAAACTCTTCAATCGCATTGTTTTGTAAAGCTTTGACCATATCTTGCACAAAACGTTCAGAATGCATATATACGACACGCGCATTGGCTTTGTGCTGCATGATGCTGTTGCCTACAGCATGTAATAAGTGTGTTTTACCTAAGCCCGTTCCCCCATAAAGGAATAATGGGTTGTATGCTCCCCCTGGATTTTCGGCAACTTGCCTCGCAGCAGCACGAGCGAGTTGGTTTGATTTACCTTCAACAAAGTTATCAAAGGTGTGTTTGGGGTTAACATTGGAGCGATAGGCAACATCAGGTTGCGCTTTGGTTGAGTTATCCCAGCTTGGCTTCACTGGCGCCGACGGAACGGCGATAGCTGGCGCTTCATGGGTATGGCGAGCCTGAGTATTGGTAGGAGAAACGGTGATGGGTTTGCTCCCCACCTCAAAACGCAGAGCTGGCGCATCAGTACCACAAAAGTCATTCAATAACTCGTTGATGTTATTGATGTACTTATCTCTAACCCAATCAAGGACAAAACGATTCGGGGCATAAAGTGCCAGTGTATTATCGTTTAATTCAGCTTGAAGAGGGCGTATCCACATACTGAATTCTGTGGCAGGTAGTTCATCCTGCAATCGGGCAAGACATTGCTGCCAAAGCGAAAGTGACACGGTGGACTCCCCTAAACAAGATCAATGAAACAAAAGAAGTACGGATTAAACAAAGAATTTTTTACTGGTCGCTTTTTTATGCAAGCGCCAGAGAAGTCAAAGTGATTCATTTTTACTCATCGTATTTTTCCGATCCTCAGATCAGAAACGTGACCAGAGATCATACCGTAAAATTGGCAAGAGATCTTCATTCTTTTACACAGTTTTTATGCTTTTTATCCACAGGTAATTGTGGTAAGACATCGCGATTAGAGGAGAACCCTCTTGTTTGATCTCGATCATTTGCTATTTTTCCACAAAGCAGGGGATAACTTTAGACGATTTATGAAAAATTTTCTCTAAGGATCAAAAAATATTTTTAGATCGGCCGATGATCCTTGCGCTTTGAGGCGGAGTCCGTATAATCTTCCACCCTGTGTACTGCATTGAAGTGATTTTCACGATAGACCATTTCGAGGTAAGTTATGAAAATGGCGCTTCATTCGCTGTTGCAGCATATGTCAGCAAACCTGTCAGCCAGGCTATAAATAAAGTGGTTTGATTGCGTCATTTCATTGACGTGACCCCCTATGTTTTATTACAATCCTGCCTCTTTCTATATTGTTGCGATAGAGGCACAGGTGTAAATCAGTTTCCACTGGTTGCCAACGCGTTTACTGAATCAGTAATAAATTTTAAAGTTAGGTAGAAATCGTTATGAAACGCACTTTTCAACCGTCCGTACTGAAACGCAACCGTTCACACGGTTTCCGTGCTCGTATGGCCACTAAAAATGGTCGTCAGGTTCTGGCTCGCCGTCGTGCTAAAGGCCGCGCTCGTCTGACCGTTTCATCTAAGTAATAAAGCTAGCCCTCTATTCAAGTGGTTACGCTCGCTTTTACCCGGGAGTTACGTTTGTTAACTCCCAGGCACTTCGATAATGTCTTTAAGCAGCCGCAGAGGGCGAGTTCCCCAGAGATAACAATCCTTGGTCGCCTAAACGAGCTGGGGCATCCCCGCATCGGTCTCACCATCGCCAAAAAAAATGTTAAACGAGCTCATGAGCGAAATCGTATTAAGCGATTAGCCCGTGAATATTTTCGTTTGCATCAACATGAGTTGCCTCCCATGGATTTTGTGGTATTGGTAAGAAAAGGGGTTGCTAATCTCGATAATCAACAAATAACGGAAACATTGGGTAAATTATGGCGTCGACACTGTCGCTTGGCTCAAAACTCCTGATTGGGTTGATTAGGGGATACCAATTGGCAATTAGCCCACTGTTAGGGCCTCGTTGCCGTTTCAATCCAACTTGTTCAAATTATGGAATTGAGGCATTGCGCAGGTTTGGAATGTTAAAAGGTAGTTGGTTAACGGCGAAACGCGTATTAAAATGCCACCCTTTACACGCTGGTGGAGACGATCCTGTTCCGCCTAAAAAAAACGATGATAATAGAGAATTATAACGATGGATTCGCAACGCAATCTTCTACTCATCGCTTTGCTATTTGTTTCGTTCTTAGTATGGCAGGCCTGGGAAAGCGATAAAGCTGCTCAGGATCTAAAAACTGTCCAAACGACACAACAAACAGATATGCCAAGCAGTGATTCCCAAGCTGTTACAAGCAGTGGGCAAGGTAAGCTAATCACAGTGAAAACGGATGTGTTAGATTTACGCATCAATACTCGTGGTGGTGATATCGATGAGGCTGACTTGTTAGCCTATCCTGCAACCCTTCATTCGGAAAGTCCCTTCCGTTTACTGGAAACTACACCCGATTTTATCTATCAGGCACAAAGTGGTCTGATTGGCCAACATGGCCCAGATAACCCAGATAATAGCAATGGTCAACGCCCTGTTTATAGTGTGGAATCATCAAGTTTCATTCTTGCGGATGGCCAAGATGAGCTACGTGTTCCGATGACATTCACCGACAAAAACGGTGTGGTTTATCAAAAAACCTATGTGTTGAAACGCGGCCACTACAATGTTGATGTTGAATACAATATTCAGAACCCAACAGCGCAAGCTTTGAACCTTGCCTTCTTTGGTCAGTTAAAACAAACTATCCAACTACCAAAAGAACGTGATACAGGTAGCAGCAACTTCGCATTACATACATACCGTGGTGCAGCCTATTCTTCAGATGAATCTAACTATAAAAAATATAGCTTTAGTGATATCGAAGATAAAAAACTCAATGTCACCACTAAAGGTGGTTGGGTGGCAATGTTGCAACAATACTTTGCAACCGCGTGGGTTCCTGCAAGTAATGAAAATAGCACGTTCTACACCATCGACCTTGGTCAAAAAGAGGCGATTATCGGTTATAAGAGCCAACCATTAACAATTGCTGCTAATGGTGCTGGTACTTATTCATCGACGCTATGGGTAGGCCCTGAAATCCAGTCAGAAATGGCTGAAGTGGCACCTCATTTAGACTTAACGGTTGATTATGGTTGGTTATGGTTTATCTCTCAGCCACTGTTCAAGCTGTTGAAATTTATTCACGGTTTTGTCGGTAACTGGGGTATTGCTATCATCATCATTACCTTTATCGTCCGTGGTATTATGTACCCGCTGACTAAAGCACAGTACACCTCAATGGCGAAAATGCGTTTATTGCAACCAAAACTGGCGGCAATGCGTGAGCGTATTGGTGATGACAAACAGCGTATGAGCCAAGAAATGATGGCGTTGTACAAAGCAGAGAAAGTCAACCCACTAGGTGGTTGTTTACCGCTGCTTATCCAGATGCCAATCTTCCTTGCTCTTTATTACATGTTGATGGGTTCTGTTGAACTACGTCATGCACCATTCTTTGGTTGGATTCAGGACTTGTCAGCACAAGACCCATACTACATCCTGCCAGTGTTGATGGGTGTGACTATGTTTGTTATTCAGAAGATGTCGCCAACAGCCGTGACCGATCCTATGCAGCAGAAGATTATGACCTATATGCCGGTCGTGTTTACTATCTTCTTCCTGTGGTTCCCTTCTGGTCTGGTACTGTACTACATCGTGAGTAACTTGGTGACCATTATCCAGCAGCAGATCATCTACCGCGGTCTGGAAAAACGTGGTCTACATAGCCGCGATAAAAAAGAGAAGAAATAATAGAGGTCTTGGGTAAGCAAGAAGCTTATTTCAGGATATAGTATTAAGGCGGCCATTCATGACCGCCTTAATTTTTTATAGGAATGACAGAGAGACATCATGCAAACCAACGATACGATTGTTGCACAGGCAACACCTCCCGGTCGTGGTGGGGTCGGTATTTTACGTGTATCAGGCCCAAAAGCGGCTGTAGTTGCTCAAACTGTGTTGGGTAAGCTACCAAAACCGCGTTATGCGGATTACCTACCTTTTCGTGACGTCGATGACACCGTACTGGACCAAGGTATTGCCATTTTTTTCCCCGGCCCTAACTCATTTACAGGGGAAGATGTTCTAGAACTGCAAGGCCATGGTGGTCCTGTCATTCTTGATTTATTACTTAGACGTATTTTGACGATTGATGGGGTGCGTATTGCTAACCCAGGTGAGTTCTCTGAGCGCGCATTTTTGAATGACAAATTAGATTTAGCACAAGCTGAGGCGATTGCAGATCTGATTGATGCAAGTTCAGAGCAAGCCGCCCGTTCGGCAATGAACTCGTTACAAGGGGCATTTTCAGCACAAATCCATCAAATGGTCGAAGCATTGACGACATTGCGTATTTATGTCGAAGCTGCCATCGATTTCCCTGATGAAGAAATTGATTTTCTTTCTGACGGTAAAATTGAAGCCAAATTGGATGACGTGATAGCGGATTTAGAGCGAGTGCGCTCAGAAGCTCGCCAAGGCAGCTTGTTGCGTGAAGGGATGAAAGTGGTGATTGCGGGTCGTCCTAATGCAGGGAAATCGAGTTTATTGAATGCGTTAGCAGGTCGTGAAGCAGCGATTGTGACCGATATTGCAGGAACCACACGTGATGTTTTGCGTGAGCATATTCATATTGATGGTATGCCATTGCACGTGATTGATACAGCGGGCTTACGTGAAGCGAGTGATGAAGTTGAACGTATTGGTATTGAGCGAGCATGGAAAGAGATTGAACAGGCAGACCGAGTTTTGTTTATGCTTGATAGCACCACCACGGATGCGACAGAGCCTCAAGAGATTTGGCCTGAATTTATGGCACGCCTGCCAGAAACATTGCCTGTTACTGTGATCCGCAATAAAGCGGATAAAACAGGTGAAAAAATTGAGTTTGTTGAAGATGTTCGTTACCCATTAATTCGCCTATCTGCACGTGAAGAGAAAGGGATTGATTTGTTGCGCGATCACCTAAAAGAGACGATGGGTTTTAATAGTAATACCGAAGGTGGTTTTTTGGCTCGTCGCCGTCATCTACAAGCCCTTGATGCAGCGGCAATGCACTTAGCGCAAGGTCATGAGCAATTGGTCGTTGCTCGCTCCGGTGAGCTACTTGCAGAGGAGTTGCGCCTTGCACAGCAAGAGCTGAGCGAGATCACCGGTGAATTTACATCAGATGACCTGTTAGGCCGTATTTTCTCGAGTTTCTGTATCGGCAAGTAAAAATTTGCTTAGCTAAAAGTTGTGGCAGCTTGCTATCTTATCAGCAAGCTGCAGTCAATCTATCGCCGTTAGATCTGTTAACTGGTTATAAAACTGAGACTTCACTGGATATGCATGACGATCGGTGAATACAAAAGGTATCTTTACGGCGGCTAATGAGGTCTGTATTGTCAATAGTCACCCAATTCGGTGACAGATGTTCACTATTTCCTGCATATAAACTATTGGCAAAAAGCCAAAGGGTGCCTTAGGATAATTTTCCAGTTTTCTTTTTGAGCCAACTCTCTTTTAATCGTAATGAGTACAAATTTTTCATTAGGAAAATTTTTTTGCACTCTGCCATCAAAGGGATTGCGTGAAAACCAATGAAACGGAACATAGCTATCTAATTGATGTTTTTTTCTACCTTCGATGATCTCTTTGTCTGCAATATCATGAAATTTCTTAATGTCTACTCTTGGCTTTAAGCCCTCAATCAATATATTTCTTATATTTTTCAAACTAGTAAGATGATATATTAGCTTTTTTGTTTTGATATCATTCATATAGTATTCCTTTGATTATTATAAAAATAATATAATTAGAGTGTTAGTTTAATTATTTCATCTAATTATCAAGAGAATATCGCAATATATGGCAAAGAGCAGTGATAGTGCCAACATCATTAAGAAATACTTATTATTTAGATGATGTCTGCTTAACGTTAATTTTGTCTTAATCCTTCTTGTGATTTTTCTTTTTATAATGTCGAGCTAATTTTAGTCATAGGTTATATTCATGAGCATTAAGCTTCCTACCAATATACACATCTACAATTTTGTACAGCGACCTGACCTTATCGATGAATCCGATGAACTGCTGGATAAATTATGGCCAGAGTTTATGAGCCAAACTGCTGTTTGTGATGAATATTGGCAAGTATTGTATGAAGAGCCGAATGCACAATTTCAGTTTTTAGCTGTCGCGAATGTGGATGGAAAAGAGAAGGTCGTCGGTGTCATTAAAGCGATCTCCTTTCTATGGCCTGATGAAAATCTGACAAAACTGCCTGATTTTGGTTGGGATGATATTTTCAATTTTGCGGTTGAGAACAAACAAGGTGAAGATCGCTATATTTCTGCATTATCAGTGACGATTGAGCCTGAATATCGCGGTTATCAAATTCCAGCACTACTGATTAATGCGTTGAAAAAAGCGGCTGTAGCGTATGGGGCGAAGGCGGTTGTTGTTCCTGTACGGCCCACTTTAAAGCATCGTTATCCTCTACAATCATTTGACGATTATTGTGCATGGAAAAATGCACAAGGGGAGCCTTTTGACCCTTGGATACGCACACATTGGCGATTAGGGGGTAAAATTTTACAGCCTGTATATCGTTCTATGGTGATTGCTGGCACCATTAAACAATGGGAGTCATGGACAGGCATGCGTTTTATGCAGTCTGGCCAATATATTGTACCGCAGGCGTTCCCGTTAATATCGATACACAAGCTCAATGGGGCGAATATATCGAGCCTAACCTTTGGATGTTGCACTCTCTGGGAAATGAATAAAGGGAGTGCTATGTAAATGTTTATGCATGCCATACTATTTCTAATGTTAGGGCGTTGATATTTTTCTTTTTTAATTGTTTATTTGAAATATCAGTCGGTGACTTAATCTGTAATTCGATTACTGTGGGTAAATACTGTGGCTTTTCCTTGGCGGCAGAAACCGACTAACGTTAAATTTGCTTTTTGCGCGACTTCAATGGCTAATGAGGTCGCAGCAGAAACAGCAAACAAAATCTCAGCGCCACAGCTTGCCGCCTTTTGCACCATCTCATAACTCGCTCGACTAGAAACCAATACGGCACCTTGTTGCCAATCATGGCGGTGTTTCATACCTAAAAGTTTATCCAATGCGACATGGCGACCAACATCTTCACAACCGCCAACCAATTGGCCCTCTGGTGAAATCCACGCGGCAGCATGAGTACATCCAGTGAGTGCTCCGATTTCTTGCACTTTTTTTAGCTCAGATAATGCGTTATCTAAGTGACTTAGTGAGAAAGTTTGGGTGAATGGCAGTGGGGAAATAGGTTTAAAAATTTCGTCGAGTTGTTCCGTGCCGCAAATACCACAGCCTGTCCGGCCGGCGAGGTTGCGCCTGCGCTCTTTCAACCCCATAAAACGGCGGCTGGATAACTCAACATGCACTTCAATACCACGATGGCAGCCTTGAACAATATCAATTCCACGAATTTCTTGCCTTGACTGTATGATCCCTTCCGATAATGAGAACCCAACAGCAAAATCTTCTAAATCTTTTGGCGTTGCCATCATAACGACATGAGATATCCCATTATAAACCAAAGCAACAGGTAATTCTTCGGCTACCCAATCAGTTACAGACTGATCGAGGTTGCCTTTTTGTTGCACACTTGTGTGATTTGCGCCAATCATTTTGATGGATTTTGACAATTTCGTGTTATTTGTTTCATGCATTAGATGAATTCCTAGCATTAATGATACATAATATTGATTATGGGTAAAAAGAATTTACACCATTTATCAGGCAATGAACCTGAATACGATACGGAAGACGTTGAATAAGAACAGTTTACCTGAATAATGAGATTTAAAACATTCACCGGGTAACAAGAGCAATGTAAATGAGGAGATCCCCATGCAAGTCAGCAGAAGACAGTTCTTTAAGATCTGTGCTGGCGGTATGGCGGGTACGACGGCAGCAGCATTGGGTTTTGCACCCTCAACTGCGTTAGCGTCCACACGTCAGTATAAATTACTGCGTGCGAAAGAAACCCGAAATACCTGCACGTACTGCTCTGTCGGTTGTGGGCTATTGATGTATAGCTTAGGCGATGGAGCGAAAAATGCGAAAGAGAGCATTTTTCATATCGAAGGTGACCCGGATCATCCGGTAAACCGCGGCGCACTCTGCCCGAAAGGTGCAGGACTTATCGACTTTATTCATAGTGAAAGTCGACTCAAATACCCTGAAGTACGCGAACCAGGTACGAATGAGTGGAAACGTATCACTTGGAACGAAGCGTTTGACCGCATCGCCAAGTTGATGAAAGAAGACCGTGATGCCAATTTTATTAAACAGAACAAAGATGGTGTAACGGTTAACCGTTGGCTGACAACAGGTATGCTCTGTGCATCAGCCGCCAGTAACGAAACAGGTTTTGTCACCCAAAAATTTAGTCGCGCCCTCGGCATGCTTGCCGTGGATAACCAAGCGCGTGTCTGACACGGACCAACGGTAGCAAGTCTTGCTCCAACATTTGGTCGCGGTGCGATGACCAACCACTGGGTTGATATTAAAAACGCTAACCTTGTTGTTGTTATGGGTGGTAATGCGGCAGAAGCGCATCCAGTCGGTTTCCGCTGGGCGATGGAAGCCAAAATCCATAATAAAGCCAAACTGATTGTTATTGATCCACGCTTTACCCGTACAGCGGCAGTGGCGGATTTCTACACGCCTATACGTTCTGGTACTGATATTGCGTTCTTGTCAGGTGTGATCAAATACCTACTGGATAATAAAAAAATCCAGCAAGAGTATGTGGAAGCCTACACTAACGCCAGCCTGATCATCCGTGAAGATTACGGTTTTGATGATGGTTTGTTCACAGGCTATGATCCCGAAAAACGTCAGTATGATAAAACGACGTGGAACTACGAGATGGATGAGAATGGTTTCGCACGACGCGACCCAACGCTCACTCACCCTCGCTGTGTCTTGAACTTACTAAAAGAGCACGTTAGCCGTTATACACCAGAAGTGGTGAATAACATCTGCGGTACCCCAATCGAAGATTTCCTGAAAGTTTGCGAGTACATTGCAGAAACGAGCGCGAAAGATAAGACGGCCTCATTCCTATACGCACTTGGCTGGACACAACATACTATCGGTGCGCAAAACATCCGTACGATGGCGATGATCCAGTTACTGCTAGGTAATATGGGTATGCTAGGTGGCGGTGTTAACGCATTGCGTGGTCATTCGAATATCCAAGGTCTGACCGACTTAGGTTTATTATCTCAAAGCTTACCGGGTTATCTGACTTTACCGTCAGAAAAACAAACTACCCTCGAAAGCTATTTGGCTGCGAATACACCCAAAATGACCCTACCAGGTCAGGTTAACTATTGGGGCAATTACCCGAAATTCTTCGTCAGTATGATGAAGACATTCTATGGTGATAAAGCGCAGAAAGAGAATGATTGGGGCTTTGACTGGTTGCCTAAATGGGATCAGGGCTACGACGTATTGCGTTATTTCGAGATGATGGATAAAGGTGAAGTCAATGGCTATATCTGCCAAGGCTTTAACCCATTAGCCTCATTCCCGAACAAAAACAAAATTATCAAATCGCTATCTAAGCTGAAATTCTTGGTCACCATCGATCCGCTGAACACAGAAACGTCAAACTTCTGGCAAAATCACGGTGAAATGAATGACGTTGACCCGTCTGCAATTCAGACAACGGTCTTCCGTCTGCCATCTTGCTGTTTTGCTGAAGAAAATGGTTCGATTGTTAACTCAGCGCGTTGGCTACAGTGGCACTGGAAAGGTGCAGATGCACCCGGTGAAGCGATTAGCGATGGCGAAATTCTGTCGGGTATCTACCACCGTATACGCCAACTCTATGAAACAGAAGGTGGTGAGTCGCCAGAGCCAGTCTTGAACATGACTTGGAACTACTTTGACCGTGATAATCCAACACCGGAAGAAGTGGCTCAGGAAAGCAATGGTTATGCGCTGGTGGATCTGAAAGATGCCGATGGCAACATCATTGTGAAGAAAGGCGAACTACTGAGTTCGTTCGCTCAATTGCGTGATGATGGTACGACATCAAGTGGCTGTTGGATCTTTGCTGGTAGCTGGACACCGAAAGGTAACCAGATGGCGCGCCGTGATAACTCTGACCCGACTGGCCTAGGTAATACCCTTGGTTGGGCGTGGGCATGGCCATTAAACCGTCGTGTTATCTATAACCGAGCATCTGCTGACCCAATGGGTAAACCATGGGATCCTCGCCGTCAAATTCTTGAGTGGGATGGCAGCAAGTGGATTGGTATGGACGTACCAGACTATAGCAATGCGCCTCCGGGAAGTGGTGTGAATCCGTTTATTATGCAACCGGAAGGGATGGGTCGCCTATTTGCACTAGACAAAATGGCAGAAGGTCCGTTCCCAGAACACTATGAACCGATTGAAACTCCGCTCGATACTAACCCATTACATCCAAATGTGGTCTCGAACCCGGCTGCGCGTGTGTTCAAAGATGACTGGGCGCAAATGGGTAAAGCGACAGAGTTCCCTTATGTTGGAACAACCTATCGCTTAACAGAGCATTTCCACTATTGGACAAAACATGCGTTGTTGAATGCCATTATTCAGCCACAACAATTCATTGAAATTGGTGATCGTTTGGCGAAAGAAAAAGGTATTAAACAAGGTGATATGGTGAAAGTCAGCTCTAAGCGTGGCTATATCAAAGCGAAAGCAGTTGTGACGAAACGTATTCATACGTTGAAAGTCAACGGCAAGGATGTGGATACGATTGGTATTCCTATCCACTGGGGCTTTGAGGGCTTAGCAGTGAAAGGCTTTATTGCAAATACACTGACACCATATGTGGGTGATGCCAACACGCAAACGCCGGAATTTAAATCATTCCTTGTCAATGTGGAAAAGGTGTAAGGAGATAAATTATGTCAATGCAATCACAAGACATTATTCGTCGCTCCGCCACCAATTCCCTGACGCCCCCCGCGCAAGTGAGGGACTTTAAGGAAGAAGTGGCGAAGCTGATTGACGTGACTACCTGTATTGGCTGTAAGGCTTGTCAGGTAGCATGTTCAGAGTGGAACGATATTCGTGACAAAATCGGCACTAACGTTGGGGTATATGATAACCCAACGGATTTGACCGCGAAGTCATGGACCGTTATGCGCTTTTCTGAAGTGGAAGAAAATGGCAAGTTCGAGTGGCTGATCCGTAAAGATGGCTGCATGCACTGCTATGACCCAGGCTGTTTGAAAGCTTGTCCGTCAGAAGGTGCGATCGTTCAGTATAAAAACGGTATTGTTGACTTCCAATCTGAGCACTGTATTGGGTGTGGCTATTGTATTGCGGGGTGTCCGTTCAACATTCCACGCATCAACAAAGAAGATAACCGAGCATACAAATGTACGCTCTGTGTCGACCGCGTTGAAGTTGGACAAGAGCCTGCTTGCGTGAAAACCTGTCCTACTGGCGCTATTCATTTTGGTAGCAAAGAGGATATGACGGCGCTGGCAGGCGACCGTGTGGCTGAACTGAAAACACGTGGTTACAACAACGCGGGTCTTTATGATCCAGAAGGCGTTGGTGGTACACACGTAATGTATGTTTTGCATCACGCTGATAAACCTCAGTTGTATCATGGTTTGCCGGACAACCCGACAATCAGTCCAACAGTCACTTTCTGGAAAGGTATCTGGAAGCCGTTAGCAGCGGTTGGTTTTGCTGCGACCTTTGCGGCGGCCATCTTCCACTATGTGGGTATTGGTCCGAACCGCGTCTCCAAGAAAGAAGAAGAAGAGGCTCTGAAAGATATTCAGGACTCAAAATCTTCTGAGACTTCAAAGTCAGTTGAAGGGGAGGATCAAAAATGATGCCGCAGGATAATGAAAAAATTATTCGCCATAAGCCGATTGAGAGGATCAATCACTGGGCGGTTGTGATTTGCTTCTTGTTCACTGCTATCAGTGGATTGGGGTTTTTCTTCCCATCACTGAACTGGTTCATGAACATTTTTGGCACATCACAACTCGCTAGGATCCTGCATCCTTTTGTTGGTACCGCGATGTTCCTGCTGTTCGTCTTTATGTTTTTCCGTTATTTTCACCACAACTTTATCAACAAAGAAGATATTAAGTGGGCGAAAAATATCGGTAAAGTATTGAAAAACGAAGAAGCTGGGGATGTTGGTCAATATAACCTTGGTCAAAAAGGGGTATATTGGGTTGTCTCTATCTGCTTAGTGCTACTGGCTGTAAGTGGCGTGATTATGTGGCGTCCTTACTTTGCAGACTTTTTCTCAATCCCAATTTATCGTGCAGCGATTATCGTGCACTCCATTTCAGCGATAGCTCTGATCATTATGATTATCGTGCACGCTTATGCCGCAATCTGGGTGAAAGGCTCTGTGCGTGCGATGGTGGAAGGTTGGGTAACCCGTGGTTGGGCGAAAAAGCATCACCCGCGTTGGTACCGTGAAATCGTCGAAAAAGAGAAACAGCAGCAACAAGAGAAAAATTAAACCTTTCAATTGTTGAGTTCTGATAATAAACCCACAAACAAGAATATTGTTTGTGGGTTTTTTCATAAAAAGAGGATTAAAAAATGGAACACTTTCTTTTTATATTCATATAAAGTGTGCGCTTTGATTAATTTTAAGAATAAACATAATGAGTGTAATAATTTTTTTCTCTATTATCATAATATAGAAAAATACATAACCGATTCTATTTTAATAAAACAAATATGACGTACCGATAAAGATCATTATTAATCACCTTCTTTTTATGAGTTGTTTTATTCACCTGATTAAGGAGTAGATCAAATAAATAATAATTGAATATTATTCAATAATAATTAACTTATTGTTGAGTTTTATTTAATCCAATAAAACAGCAACGCGGTTAATTAATTGATTTTAAATATAATTTGTTGTTTGTGAATGTTTATTTAAGAGCATCCAATTATGTTATTGATTTTTAGTCAACCAAATAGGACTCTCTAAATAAGATTTAATAATGTCTTATTATAATAATCCATATTGTTTATTTTGGTATATATAGATAGAGGTTTGTTCTATTATTGAAAGAATAGGGTATTAATAACTGTTAATCATTAATAGGAAAGGATAATTGAGCTATTAAAACACATTATTTCTGTCGTCTAGACATTAAGTGAAATATTTATTATAACGGTGTAAATCATTATTTATTAATAAAATCCATCTAAATAAAATCTTTATTTTTTGAAATGACTTTCACCACAGCTAAATAAATATTCAATTCCATTTACGACAGCTAAATAATGAGGTAATTCATGGATCTTCCTTTACAAGGTATCAAAGTACTCGATTTCACCGGTGTACAGTCAGGGCCATCTTGTACCCAAATGTTAGCGTGGTTTGGTGCTGACGTAATTAAAATTGAACGCCCAGGCGTCGGTGATGTGACGCGCAATCAGTTAAGAGATATTCCTGATGTCGATGCGCTTTATTTTACCATGCTCAACAGTAATAAGCGTTCTGTTGAACTGAATACCAAAACGCCGGAAGGCAAAGAGGTCATGGAACGCCTGATTAAGCAAGCGGATGTATTAGTTGAAAACTTCCATCCGGGTGCTATCGACCATATGGGCTTTACTTGGGAACATATTCAAGAGCTAAATCCACGGTTAATCTTTGGCTCTATCAAAGGGTTCAATGAGAACTCCCCTTATGCAGATGTAAAAGCGTATGAAAACGTTGCGCAAGCTGCGGGTGGAGCGGCGTCAACCACAGGTTTTTGGGATGGCCCACCATTAGTCAGTGCAGCAGCACTAGGCGACAGCAACACGGGAATGCACTTATTAATTGGTCTACTAGCCGCCTTGTTACACCGTGAAAAAACCGGAAAAGGGCAACGCGTGACAATGTCGATGCAAGATGCCGTATTAAACCTTTGCCGTGTGAAGTTGCGCGACCAGCAGCGTTTAGAAAAAGTGGGCTATCTTGAAGAGTATCCTCAGTATCCAAACGGTAAATTCGGTGATGCCGTTCCTCGTGGGGGCAACGCTGGTGGCGGTGGCCAGCCGGGTTGGATCTTGAAGTGTAAAGGTTGGGAAACGGATCCAAACGCATACATCTATTTTACTATCCAAGAGCAAGATTGGGAGCAAACTTGTATTGCTATTGGCAAGCCAGAGTGGGCGAAAGACCCTGCCTACAGCACGCCACAAGCGCGCCAACCACATATCTTCGATATTTTTGCTGAAATTGAAAAATTCTTAGCCGATAAAGACAAACATGAAGCCGTTGAATATTTAAGCAAATATGGTGTGCCATGTGCGCCTGTATTGAGCATGCGTGAGATTGCTCGTGACCAATCATTACGCGATAGCGGCAGCATTGTTGAAGTTGAGCAACCAAAACGCGGGACTTATCTCACTGTTGGTTGTCCAATGAAGTTCTCATCATTCACCCCTGAGATTAAGAGTGCGCCACTGTTAGGTGAGCATACCGAGGAAGTGTTAACTGAGTTAGGTTATAGCGCGGAGCAGATCGCCTCAATGCGCACCAATAAAGCCATTTAACGCGAATAAATGAGGGGGCCGCTGATAAGCCCCCTCCACACTTTCTTTTTACATATTTCATGAGGTGGATATGTCGACTGATCAAACCCAAAATTTGACTGATGGTATGCATATTATTGTTGATGCACTGAAAAAAAATGGCATTGACACAATTTATGGTGTTGTGGGGATCCCTGTGACGGATATGGCTAGGCATGCACAGGCTGAAGGGATTCGTTATATTGGTTTTCGTCATGAGCAATCTGCGGGTAATGCTGCGGCAATCAGCGGCTTTTTAACCCAAAAACCCGGCATCTGTTTAACGGTGTCCGCACCGGGGTTTCTAAATGGTATGGTGGCATTAGCGAATGCGACGACCAATGGCTTTCCAATGATACAAATCAGCGGCTCCAGTGATAGAGCAATTATCGACCTACAACAAGGCGATTATGAAGAGCTGGATCAAATGAATACCGCTAAGCCCTTTGTTAAAGCATCCTACCGAGTCAATAAACCGGAAGACCTTGGTATTGCTCTGGCTCGCGCAATTCGTGCTGCTGTTTCTGGTCGTCCTGGTGGCGTCTATCTTGACTTAACAACCGAAGTATTGGCTGCGGTTATGGACAAAGATGCAGCAGACAAAACAATCTTTACGGTTGAAGACCCTGCTCCACGCCAACTACCTGCGCCTGAATCTGTTGATAAAGCACTTAAATTATTGGCATCGGCAAAGCGTCCGTTGATTATTTTAGGTAAAGGGGCAGCCTATGCCCAAGCGGATGAAAATATTCGTCAATTTATTGAAACAACAGGTATCCCTTACTTGCCTATGTCGATGGCAAAAGGGTTATTGCCAGATAATCACCCACAATCAGCCGCGTCAGCACGTTCCCATGCACTCTCTAATGCCGATGTCGTCGTATTAATGGGGGCACGCCTAAACTGGCTATTAGATCACGGAAAAGGCAAACACTGGTCGCCAGAGACGAAATTTATTCAATTAGATATTGAGCCATCTGAAATCGATAGCAATCGTCCAATAACAGCCCCTGTTGTCGGCGATATCTATTCAAGTGTTGCCGCACTACTTGAAGGGTTAAAAACCACACCAGTGAAGTCACCGAGCGATTGGATGGCTGGGATTGATGAGCATAAGAAAGCAAATAGCGAGAAGATGGCCGCTAAGCTGAATACCGATACATCACCGATGAACTATTTCAATGCATTGCGCGCAATTCGCGATGTGTTAGTCGACCATAAAGACGTTTATGTGGTGAATGAAGGGGCTAACACCCTCGATAATGCACGAAATATCATCGATATGTATGAACCTCGCAAACGTCTCGACTGTGGTACTTGGGGCGTGATGGGGGTTGGTATGGGTTATGCTATTGGTGCAGCGGTCACTAGCGGTAAGCCTGTCGTGGCTATTGAGGGAGATAGTGCGTTTGGTTTTAGTGGTATGGAAATTGAAACTATCTGCCGTTATCAACTGCCAGTCACCATTTTAATCTTTAACAATGGGGGAATTTACCGTGGCGATGGCGTCAATTTACATGGCGATAAGGACCCGTGCCCAACGGTATTAATGGCAGGCGCGCGTTATGACAAGATGATCGAGGCTTTTGGCGGCATCGGTTATAACGCAACGACACCAGATGAAATTCAACAGGCGCTAAAAGCAGGTCTTGAGTCTGGTAAACCGACATTGATTAATGTGGTTATTGATCCAGCAGTAGGAACAGAAAGTGGCCATATTGGTAACTTAAATCCGAAATCTGTTGTGAAAAACTAGCGTTATTTCAATGAAATAAATATTTAAATGGTTTCTGTGCCACTTATTTTTTTAAGTGGCATAGGAACGCTTTTGCCCAAAATAGGTGAAAATCATATGGCTGATTTTATGTTTAAGATATTTATGAGCGATTTATTGCCCATAATTATCATTATGGTTCTGGGATACGCTAGCGGTAAACGCAACGTATTTACCAATGACCAAGCAAAAGCATTTAATAAACTGGTTTTAAACTATGCTTTGCCTGCCGCGTTATTTGTCTCCATTGTGCGTGCAAACCGTGAAATGATTTTTGCAGATACTAAGCTAACAATTATTTCGTTTGTCGTGCTATTGGTCTGTTTTTTCTTTTCTTTCTTTAGTTGTAAGTACATTTTTAAACATAGTCGTGGTGAAGCAGCGGTGTGTGCATTGATTGCTGGCTCTCCTACCATTGGCTTCCTTGGTTTTGCGGTTTTGGATCCTATCTATGGGCAAACCGTATCAACCGGTTTAGTTGTGGCGATTATTTCGATTATCGTGAATGCGATTACTATCCCAATTGGCTTATTCTTACTTAACCCTTCCAATGCTGATGGTAAAAAAGGCGGCGGCGGTATGGATGCTCTTATTTCGGCATTCAAAGAGCCTGTTGTCTGGTCACCAGTATTGGCGACAGTTTTGGTATTAATCGGTATTAAAATTCCTGATGTTTGGGACCCGACCTTTGACCTTATTGCCAAAGCTAACTCCGGTGTCGCGGTATTTGCAGCCGGCCTGACACTAGCCGCGAATAAATTCGAATTTGATGGTGAAATTATCTACAACACCTTACTCAAATTAATATTGATGCCGGGCTTATTATTACTAGTTGGTATGACATTTAATATGAGCTCAGAGCAACTACAGATGATGGTATTAGCCGGCGCATTACCGCCTGCCTTCTCTGGAATTATTATCGCGAGCCGTTTTAACCTGTATACCCGTACGGGAACAGCATCCCTCGCAGTCAGTGTACTTGGTTTTATCATCGCTGCACCGTTGTGGATCTACGTTGCGCGTTTGGTTGCATAATAAATAGATGAATGTGAGGCATCAAATAGATGCCTCGTATCCATCATACAATAAGGAGTGATTATGGCTTTTCCACTTCCACTTGAAGGCATTCGTGTTCTTGATTTTACAGGGGTACAGTCTGGCCCATCATGTACTCAGATGTTGGCTTGGTTCGGGGCAGATGTAATAAAAATTGAGCGACCGGGTATTGGGGATGTCACTCGTAACCAGCTTAGAGATATTCCTGATGTTGATGCATTGTATTTTACCATGCTCAATAGTAATAAGCGTTCGCTAGAGCTGAACACGAAAACCCCTGAAGGCAAAGAGGTGATGGAAAAGCTGATCCGCCAAGCGGATATTTTGGTTGAAAATTTCCATCCGGGAGCGATTGACCATATGGGGTTTACCTGGGAAGTCATTCAACAGCTAAACCCACGCCTGATTTTTGGCTCCATCAAAGGGTTCAATGAAAACTCCCCTTATGCGAATGTGAAAGCCTACGAAAACGTTGCGCAGGCCGCGGGGGGATCCGCATCAACAACGGGTTTTCCTGATGGCCCACCGGTTGTGAGTTCAGCGGCACTAGGCGATAGCAATACTGGTATGCACCTATTAATTGGTTTATTAGCGGCATTACTGCAACGTGAGAAAACGGGGAAAGGGCAACGTGTCACTATGTCGATGCAAGATGCCGTGCTTAACCTATGCCGCGTTAAATTGCGTGACCAGCAACGCCTCGAAAAACTCGGTTTTTTAGAAGAGTATCCTCAATATCCAAATGGTTCATTTGGTGATGCAGTACCGCGTGGCGGTAATGCCAGCGGTGGAGGGCAACCGGGAACGATGTTGCGATGTAAAGGGAGTGATCATGACCCGAATGCCTATATCTATTTTATCAATCAAGATCACAACTGGGCCAATACCTGTGATGCATTAGGTAAACCTGAGTGGAAAACCGATCCTGCCTTTGCAACCACAGAAGCACGGGTCAGCCATATCCAAGATGTTTGGGATGCTATTGAAGAGATTGCTAAAGACAAAGATAAACATGAGCTAACAGATTACTTTGACCAGTTCGGCGTACCTTGCTCGGCGGTTTTGAGTATGAAAGAGATTATGTATGACCCATCTTTGCGAGACAGTGGCTCTATTGTTGAAGTAGAGCAACCATTGAGAGGCCATTATTTGACGGTGGGTTGCCCAATGAAATTTTCAGCTTTTACGCCTGAAATAAAAAGTGCACCACTTTTAGGTGAACATAATAGCGAAATTTTAAAAGAGTTAGGCTATAGCGAACAACAAATAGCCGAAATGAAAACGAAAAAAGTTATTTAAATTATCCAGCCCAATTAATTTTATTATTTAAATAAATTAATTGGGCTGCGGCTAAATAATAGAGATTAATGATATCGAAATAAGAGTGCTACGCATTAATTAAATAAACGTAATAAATCAATTAAGAAGTTTGTTACCTCATCATTATTGATGAGGCAGCTTCACTCATCCATTTTTTGAATATTCGTTATTTGTTGGTTTAGCCAATAGTTGGGCTGCTTTATATGACTTCTGACAATAACGGTGGTTATTAAATAAGGACGAATAGCATGAACCATTTAACAGTGAAAAAAAGCAGTAAAGTTGCTGCTGTTGATTTTGTTCCCGCTTGGGGCGACTTAGAGGGGAATATTCGCCGTCTCGCGGAAGCAGCGGAAAAAGTGGCGGCACAAGGCGTTGATTATGCGGTATTCCCCGAAACGGCAGTAAGTGGTTATTTATTTTCTGATTCAGCAGAATTAGCACCTTATTTAGATACTATCCCAGGAAAAACAACGGCGGCAATTTTACCCATATTGGCGCATACAGGGATGTATATGAGTGTTGGTATTGCAGAACGTGATACCGAGACCGGATTAGCTTATAACTCAGCCGTTTTAATGGGGCCGGAAGGGATTATTGGTAAATATCGCAAAATTGGTTTGAACTCTCAAGACCAAAAAGTTTTTGCACCGGGAAATACGGGGGTGAAAACATTTGATACCGCGATTGGGCGTATAGCATTATTAATTTGCTATGATGATACTTATTGGCAATATGCGCGTTTAGCGGCATTAGAAGGTGCCCAAATTTTGGGATGGCATTCAGTATCGGACCGTATGATGCCTGATGCAACGCCCGCAGAAATGTTAGGTGATCACTCAACCATTGCACATGTTCAGCATATGAGCGCATTTAATGGGATGTGGGTTATTTGTGCTACGCGTAGTGGCATTGAAACAAATCCAATCACACAAGGTCAGCTTTACTATAATGGTGGGTCGAGTATATGGGCGCCTTCAGGCCATAAAGTGGCTCAATCTCCTGTGTTAAGTCCACTTGAATTAGAGCCGGGTTTGAATGGTATTTTCTGTGCGACTATCGACCTTGATGAGGCGGATAAACAGCGAGAAGCGATACTGGCGAAACGTCGCCCTGAATTATATTTTCCTACGCTGGCTTTTCACCGCAGCCCGACCGATATCAATGCGACAACCACTAAAACGCAAACAACATTCATTGCTGCTCAATGGGATAAATCCACCTCTGACTTGGCTTCGGCAACAGTGGGTGAAAATGAGTTGCTGGTACTACCCGAGTTTTCAGCACTGCCGTACACCAATGACCCTAATGTACTGTTGTCTCACGCGCAGAAGCAGGGGGGAACCTTTGAGCAGGCGCTCAGTAAAATAGCCGCTGATGGGAAAGGCTATGTTGTTGGGAGTTACCCTGAAATTGATGTCGATAAACTCTATCACACGGTTGTATTAGCGGGTCCTACGGGCGATATTTTAGCACGATACCGTGTTACTCACTTGAATGAGCGTGATAAAGGTTGGGCGAATGCTGGGAACGTCATGAGTGTTACCGCTACACCGATTGGGCGCATTGCGTTGGCGGCGGCACATGAGTTAGAAATGCTCGAAGTTGGCGGACTTTATAGCACGTTACGTGCCGACATTATTGCGGCCCCTGCTGGAATGCCGAGTGATTTACGTGTTGAAATCGAAAGCCATCTCTATTCGGTGGAGAATCCACCAACAGGACGAGCCGACTTTATCCCTTATGCAATAGCGACGCTAAACCAACTATGGGTTGTGTGTGGGGGGCGTCAAGAACGAGACTTCACCTCAGCGGCAATTTATGGGCCTGAGCCAGTCGTATTAACACCGACTCTGACCGCAGAGCGTGGTGCATCTGATGTTAGGCTACAAGCGCAAGTACCAGCACCGTTTACGTGGATCAATCAGGAACGCCTGATCAGTGGGCAACAGGCGATTTGGTTCACGCCGCTTGTGTCTTAAACCCTTTACCTATATTCATGTTGTTAGGTAGGTAATCGAATAGGTTACCTACCTATTTGATGATAAAGATAAAATGAACATAACAGCACCTCAAACGCTCTATAGCAAGCAAACCCTGATCAAAACACTGCATTTTCTCGGTGTTGTGGCTTCGCTATTTTTGATTGCAAGTATTTCTCTAGAGACATTTCGGCATGATCCATTTTTGGCGCATTCGATTTATTTCGATATTCAATTTTGGATTTGTATTTATTTTACGATCGATTTTTTCATTTTTTTATTTCTATCGAAAAATAGAAAAAAGTTTATCGCTAAATATTTTATTATTATTTTTCTTTCGATTCCGTATTTGACTATTTTAGATTACACATCGATTCAATTTACGGAAGAACAAATTTATTTAATTCGTTTTATTCCTTTATTTCGTGGCGGAGCCGCTTTTGTGATGCTCATGATGATGGTTGTAAAACGAAACACCACGGCACTCTTTCTCTCTTATATTATTCTACTTTTTTCAACAGTGTATTTTATCAGTTTGATCTTTTTTATTTTTGAACGAGGCAATAACGCTGAAGTTAAAAATTATGGTGATGCGATCTGGTGGGCGGCAATGACGGTAACGACATTGGGCTCGAATATCATTCCTGTGACAACCGCAGGAAAAGTCATTACCACTGTATTGGCAGCGACAGGGATGACGGTATTTCCAATATTTACCGTTTATATTACCTCAGTGATCAGTCGCTTAAGCCAAACCAAAAAAGCAGCCTCAGAAAATCCAGATGCACTGTAATCGCTAAAAATAACAATATATTGATAGGTTTAATCACAATGACAACTTCAACACCCAAAATTCCATTTATGCAATTGCCGACCATCGCGTTTTTATTGGCAATCACATCAGGTATGCTCGATGGCTATGCATTTTTTACGACCAAATCATTTGCTACCTTTCAGTCGGGTAATATCATCATGTTAGGCTATGAGTTTGCTAAGCACGGTATTACGGCGGTAATTCCTTATGTTATTGCAATTTTTTCGTTTGGCGCAGGTGCTATGTTATTGGCGTTATTACGTTATAAATACAATACCGATGAGAAAACATGGACATTTACGCTGCTATCTTTAGAAATCATACTGCTGTTACTGCTCATTGCTTATATTTACTTTTTTAAAGTGGAGGCAAGTGGTTTCCACGCGGTATGGGCGCTATCGTTTATTGCGGGTATGCAAGGTAATGCGTTCCATAAAATTAATGGCATGTTATATGGCAATATTGCTGTGACACTTAACGTACAATTAGGTTTTAGCTCATTAGCAGAATCCGTGGCATTTAAAGGGCAAGAGCGCAAAGAGGCGTTATACAAAAGTTATTGCTACTTTTTAACCTTATTTGGCTTTGCTGGTGGTGCTTTTATGATGGCAATGTTAGCTGACTATGCGAGAGAGTACGCATTATTAATTACCCTAATCCCATTATGTTTGATTTTTACCATGGGGCGACATTTCGCAAAAGAAGACAGTAGCTTACCTATTGATTCAAATTAGTCTGAGTCCGTTTAACAAATATAACGCGATATGGGTGATATTCAGGCGTAGTGAAATCACCCATTATCTTTAATATCATCATTTCCTTCCCCACATCACCTCATCTAAAGAAACGGTATAAAGATTGCTTCGCTCTGATATAAAAAGCAGGCGATACGCACGATACAAAGGGAACAAGGTGGCTACTGAGCGACTTTTGTTTTATCCTGAGCGATAGATAACAGCAATTTCCGCTGATAAGCATACAATACGATAGATAGCTCTAGGGAAATCCCCTAGAGCTATCATTTTAAAAATTTGAAAGAGAGCAATGCGATGGGTATTCGTATCGTCCCTAAAGAAGAATTAGGGCAAGAAAGACTAAAAGAAAAAGGTATTGGTTTTATCCCGCCAGTCCTATTCCCGAATTTAAAAAATCTGTATCAACGACGCGCAGAAAGATTAAAAGCACTGGGTGTGGATGAACATCCTTTTGCAGATTATCTTAATTTTGCAGCGGAAGTGGCAACGGCACAAAACAATGCGCAGCATGATAATCCTTTAGAAATGGATATGAATGCGGTATTAGAGCGCGCAACGGCGACCAATAATCCGCCTCTTGATGCGAAAACATTCCCACGTACAGCCCATTGGCATAAGTTATTAAATGCGATTATTGCTGAATTATTACCAGTGGTTCCAGAGTCAGTACGCCCTGCATTAGAGAATCTCGATAAGGCGTCTGAAAATGAGCTTGAAGAGATGGCGACTGCGCTACTTAACGAGCAATTTGAGAAGGTTCCCGCTGATAAATCCATGTTTATTTGGGCGGCACTGTCTGTGTATTGGGCACAAATGGCAGCACAAATTCCCGGAAAAGCGCGCGCTGAACATGGTGATCATCGCCACTTCTGCCCCGTTTGTAACAGCATGCCTGTGTCTAGCATTGTACAAATTGGCACAACGCAAGGCCTACGCTATTTGCACTGTAACCTGTGTGAAACAGAATGGCATATGGTACGTGTCAAATGCAGTAACTGTGAACAAACTCGCGATCTCCACTATTGGTCTCTTGATGATGAAAATGCTGCGGTAAAAGCAGAAAGTTGTGGTGACTGCGGTAGTTATCTCAAAATTCTTTATCAAGAAAAAGATGCGAAAGTCGAAGCCGTTGCTGATGATCTGGCGTCTATCATCCTAGATGCTCGGATGGAAGAAGAGGGCTTTGCCCGTAGTAGCCTTAACCCATTTTTATTTCCCGGTGAAAAATAGTCACTAAAAGAGAGTAATCACGATGGCAGACTCCACCGCCGAACTATACCGCCAGCTTCCTGCTGTTGATAAACTCCTCCAACTTGACGAGGTGCAAACCCTCGTCATCGAGTCAGGACACCACTGGGTAACCGAGCAGTTGCGAGAGATGCAACAGCAAGCTCGCGAGTATATCCGACAACATAGTCAGTTGCCCGCTTGGCATCCTGATTGGGTTGCTGAGTTGGTTAGGCGCCATGGTGCTTTACAAGAAAGCGCATTAAAACCCGTATTTAACCTGACGGGAACGGTGCTGCACACCAACCTTGGTCGCGCGGTGATGGCCTCTTCAGCGATTGCTGCCGTTAATAAGGTGATGAGCTCACCTGTGACTTTGGAATACTCTCTTGATGGCGCGACGCGAGGGCATCGTGATCGCGCTTTGGCTGAATTGCTATGCCAACTCACGGGCGCCGAAGATGCTTGCATTGTGAATAATAATGCTGCTGCCGTATTATTGCTTTTGGCGACGGTGGCTCAAGGCAAGCAAGTTATTGTTTCACGTGGCGAATTAGTTGAAATAGGCGGTGCTTTCCGAGTACCGGACGTGATGGCACAAGCAGGTTGCCAATTAGTCGAAGTAGGAACAACCAACCGGACTCACCTGCGTGATTATGCGGGCGCTATTAATGAGCAAACCGCGTTATTGATGAAGGTGCACACCAGCAACTACAGTATTGAAGGGTTTACCGCGGAAGTTGAAGGCGCTGAATTGGCGGAATTAGGTCAACAGCATCAGTTGCCGACCGCAATTGATTTAGGCAGCGGATCAATGATCGATATGACCGCCTATGGACTACCTGCCGAGCCAATGCCGCAAACGTACCTTGCTCAAGGGATTGACCTTGTTTCTATTTCTGGGGATAAGCTACTGGGAGGGCCGCAAGCAGGGATTATTCTCGGGAAGAAAAAGTGGATTGAAGCCATTCAAAAGCACCCGCTTAAGCGTGCCTTACGTGCTGATAAAATGACGTTAGCCGCATTAGAGGCCACATTAAAACTCTATTTAACGCCCGAAAAACTGGTCACGGAGCTTCCAACACTACGCTGGTTAACACGTAGTGCCGATGAAATCAAAGCGCGAGCTGAACGTTTGATCGTTCCATTACAAGCCTTCTATGGCGATAAATTTGTCGTAGAAATGGAGCCTTGTTTATCCCAAATTGGTAGCGGCTCATTACCGATTGATAGGCTACCGAGTTATGCTGTGACGTTTACGCCATTTGATGGGCGGGGCAATACGTTGGCCTTACTGACGGCACGTTGGCGTCACACCGACCAACCAGTAATTGGTCGATTAAAAGATGGCAAATTATGGCTAGATCTCCGTTGCTTAGATGATGAACATGGATTATTGCAGGTATTGTTGTCATGATTTTTGCTACTGCTGGCCATGTTGACCATGGTAAAACATCGCTAATTCAATCAGTCACTGGGGTGAATACGGCGCATTTACCCGAAGAAAAAAAACGGGGTATGACCATCGACCTCGGCTATGCTTATTGGCCTCAACAAGATGGTAGTTCAATCGGTTTTATCGATGTTCCCGGACATGAAAAATTTTTAGGGAATATGTTAGCGGGGGTCGGCGGGATCAATCATGCCTTGCTGGTGGTTGCTTGTGATGATGGGGTCATGGCGCAAACGCGAGAGCACTTAGCGATTTTACGTTTAGCTGGTTGCCAAAATATAACAGCTATTTTGACGAAAGCAGATAAAGTTGATGCAGAGCGAATTGCACACATTTCTTTGCAAGTGAAAAATGAGCTACAGCACCAAGATTGGCCTGATGCTGCGATATTTGTGACCTCGGCCAACGATGGACGCGGAATTGCGGAATTACAGGCTTACTTACAACAATTACACCAGCAAAGAGCCGATCACCAAAATCGTCAACAACGTTTTCGTTTAGCGATTGACCGTGTATTCCATGTCAAAGGGGCCGGTATTGTTGTCACAGGCACGGCCTTAGCAGGGCAAGTGCAGCTTGGTGATACTTTATGGTTAACGGGCGCTGACACCACTGTTCGTATTCGGGGGATCCACCGCCAAAATCAGCCAGCAGAGCTAGCTCAAGCGGGTGACCGGGTTGCACTCAATTTAGCAGGAGATATTGATAAAGCGGCTATTACACGTGGTGATTGGCTGCTATCAGAGAAGCCTTTCGCTGCGGCAACAAGAGTGATTGTTGAATTAGAGTGTGATTCGGTGATTAAACATTGGCAGCCGGTCCATTTATACCATGGTGCGAGCCATATTACAGGTCGAGTCTCATTATTAACCGAACTTGGCTCGACGCCCTTACTCGCGGAACTCATTCTCGATACACCGTTGTGGCTTGTGGATAACGACCGCCTCATCATTCGTGATATTAGTGCGCGAGAAACACTGGCGTCAGCAAGAGTGATCCGGCTTACCTCTCCACGTCGAGGTAAGAGATTACCTGAATTCATTGAATGGTTAACTCGCCTCTGTATGACAAATGATGAACTTACCCATCTGAAATTACAGTTACCTAATGGTGAGTTAGATTTAAAGCGTTATAGTTGGGCTCGTCAATTAACCCCGCCCGCCCTTGAACAGCTATTATCACAGGTTGAACTCGTTCGCGTAGGGGATTTGGCTCTTTCTGCTTTTAAAGCCCAAGTGGCGAAAGAACGGCTCGTTCAAACATTAGAAGATTTCCATGAAGTGCACAGTGACCAAATTGGGGTTGGGAAAGCACGCTTAAAACGCATGGCATTACCGACAGTAAGTGAATCATTAGTTTTTAAATTAATTAATGAGTTGATTGCTGATGAGCGTATTAAACAGACCCGTGGTTGGCTACACATGCCACAACATGGGTTAGTCTTTGATACGGAACAACAACAAATTTGGCAACAAATAGCGCCTTTATTCCCTCGAGCCGAGGCATGGTGGGTCCGTGATCTGGCTAAAGAAATCAATCATGATGAAGACGCTGTCCGACGTGCGATGAAAAAAGCGGCACAAATGGGGCTAGTGACGGCGATTATCCGTGACCGCTACTACAGTAGTGATCAAATAAAGCAATTTGCCGAGCTTATTTTGCGTTACTGTACGCATAAAGGAGAAATAGGCGCCGCTGATTTTCGCAATGAATTAGGGATTGGTCGGAAATTGGCGATTCAAATTCTTGAGTTTTTCGATAGAAGTGGCTTCACTAGACGCAAAGGCGATGGGCACTTTTTGCGAGATAAAGGCATTTTTGTTGAATAGATTTATCGTCTAAATTAGTTAAAATAGCCAGTCTGTGGCGGCCTTTATCTGTTGGAGGTCGTCGATACTTACATATTTTGTGGTAAACCCGATGAAGAAAAGAGTATTTTCCGCCGTTTATCTAACACTGATATTCATTGCTTCCCTTTTCCTAGTCTTCGAGAAAACGAGTGTGATTTACCCCGGATTGATCTCGGTAAGTGTTTATGCCGTTATCTTTGGGGGGCTCTATCTTGTCTCAGCTAGATGGTTATTTTCTGCCGTTGTTACCAGTACGCTGTTTATTATTATTAAATTCCTTAACCAACTCAAAGTTCACTATTATAAAGAGCAATTATTTTATTCCGATATTAATATCATGATGGATACGTCAAATATGGGAACCTTGGGGCATTATTGGTTAGCTGGCGTTGCATTGATCGGATTATTGATTTTGTTAATCATTAATGCAGTGCTTAGTTGGCGTCTATTACGCCCAACGAAAACATTTTCTTGGCGATTAATCGGCATATTACTTGGCGTTGGTGGCTATTTTGGCGCGAGCTTTGCGGCCTCCCATTATTACAACCAATGGACGGAGACCTTACCGAAAGGTAGAGGAACCGTTACCAACTTGGTTATGTCGGCGAAAAATTCAAATTACCATTCCCCCCAAATTAAAGGTTCATCTGATTATTTTATACAAAAAGCGGCAACGGTATCATTACCCGCATCTGATATAACAGAAAAACCGGATATCTTATTGTTATTACAAGAGTCCACTGTTAATCCAAGCATCTATAAATTACCAGACGGCACTAAACTACCCGATTTATTTATGTTTCAACAGGATAACGAGTTGATCGCGCATAGCCATATGCGAGTGCAAACTTTCGGGGGAGGAACTTGGTTGTCTGAATTTGCCGCTTTAACAGGGCTAAACAGTGATGACTTTGGCTCGCAAAAAAGTGGTGTCTTTTACTTTATTGTCGACCATCTAAATAACAGCTTGTTTAAAGAGATGAAGGCAAATGGTTATTATACCGTCGTTCTGACGCCATTTAACCGTGGTGCTTACCATTCAGGCCATGCTTATCAAACATTAGGTGTCGATAGAATTATTCAGCCTCAAGAGTTGGGTTACCCAGGAAAATTACAAGATAACTTATGGACGATCAGCACTGAAGATATGCTGAAATATGTCAAAGAAATCTTAGCAAAAGAGACTGATAAACCAGTATTTATTTTCTCGTTAACCATGTATGAGCATGGCCCTTATAAAGAGAGCCATCATGATGATTATGGTTTAAAAGGGAAGGTAAAAAATGCAGACTCCGTTGGTGAATTTAGCCATTATATGGAAAAAATCGTCGCGTCTGATAACGCGATACGCGATTTTGTAGAATTTATGGCGAAGCGCAAACGTCCATTAATGTTTTTATATTTTGGTGACCACCAGCCGGGGATCAGCTTAAATCAATATCAATCTGAATTTTCTAACCCCGCCTTTATCACACAATTTACGTTACGTGATAATTTGAAATCGGGTAATCAGATTAAAACGGGTCCGTTAACCGATATTGCCTTCCTTGGAGGGATAATATTAGAGCGCGCAAATTTACATGTTTCCCCGTTCTATGAAGCGAATATTAAGATGCGTCATTTGTGTGATGGCAAGTTAGATGACTGTGAAGATAAAAAATTATTAGAGAGTTATCACCACTACATCTATCACACATTACAGGCGGCGAATAAAAACGTCGAGGAATAAGGGGTAGGAAAATAGCGGGGCTGTGCTCCGCTATTTTTTATCTCCGCTGCAATCACTGGCGAGTCGCGAGGATCACACTAGAGGCTTTCACTAAGGCGATGATATCGACCCCTTTAGTGAGCGCCATCTCTTTTAGACTTTCATTGGTGATCACGGCGGTTAGCTCAACACCTTTATCGGTGACGAGGAGAACGGTACTGTTGACGGCGCCTTCAATAATATTGCTGATTTTACCGTTGAATTGATTACGGGCTGAAAATTGCAAACCACAGTCCGGTGTGGCGAGTACCACCCAAGGGGCCTTAATAATAGCGACCGCCTCTTTGCCTACCTCTAACCCCAAGGTTTTGCAGCTTTCACAGGTAATGACGGTGGTAAGTTGTTCTCCGTTGCCTAAACTGAGCACCACTTCGTTGTTAACTGCACCTTCTTTAATTTCACTAACTGTACCGATTAATTGGTTACGAGCAGAAACCTGCATGATTTACCCCCTCTCTTTAATAGTAAAAACGACTATTAATTAGAATAAAGGTAAATGTTTAAGTAATCTAAATTATCAATCGTGTTCGTGGATAAGATCACGCCAAGCGTTATGGTGAATTAAACTCCAACTCATAGATATCCCCACGGCAGATGATTTCACTGTACTCAATGATCACGCCACCTTGCAGGGTGCTAGTTTGTTTCACCTGTAATAATGGAGCCCCTACCGTTGTGTTTAACCAATTTGCATACTCTTCATTGCAACTGATCGCTTTCACTTTATGTTGCACATGATTGAAAGTAATACCTTGGCTCCCCCACAGGGCATAGAGAGAGTCGGTCAGTTTTTCCGGTTCAGGAAGATATTGAGCAGGAATATAGTTATTTTCAAAAGAAACAGGCTGACCATTTGCGATACGGATACGCCTTAATTGCGCGATTTGGCTACCAACAGCTAAACCTAGTTTTGCGGCAATATCGGCCGTTGCTTCGGTGAGTGTGCGCAATAACCACTGTGTGGTGACTGTACCACCTGCTTTAATCACTTGAGAGGTAAAACCACTTTCATGTGATAACGAGTAACCTAGATATTTTGCGACTTGAGTACCAACCCCTTGCTGCCGAACAACGGCTCCCTTTTTTTCAAGAGATTGCATTGCTTTACTGATTGTCACTCGAGAAAGATTTAACTGTTGTGCAAGATAGCGCTCTGCTGGAAGATAATCGCCTGCATCCACAATTTTGTGCTCAATCGCGGATTCAATCGCTTGTTGCAATTGGCGATACAGAGGCATTGTGGAATTCACATCTAGTTGATTCTTAATCCATTCAAGAAAGTGTACTTGCATTGTATTTTTCCATAAAACTTTCAACAAATTAAGTTTATAACAGAGTTCAGGATATGCATAATATCATCGATTGGACTTACATTGGCATTATTTTTTAACTGATTGGACTGGTATTGGACTTAATTGCTGCTAATATAATTAGTGTTGTTAAGGAAAGTACTGGGAGTAAAAATGGGCCTGAAACCCAACATTGAAGCGGCGATACTTGGATGCTTATATGGTCAGGCTACAGGGGATGCCATGGGCATGCCTTCTGAACTATGGCGCCAAGACAAAGTTCAACAATTTTTCGGCTGGATAGATCACTTTTTACCAGGGCCAGACGAAAATATTGCCGCGATTGGGTTTCGTGCTGGTGAAGTGACGGATGACACTCATCAAGCAATTGCGTTAATGGATGCGATTATCGCTTGTAATGGTCAGGTAGAGCCGAAGGTGGTTGCACAAAATATTTTAGCGTGGGCAGACCGCATTAATGCCTTTGATAAAAATATTTTTGGACCAACATCCAAGCAATCTCTATTAGCTATTCAAGCAGGCGTTCCAATTAACGATATTGTGTCAAATGGTGTCACCAATGGTGCGGCAATGCGGATAGCCCCTGTAGGGTGCATTGCTTCAACTGCTGATCGCAATCAATTTATAAAAACCGTTGAAGCGGCTTGTATCCCGACACATAAGTCGGACATTGCGATTGCAGGTGCCTGTGTCATTGCTTGGGCAATTAGCCGAGCTATCGAGCAAACTCCATGGCCTCAAATAAAACAAGAACTTCCACTACTCGCCGATGAGGTGCAACAGTTATATGCCTCAACGTTTAGTCCGTCTTTAGGCCAACGAATTTTATTGGCCTTTAAGAAGGCTAGCGAGTTGCAAACATGCTCTCCTCAAACAACACTTAAAGAGCTGTACGATTTTATCGGGGCCGGTATGGACACGATAGAGTCTATTCCCTGCGCTCTGGCCATAGTTGACCTAACAAATGGTGATCCTGTCATGTGTGCGAAATATTGTGCCAACCTGGGGGGAGACACGGACACCATTGGTGCTATGGCCGGAGCGATTTCGGGAGCTTTGTCAGGTATTCAATCTTTTCCTGAAGAATGGATTGCAATGATTAACAATTCTAATAATATAGATTTTTATCCCTACGCAAAAATACTCAGCGCCTTACGTCATTAAGGAGAGTTGAATGAGTGCACTACCTGACGCTGCACAAAAAAATGAAGCATGGAAAATCGAAAATACAGGTATTGATATCGTACCTGAGCATGAGCGAACAGCCACTCCTCTTGAGTTATTTTGGATCTGGTCTGCCGCGAATATCGGGATCCTCGGTATTGTTTATGGCGGAATTATTGTTTCTTTTCGTCTCTCTTTCGTGCAATCGCTGCTCGCGGCGATTATCGGTATAGCCAGCTTCGCATTAGTTGGTTACATCAGTTTATCAGGCCAAAAAGGCCGCACCTCTACACTAACACTCTCGCGAACCATTTTCGGCAAAACAGGGAATATAGCCCCGACATTTTTCAGTTGGGTCACTTTGATGGGATGGGAAGCCATCAACATGATCACTGGGACACTGACATTAAAAGCGCTTTTTCAGGTGCTTGGATTTAGTGATTCAGTGACATTAACCGTTGTCTGTATGGTGTTATTTGGTGGTTTAGCTATCACTATTAGCCTACTCGGGCAAGCAACGGTTGTGGTTATGCAAAGCTGGATCACGCGTATCTTTGGCACCATGACCTTGATTGCCGCGCTGTATATTATTTGGCATACAGATTGGCAGGCAGTGTTATCCATGCCTTCTGGTAGCTGGCTAACGGGCTTTTTACCTGCTGTCTCAATTATTGCGGCAGGAACAGGTATTGGCTGGGGGATTGCAGGAGCAGATTACAGCCGTTATCAAAGCGAACGGTCATCAAAATCATCTATTTTTAATGCCGTCACATTTGGAGCGATGCTACCGCTATTTATTCTGTTATTTACAGGGATTTTGCTGTCGGCACGCTTGCCGGAATTAGCTTCCGCTGAAAACCCGATTGCGTTAATTGGTGCAGAGCTGCCAAGTTGGATGTCTATCCCTTATTTATTAACGGCAACCGCGGGTATTATTACTATTGCGGTACTAAGCCTCTATTCTGCGAGTCTCAACTTACTGACGATTGGCATAAAAATTCGCCAAGTTTATGCGGTCGCAATAGATGCTATTTTAGTCATGGGTGTGGCGATTTATATCCTATTTATTTCAGGCGAATTTATTAATTCATTTATTGCTTTCTTACTATTTTGTGGCGTGTTCTTAGCCTCATGGGAAGCGGTATTTATGTTGGATTATGCCGTATTGCGTAGTCGCCAAGGTTATAAGTTTGAGCAACTGTTTGGTCAGTCGAACGCAGGAATTCGTTGGATACCGCTGCTGTGCTGGCTGTTAGGTGCGCTGGCTGGTTTGTTAGTCAGTGATAATGAGTTTATTAAAGGGCCTTGGGCAACAGGGATTTTTGAAGGCTCTAGTTTATCCATTCTTCTTTCATTTGTATTAAGCTTTTTGCTTTACGGCTTATACTTGATGTTTAATCATTCAGCGGAGAAAGATTAATCATGCGTACCGTTGCCGTGATAGGGGCTGCTGCTGGCGATTGCGTTTTAAGCGTCGCGAGAATGCCACGTAGTGGTGAAGATATCGCAGCCCACGATCACGGCTGGCAAATCGGTGGCTGTGCATTTAATGTTCTTCGTGCTTTAGCTCGTCTACAACTCCCTATAATTAATGGTATTCGTGTGGGCAATGGCCAATGGGGACAGCGAGTTCGCCAAGCGCTATCAGAGCTTGGTGTGTCACCTTTTTTCGTTAGCGAAACCCAAGATAATGGTTGGTGCTTTGCATTAACAGAGCCTAACGGCGAAAGGACGTTTATTTCTATCGCGGGTTGTGAAGAAGAGTGGAATAGGGAGGAGCTACAAACTCTCGCTTTACCGAACGACAGTATTATCTATGCGAGCGGCTACGAACTAGGCTGCTTGCAAGGGGAAGCGTTACAACAATGGTTGCTGAATGACTGCCCAACACAAACCCTCGTTTTAGATTTAGGACCAAGACTTGCAGCGCTTCCTCAGAATTTCTTACAGCAATTACCCGCCAATAGAACCCTTTTAACGGTCAACCGTGATGAGGCGCGTTTCCTCTGTGGTGAAGGTGACCTTGTAAGGTTGTCAGCGGAGTATGCGTATCGTCGTGGTATTACGCTGATTGTTCGCTTGGATAGCCAAGGTGCTTGGCTATGTCAACCGAATCAACAGCCACTGTTCGTGCCTGCATACCAAGTTGCCGTTGTGGATACGATTGGTGCTGGGGATGCACATACCGCAGGAGTATTGGCGGGATTATCTCAGGGCTGGCCATTACGCGATTGTGTTGACTTTGGTAACCAAGTTGCTGCTATCGTTGTCAGTAAGCAAGGCCCCGCGGGTGCACCGACATTAAGTGAAATTAATCAATCTGCACTATCACAAGCCATACCAGAAACTTTCGAATAGCTCACTGAGAGCATTATTTTATTTCTTTAGAAATAAAACCATTGTTACATTTACAGGTCTTAACTCTAAATGGATATTGAATGCGGCTTATATTGAGTCGTGAGAATGGTTTAATACTAAAAGATAATTAACATGAAATATTTAGTTACTGGTAGTGCAGGTTTTATCGGTTTTAGACTATGTCAGCGTTTATTAGATAGTGGTCATGAGGTTGTTGGGATCGACAACATGAATGCTTATTACGATCAGGGTCTGAAACAGTCTCGTCTACATATTCTTGAGCAATACCCTCATTTTCGTTTTATTCCACTTGATATTACTGACCGTGAAAAAGTCGTGGTGTTGTGTACCCAAGAAGATTTTGACCGTGTGATCCATCTTGCTGCTCAAGCAGGAGTTCGCTATTCATTGCAAAATCCATTTGCTTATGCAGATAGTAACCTTTCCGGTCATTTGGCTATCTTGGAAGGGTGCCGACAGGCAAACGTCAAACACCTTGTGTATGCGTCTTCTAGCTCTGTGTATGGCATGAGTGAGCAAACTCCATTTAGTACCGATATGCCGACCGACCACCCAGTCTCCTTGTATGCGGCAACTAAAAAAGCTAATGAATTGATGGCACACTCCTATTCACATCTCTATCAGTTGCCAACCACCGGTCTGCGTTTCTTTACGGTTTATGGTCCGTGGGGGCGTCCGGATATGGCCTTATTCAAATTTACTAAGGCAATTTTGGCGGGCGAGCCTATCGATGTTTATAATAACGGCAATCTCAGCCGTGATTTCACTTTTATTGATGATATCGTGGAAGGGGTTATCCGTATTTCCGATATAATCCCACAAGCAGACCCAGAAAATGGTTCTCTTTCACCTGCACAAAGTCGTGCGCCATACCGTTTATACAATATCGGTAATGGTCAGCCTGTGAAGTTAACTGACTTTATTACTGCACTTGAAAAATCACTGGGCAAAAAGGCAATCAAAAACTTTTTACCGATGCAGGCTGGGGATGTGTATACCACATGGGCCGATACCGAAGACTTATTTAAGGTCACGGGATACCGCCCACAAGTTTCGATAGAGCAAGGGGTGCAGGCGTTTGTTGACTGGTATCAGTCATACTATCACCTGTAATTTGTCGCTGATGAAGGATCCCTTGTCATACACTAAGATGGATTTGAGAGGTCAGTTTTGAAAATAGCAATTGCGGGTACAGGCTATGTGGGTCTGTCCAATGCCATGTTACTGTCACAACACCACGAAGTGGTGGCAGTCGATATCATTGCCGAAAAAGTGGCGATGCTTAACAACAAACAGTCGCCAATTATCGATACCGAAATCGAGCAATTTCTACGCGAAAAAACACTCAATTTCCGAGCGACACAAGATATTGTCGAAGCCTATACTGGCGCACAATATGTGATTGTGGCGACCCCCACTGACTATGACCCTAAAACCAACTACTTTAATACCAAGTCAGTGGAATCGGTCATTCACGACGTGCAGAAAATCAATCCTGCCGCCACTATCATTGTGAAATCCACCATTCCGGTTGGCTTTACTGAGCGCTTACGTGAAGAGTTTGGCTACACCAATGTGATTTTCTCGCCTGAGTTTTTACGCGAAGGCCGTGCACTTTGGGATAACCTGCACCCTTCCCGTATTGTGGTAGGGGAGCGCTCTGAGCGGGCAGCGATTTTTGCTAACTTGCTGCTGGAAGGGGCCATCAAGAAAGACGTTCCGGTGCTGTTTACTGACAGCACAGAAGCCGAAGCGATTAAACTGTTTGCAAACACCTACTTGGCTATGCGTGTCGCCTATTTCAATGAATTAGATACCTATGCAGAAAGTCGCGGTTTGAACGCACGACAAATCATTGAAGGGGTGTCATTAGACCCGCGTATCGGTAGCCACTACAACAACCCCTCTTTCGGTTACGGCGGGTATTGTCTCCCTAAAGACACCAAACAGTTGTTGGCAAACTACGATGATGTGCCGAATAACCTGATTAACGCCATTGTGGAGTCTAACCGCACACGTAAAGACTTTATTTCCGATGCGATTATTGCCAAAGCGCCACGTAAAGTGGGGGTATACCGTTTGGTGATGAAGGCAGGCTCTGATAATTTCCGTGCCTCTGCGGTGCAGGGCGTGATGAAACGTATTAAGGCCAAAGGTATCGAAGTGATTGTGTATGAGCCGGTGCTGAAAGAAGATGAGTTCTTCCGCTCGAAAGTCTATCGTGACCTTGAGGCCTTTAAAGCGGACAGCGACATTATTTTGGCTAACCGGATGGTGCCTGAAATCGAAGATGTGGCGGATAAAGTGTATACCCGCGACCTATTTGGTAACGATTAATTCCCTTATTTTTTCTGATCTATCACTAGCCAGCTGTTATGCTGGCTAGCTCACAGTGGATACTTGCCATTCTTTAACTATAATCTGCAACAATCGCTAAGAAATGAATGTAGGTAATTGTTAGCATTGGTTGAAACAGATGGTACGGTGAAATGGCGAGCAATGAAAAATATAATAAAGTCACAAAAAAATGGGTATCAGGTTTATCAAAAAGAGAGTGATATAGATTATTGGCAAGTCATTGATGATTATATCCAAGGCAAAATTGTTGGTAAAAATCTCAATAGTGGCAATATGGAGCGCAGTGTCGCTCGTATTACGATTAATGGGAAAAACTACATCATTAAGTGTGAAAAAGAGCGCGATAGTCGTTTAGAAAAGCGAATTATGCGTATGGTGCATGGCCCTTATTTTTCCCGCCTACTTTATCGTTTAGTGCGTGCGCAAAATCAAGGTTGTACTATCACAAATGATATCTATTTTGTGGCCGAAAAGATGCGCTGCCGAGAATCCATTGAAACATGGATTATTGCCGAATATGTTGAGGGCACAGTACTTTCGGAGGTCAGCGATATCACGCCTTATTACCGCGAAATAGCAGCACTTATTAACCAACTCCATGCTTATGATTTAGCATCGAATGATATTCATGCAGGTAATCTGGTGCTCACCGATAATGGACTTAAAATTATCGATTTATCAGACTTTGGTCATCTCGCGATTTGCAAAGCGAATGACTTAATTGCATTAAAACGGTTTTATGGTATCGAACCTGATAAAAAGAATTTTATGTACCAATTTATCATGTTGCGAAATAACATGCGTCATTGGTCGCGTAAAATACGTGGTAAGAAAACGCGTTTATAAATGTCGCGATATACGGCATTAACGCTGATTTAGCGTGATGATAATGCGTCCAAAAATTCAGGCACAAAGCTACCCGTTCCACGACAGCGTTGCTTTGCAATTTCGCCTGCTTGTTTCATGATGGCACATGTATTCGCGATATTGGCTAACCGATCTCCGGGTAATGCACAGCTTGCCGCAACAACGGCAGATAACCCACAACCGGTACCGACAACACGGGTCATTATTGGGTGGCCCCCAGAGATAGCCATCGTTCTTTGACCATCGGTAATATAGTCAATTTCTCCACTTATCACGACAATGGTTTGGGCTGTTTGGGCAAGAGATTGGGCGGCAGGTAGGGCATCATTCGTGGTGTTTAATGAATCGACACCTCGACCACCTTGGTTAAATCCTGCTAGCGCCATAATCTCAGACGCATTACCACGAACGGCAGTTGGCGATAAAGCCAGCAGTTCATGACAAAAGCGGGTGCGAAAGGTCAGTGCACCAGCCGCAACGGGATCTAACACCCATGGCTTTTCAGCTTTTTTAGCACTGTGTACCGCTAATGACATGGCATTTTGGCGGTTTGCGGTCAATGTGCCTACATTAATTAATAAACCATCAGCAATAGCAGCAAATTGCTCCGCTTCTTCGGGTTCAATCACCATAGCAGGGGAACAGCCGAGGGCTAATAAAATATTAGCAGTAAAGGTTTGTACAACGTCATTGGTCATACAATGGATCAGGGGTGAATGTTCAATAAATCGCTGCTTAGTTTTTGAAATTTGCTCTTCTGAAGTCGTTTCAAATTGCATCACTGTCTCCTATGTCACCTGATCTCGCCAGTCTTTGTTAACCTAAAATTAATCCGCCAAATAATTTTCTAATACCATTCCACCCGCACCTTGAGCGACGACTTCATAGGAGTCATTTGCTGGAAAAATACGGGTTTTAATATGTGGAAATGCAGCCATTTTCGCTTCTATCGACTTTTTCGTCATGGCAAAAAAATGGTTTTTAGGTGTCAATGTACCACCACATACCACAACATCCGGCTGTAATGTTAAAATAACGTTTGCAATCGCAAGGCCATAATAATAGGCAGCTTCCTCTAGCACTTCTAAACATAATTTATCATCCATAGCGAGTGCTTGGAAAATAGTATGATAATTAATCTCCGATTCAGTGCTGACTAACTGATTAATGATTGAAGATTTTCCTAATCGAATTTGCTGAATAATGCGTGCTTTTATGGCCGATAAGGAACTGTATTGTTTTAAGCATCCATAAGAGCCACATTCACATCTTAGCCCTCGAATATCAATCGTCGTGTGACCAAAAGCTTGAGCGGTACTGATTGGCGCAGGGGCAAAGGTATTATTGATGATGGTACAGCTACGTATGTCCGTATCACAAGTTGTAAATAAAAAACGTTGGCTTTTTGAATGATACCTTAAACGGTATTCGGCAAGCGCGGCAAAGGTGATACCACTGCCCAGTGTCACAAAACAGGGCACTTTATTATCAATATAATTGAATAGGCTACTGATCCGCTCATCATATTTAGTAAAGTCGACCTTATCTCGTTCTAGAATATGATCAATGGCGATGCCAATACCCAGTATTTTTTCGATTGTTAATTGGTGCTCAGATAATAACTGTTCAACTTTGATCAATAGGTGATCCAGCATATTTTCTGCTGTCTCTAGCTGTTCACTTTTTATTTTCAGCATGCCTAAAATATCTAATTTTAGGTTAAGCAACATAATGGTTGAGTAGAGATCGCTCATCTCAATCCCAACAACATACCCATCATCCGAGTTGATACTATACAATATTGGCTTGCGTCCTCCCGTTGATTCCCCCAATTCCGATGTCGAAATTAATTGGCTTTTACTTAACTCATCAAGCAGTCTTGCACAAGTCGCGGGTTTCATACTCGCTAATGATGATAGCTCTTCTGCTCTTACTGGCCCATGATTCAGGATTAGCCTATACAGCATTTTGAGTTTACGAGTTTTTGAATTTTTCGAGGTGCGAAATTCATTCAATAGTGTAAGTAACAAGTCATCACCTTTTTCTTATCAAGACACGCCGCGTCCAAGATTAGCAGATCTGCTCAAAAAATCCTGCTGTTTAAATAAGATCATAGCGAGAATCTTTTTCTTAAAATGAGATTAAGATCGCTGATTGGTTTTTAAATTACTTTATCATCACCTCATTCACTCTTTTGGGCACGATCCGGAGATTTCCATGCATAACACCAATGATATTTTAGAAAGCTTGCGTTTTATTGAATCACGTACAGCGACAAAACCAACGATTGGTATCATTTTAGGGTCTGGTTTGGGGCCATTTGCCGATACATTAGAAAATGCAGTCCATATCCCGTATAGCGAGATCCCACATTTCGCTAAGTCCGAAGCGGTTGGCCATGCGAATGAATTGGTGATCGGTACTATCGCAGGTAAAAATGTGGTCGCAATGAAAGGCCGTTTTCATTATTACGAAGGTTTTTCTCTCGACCAAGTCACTTTTCCTGTGCGTCTGATGAAAGCATTAGGTGTCGAGAAATTGATCATTACCAATGCTTGCGGTGCCGTCAATACTGACTTTAACCCCGGTGATCTGATGGTTATCACTGACCATATCAACCTAACTGCTAATAACCCGCTGATAGGGCCAAATAACCCGGAATTAGGCGTTCGCTTTTTGGATGTGAGCGAAGTTTATAACAAAGAGTTGCGTCAAGTGATCCTTGATGTTGCCAAAGAACAAGGCGTTTCGCTGCGCCAAGGTGTCTATGCCTGGTGGACTGGCCCGACTTATGAAACACCAGCCGAAATTCGCATGATTAGAACGCTAGGGGCGGATGCCGTCGGTATGTCAACCGTACCGGAAGCACTGGTCGCTCACCATTCACAAATCAAAACAGTGGGTATTTCCTGCTTAACCAATATGGCGTGTGGCATTTTAGAGCAACCATTAAGCCATGATGAAGTGATTGAAACTGCCGAGAAAGTGAAGGCGACATTCTTGAAATTAGTCACTGGCGTGATCGCTCGCTTCTAACTTATTCTCAAAACAATATAAAGAGTGCCATAGAACACCATGTAGGTAGGTATGAAATGAAATTAAAAGGGTTAGTTTTAGTTTCACTGGGCGCTTGCAGCTATGGCATTTTGTCAACATTGGTTGTATTGGCTTATCAGGCCGGATTTTCTTTGAATGATGTCATCGGTAGCCAAACCGTGCTAGGGGCGGCTCTGCTCTGGCTATTTGTTTTGATTGGCTCCGCCATTAGGCGAAAGTCACTCAGTTGGCCATCGAAGAAACAATCAATATTGATGTTATTGACAGGGACAACAACAGGATTAACTGGGCTATTGTATTACGCATCATTGCAGTATTTATCTCCTGCTTTAGGTGTTGTGCTATTTCTGCAATTTACTTGGATGGGGGTGGCGATAAATACGGCTGTAACTCGCCGAGCTCCTACAGCAATGACGCTGGTGTCAGTATTATTTATCTTAATTGGTACGACATTCGCTACGGGGTTGCTTAATACGATGCATATCCAATTCCATTGGTTAGGTGTTGCATTAGGTTTATGTGCTGCTTTGTCGAATGCGATACGTGTCTATGTGAGTGGTGCACTCGCGGTGAAAACCGATCCTATGATGCGTTCCGCAATTATGGTAACGGGGGGAGCGATACTCACTTCAGTCATTGTACCTCCTACCTTTTTATGCCAACCATTGCTTTATCCAACTCAATTAGTTACTCCTCATTAAGCCAATACCAATTAGACTCTGTGGCTAATTTCCCATCAATCCGAGTGTTTGGTACGGTAGGTTTTATTATTGCTATGTGGAGCATTAGCTTATTAAAATTTGAATTAAGTAGCATGCAGCTCTATATTGCAGGAAGTTGTTCGTTATTGTTGGCACTATATTCTTTGACACTACCTCATATTGCCGTGAATAAAAAAGCTATCTCAAGTAGTTGGGTCAGTAAACTGGGCCTTGACGCTTTGGTGTTATTTAAAAAAACTATTATGGCTTTCTTCTTTTTATTTGCGATGTTATTAGGCGCTGTTTTACAAATAACCAATACGTTTGGCAGCCCATTCCTACATGATTTTGCTCGTGACCCGCTATTTCAAGATAGTTTAATCGTACAGTATCCATCTATTTTACTGTCTATCTCACAAATGGCAGAAGTTGGTTTTATTTTAGCCATTCCATTTTTCTTGAAGCGTTATGGCATTAAAACTGTCATGTTATTAAGTATGTTCGCTTGGACATTAAGATTTGGTTTCTTTGCTTTTGGTGACCCTTCTGCAATAGGTTTAATGTTCTTGATCTTATCCATGATTGTTTATGGATGTGCTTTTGATTTCTTCAATATTTCGGGTTCTATTTTTATTGAAAAGGAAGTTGATAATCGAATGAGAGCAAGCGCTCAGGGGCTATTTATGACAATGGTCAATGGTGTCGGCGCTTATTTTGGGGCGATATTAAGTGGTCTCGTCGTTGACTACTTTAGCGTCGATGGCGTAAAAGATTGGCATACCATTTGGCTTGTTTTTGCCTCTTATACTGTTGTTCTTGCTGTTATTTTCTACTTCACGTTCCACTACCATCATGATAGGGAAAGTGAACTTGCAGCAGCAAAAGGGTAATGTATTTTATTCGATAGGAGATAAACTGCCCCCTACAATTGGAGGGCAGTTTGCATAATCATTAATGTTCAGCTTGAGAACCCCAAATTGCTTTTGAAACTGGGATTGTCGTAAATTCCTTAATGATTTGATTATAGGTTTCTTCAGGTTTCAGTGACTTAAATTGTTCGGGATAGATGAATTTCGCTAGATACTCCATACCGACAATATTGTAAGGGTGGTTATAAAAATTATGGTAAACGCCATATAGGCGGTTATTTTTTACTGCACTGATTTGGTTAAAACCAACACGTTTTTTGAGCCGTTCAAAACCACGTTGATTTTCGTCTTCAGTTACGCCATAACCAAAGGGTGCTGCAATATTATTTTTATTGACCCAACGAGAGCCTGTAACAATATAGACATCAGGCTTAGTGGCAATCACTTGTTCTAAAGAGACAGTACCAGAAGCGCCAGGCAAGAATTGGCTACCAATATTATCTGCACCAATTGCCTGTACTAACCCACCCCAACCTGCGTTGTTATGGGTGAAGCAGCAGCTATCGCTACCATTTGCGCCCGCTTTGGCTTCAATAAAAACACGTGGTTTATTTTCAATTTTTGCAGTCGTTTTCTGGATATCAGACAAGCGTGTGTTGTAGAAATCAGTATATGCTTTGGCCTCTTTTTCCTTATTGAGCACTAATCCAAGTATATCGACGCTAGCTGGCGTATTTTTGACGGGCTGTAAGAAAGTATCAATATATAGGACAGGAATATTGGCATCTTTTAAGCGGCTGACAACACCTGAACCTTCTAAGGCTGGCTTTGCACGCAGTTGCGCAATTAATACATCCGGTTTTTGCGCAATAACCACTTCTGTATTGACCTCACCTTTATCATTAAACCCCATGTCTGGGATTTTCTGCATATCCTCTTGCCATTTTTTCTCCAGTAACGTTACTGTTTGTGGATCAGATTTTTTAAGGTTGTTGTTCCATGCAACAACACGACTAAATGGATCGTCCCTATCAAGCAAAGCAAGGGTTAAAATATCTCGACCATCCTGTAGCACAACACGTTTAGGCTCTTGCTTTAACGTGATTTTTTGACCGTCCATATCGGTGATTGTGATTGGATAAGTCGTTGCTAATGCTGAAAATGAGAGTGATGTGATAAATGTTATTGAGAGCAGGTGATTAACTATCTTCATATTTAGACCCCTTTTGAGCAAGATTAGATAATAACAATTATCATTATCATATGTAAAATGTCCGGAACAATAACCTATAATCTTTTTCTATTTATTGATGAGTTAATGTTTTTTTTGATTTAATTCATCAGGTTATAATCTTAATCATTTGAATAAGTTTTCGGGTAGCGTTAAAAAAGAGAGGAGAAAAATGTACCTTGATTAGCGGAGAAGTACGCTGTAAGCGACTGATGATAGGATGATATTTGCAGTTGAATAAGGTGGGTGTTGAAGTTATCACTGCATTTTTTCGGCGTGCAGCACCTTCTTTTAGCCTTATAGTAAAAGTAAGTATAGTTTACTGATATGCATTAGTTTCAATAAATTGTATGGATTACGTTAATACTATCAAGGCCAGCGAATACAGTGTATCGGCTGGCTTGGTAATATGTTTTAAAATACTATTCGATATTCTGAATTTGCTCTCTCATTTGTTCTATCAAGACCTTTAACTCAACTGCAGAGTTAGTCACTTCACTATTGATAGACTTTGACGCTAATGTATTGGATTCACGGTTAAATTCTTGCATCATAAAATCTAAACGTCGGCCATTTGCATCTTTCTTTTTAAGAATATTGCGGGTCTCTTTAACATGAGCTTCAAGCCTATCAAGCTCTTCAGCGACATCGATACGTTGGGCGAGCAAAATCAGCTCTTGCTCTAAACGATTACTATCGACTTGAATATCAGCCTCTTCTAACTTCGCCTGTAAACGGTCACGTTGCCATTGTAAAATTTCAGGCATATGCTGACGAACTTTGGCTACTTCCACTAAAACACCATCAAGGCGCTGCTCAATAAGAGCGTGTAACGCAGCACCTTCAGCTTCTCGACTTTGAATGAAAGCATCTAAGGTCTCATCAAGGCCAGCTAATAGCTGCTCACTGATAGCATCTAAATCTTGCTCCTCAGCGGACATAACGCCTGGCCAGCGCAGAATTTCAAGTGGGTTAATTTCACCTTCGTGGCTGTAGTTTTTCACCCAGTTAGCCGCACTAATAATTTGGCGAGCTAGATCCTCATTAAGGATAAGCTCTCCACGTTTTGCACCATCTAATTCAAAACGTAAGTTACACTCGACTTTACCGCGAGTAAGGCGTGCACGGATCCGCTCGCGGATCACCGGTTCAAGGCTTCGAAATTGTTCAGGTAGGCGGATATATGTTTCTAGGTAACGTTGGTTTACGGAACGCAGCTCCCAGGCCGCACTCCCCCATTCACCCTTGATGTCACGGCGGGCAAAAGCGGTCATACTACGGATCATAATTCGTTCCTATCAAAATGAATACTAGAAGGATTATAGCGCTATGCGCGATGTCAGGATAGGCATTATCGGTTTAAGGACGTATAATGCGCGGCAATTAAGTTGAAAATGGAGATAACACCATGCGTCCAGAAGGCAGAATGGCAGACCAAATGCGTCCGATTAAAATATCACGCAACTATACTAAGCATGCGGAAGGCTCTGTTCTTATTGAGTTCGGCGACACTAAGGTGTTATGTAATGCAACAGTAGAGGAAGGAGTACCTCGTTTCCTAAAAGGGCAAGGTCAAGGTTGGGTTACCGCTGAGTATGGCATGTTACCTCGCGCAACCAACTCACGAAATCAACGTGAAGCAGCCAAAGGGAAGCAAACAGGCCGTACAATGGAAATCCAACGCCTGATAGCACGCTCTCTACGTGCTGCGGTTGACCTTAAAAAATTAGGTGAGTACACCATTACCTTAGATTGCGACGTAATACAAGCCGATGGCGGAACACGTACCGCTGCAATTTCAGGTGCTTGCGTTGCGTTGGTTGATGCCCTCAATAAAATGGTTGAACAGGGTAAACTTGCACAAAGCCCACTAAAATCTATGGTTGCAGCAGTTTCTGTCGGAATCGTTGATGGTGAAGCATTGTGCGATCTTGAATATGTCGAAGATTCCGCAGCAGAAACCGATATGAATGTTGTGATGATGGACGATGGTCGCATGATCGAAGTTCAGGGAACAGCAGAAGGTGAGCCGTTTAGCCATGATGAGCTTTTATCATTATTAGCGCTAGCAAAAACGGGGCTAGGATCGATTTTTGAAGCTCAACGAGAAGCGTTGAAATAAAGTTATTTTTAATAGGCGGCTGAAATAGTCGCCTTTTTTATGTTCGGCGATTTGGTAAATATCGCCAGAGATATGCAACCTAATATATAGATGTTAACGATTGAGGAGATTGACCCATGAAAGCCTATCAGCGCGAATTTATAGAACTTGCCATGAAAAAACAGGTACTAAAATTTGGTGAGTTTACGCTGAAATCAGGCCGTAAAAGCCCTTATTTTTTTAATGCGGGTTTATTTAATACGGGGCGTGATTTGGCATTAGTTGGTCGTTTCTATGCCCAAGCGCTTAAGGAAAGTGCGATTGAGTGTGATGTGCTGTTTGGGCCTGCTTATAAAGGCATACCGATTGCCACAACCACGGCTGTCGCCCTTGCTGAGCATCATGATGTGGATATGCCATATTGCTTTAATCGTAAGGAAGCAAAAGATCATGGTGAGGGAGGCACTCTGGTTGGGAGCCCATTACAGGGGCGTGTTGTTGTGGTCGATGATGTGATTACGGCAGGTACTGCTATCCGTGAGTCGATGGAAATTATTAAGCAACACAATGCAACGCTAAATGGTGTTCTGCTCTGCCTTGACCGCCAAGAGAAAGGGAAAGGTGAGATCTCTGCTGTACAGGAAGTTGAGCGTGATTATCACTGTAAAGTGTATTCCATTATCACCATGAGCGACTTGATCGCTTATCTGGCTGAACGTGAGGATATGCAGCAACACCTTATTGCGATGAAAGCTTATCGCCAGCAATATGGTATTTAATGTATTACACGTTGTTGGCTTTAAATAGAGCCGGAAATTAAGGGTGACTTGCCATAGTTACCCTATCAGTTTGCATAAAAGATGCCGAAGTAGCAGGCCTCTCTCTACAAGCAGTACTTTAGCTTTCAGTGAGTGTTAACTCAGGGAAATAACCCACTAAAAGAAAAAAGCCCTCGCCCAAAGGGTGGGCGGGGTGAGTAGTAGTTTAATCTGTTATTGTAACTGAGCTAAAATTAAAGGCCAGCGAGATTCAAATTCTACCGTTGGGCGATAGCGAAATTCTGAACGGACAAAACGCGATAGCATCCCTTCACAAAAAGCAAGTAATTGCGTTGCCAATAGGGATTCATCATGGATAAAGCCTTGACCGTCACGTATTTTTTTCTCTTTTAATACCTGCCGTAGCTGTGACTCAATCCGTTCAAAGAGCTGATTGATACGCCCTTGTAGCCTATCTTGCTCAAACATGAGCGCATGGCCTGTCATAATACGGGTTAGGCCAGGATTTTTTTCTGAAAAACCTAAAATAAGCGCTAAAATCAATTTAATACGAGTTAGCGTATCTTTTTCATCATTCAGGATAAGATTAATACGCGATACTAAAGAGTCCTCAATAAACTCAATTAAACTATCGAACATTTTGGTTTTACTTGGAAAATGTCGATAGAGTGCGGCTTCTGATACACCAACATTTGCCGCTAGTTTTGCGGTTGTAATTCGTTGACTACCATCACTACTTTCTAACATCAGCGCAAGTGATTGTAAAATCTCTTCGCGCCTGTTGCGTTTTTTTGTTATCGCTTTTTCTGCCATGTCTGATAAGACCCCTGCTAAAACAGCAAAACAAACTATCTAAAATTTTGCCCTGAGTAAATAGCCATCAAAGGGCAAAAAGAAGATAAAATAGGACGGTTTGTATGAGAGCTTATTAATTCCAAAGGTCTATTCTTGTTATCTATGGTTAGATGCACGCTCGTAACACTTCGTGTTAAATGAAGATATAACTATTCCTTGTTGTTGGAACGCTTTAAATCCTCTGAACACGTTAGCGTATCAGCCCTCAATACGGTAAGACTTGAGGTTTTTTGTTAGAGATATCAAACAAACGTAGCATAACACATTCAACTCATCATTATTGTTAGCATTATTAAGACCCGTTGCATCAACGGATCTTTTGTCGTGATAAACAAGTGAGGGTTGAATAACAATACCCCTGGTAACAGAGCCCTTTTACTATAACGACACCGCCTATTTTCCGGTTAATTTACTGATAATTTTATTTTTATTCCGCCACTTAACATAGCGTTGATATTACCAGTAAAGCTTTGAATTAGGATTATGCAGATTTATTGACGACCTGAATGACCGAAACCACCGGCTCCACGCTCTGTAGCATCAAAGTCATCGACGATATTAAATTCTGCTTGAACAACGGGTACAAAGACCATTTGAGCCATGCGCTCACCTGGTTCTATTGTAAAGGTCTGGTTGCCTCTATTCCAAACAGACACCATCAGTTGGCCTTGATAATCAGAGTCAATTAAGCCTACTAAATTACCGAGTACCACGCCGTGCTTATGACCGAGGCCTGAACGAGGAAGGATCACCGCTGCAAGTTGCTCATCAGCAATATGGATAGCGAGACCAGTAGGAATTAGTTCAGTCTGACCGGGTGCCAAATCAATTGGCGCGTCAAGGCAGGCACGTAGATCTAACCCTGCGGAGCCAGATGTCGCATAAGTTGGTAACGGAAATTCATTACCAATACGGGGATCAAGAATTTTTAGATCAATTTTTTTCATAACGTTGAAATATCTCGTCTAATAAACGGTGGCTTAATTCAAGTTTACTACTGTGTGGTAAACGGACATCACCAAAGGCATCGAAAAGATGTAACGCATTATTATCACTGTTAAAACCATTATCAGCGAGAGAAACATCATTCGCGCAAATTAGATCCAACTGTTTTTGTTGGCGCTTTTGGCGTGCGTATTCTTCCACATTTTGGGTTTCGGCTGCAAACCCAACCACATAAGGGCGATTTTGCGTTAACTGACCAACACTCGCAACAATATCTGGGTTTTTAACTAATGTAATGGCAACTTCATCACCTTGCTTTTTGATTTTATTTTCTGCGATGGTTTTTGCACGATAATCAGCAACGGCAGCACAACCAATAAAGATATCCTGTTGTGCAATAGTGTGGTGGACTTGCTCATACATATCGAGAGCGCTGATAACATCAACCCGTGTGACTCCGGAGGGCGTTGCTAAATTCACTGGACCAGCGATTAAAGTGACTTGTGCCCCTCGTTGGCTTGCCGCTTCGGCGATTGCAAAACCCATTTTCCCAGAACTGTGATTACTGATAAAACGGACGGGATCTAAGTCTTCACGAGTAGGCCCAGCAGTAATCATGATTTTTACACCTTGTAAGTCTGTTCGAGAGCGGAAATGCTCGCAAGTTAGGCGTACTATCTCGAGTGGGTCTATCATTCGACCCGGCCCAACGTCGCCACAGGCTTGGCTACCATTATCTGGACCCCAGATAATATATTGACGTTGTTTCAGTTTAATTAAATTTTCTTGTGTTGCGGTTGCCCGATACATTTGTTGGTTCATGGCAGGTACAACAGCAATGGGGGCTGCCGAAGCTAAACAAATTGTCGTGAGTAGGTCATTAGCCATACCTGAAGTGACCCGAGCAATTAAATCTGCGGTAGCCGGCGCTAATATGATGATATCTGCCCATTTGGCCAATTCAATATGGCCCATTGCGGCCTCAGCAGCGGGATCAAGTAAATCATCAGAGACAGGATGACCGGAAACCGCTTGTAGCGTCAAAGGGGTTATAAAGGCTTTTGCACCATGGGTCATAACAACACGAACTATTGCGCCTTCATCACGTAACCGACGGGTTAGTTCAGGAATTTTATACGCGGCAATACCACCACTAATGCCGAGAACTATTTTTTTACCTAATAGCTGTGTCATGGTTCTATCCATCTAATTATCGTGAAGAGCATCTTATCATATCAGAAATATCGTTGAGAGCACTGTATATATCATCACCCTTTTATTTTTGCGAAGCGCTACGCAAATTCACCAGTTATGCGTTGTTGTGCCTATCGTCTGCATATAAAAGTGGGAGCGCAAAAGGAGAAATAGGGGGGTGATGATGGAATATGAAGAGAACTTACAGCCAAGGGAAAAACTGTTAGCTTATGGTGCGGTAGCACTGACTGACGTAGAGCTATTAGCGATTTTTTTACGAACAGGTAGGCAAGGGGAATCAGTAATTGAACTTGCGGAACGTTTGCTCAAAGAGTTCGGTTCTTTATACCTTCTTTTACAAGCGGATTACTCAAAGCTGTCGAAATGCAAGGGAATTGGTGTGTGTAAGTTCTCCCAACTTCAGGCAATTAGTGAGCTGGCACGCCGGTTTTTTGCTGAACAATTTTTATATGAAGATGTGATATCAGACCCAAACCTATTAAAAATGAGGCTAGTCGAGCTATTTTCTGGTCAAGAAAGAGAGGTTTTCACCGTCTTATTTTTGAACAATCAACATCAAATTATTAGCTACGAAGAGTTATTTAGGGGAACGATCAATCGGGTAGAGGTGCATCCTCGAGAAATCATTCGTTTTGCAATGAAAATGAATGCCAGTGCGATTATATTGGCACATAACCATCCTTCAGATAACCCAGAGCCGAGTGACGCTGATAGGCAAGTGACGTTTCGTATTAAGGAGGCTTGTACTTTAATGGGGATTAAATTACTTGACCATTTTGTTGTTGGGCATAAAAATTGTGTTTCGTTTCTTGAACGAGGGTGGTTGTAAAAGCATTTTTTTGACTAAAAAATGACAACTTTTGCCGCATTGGGCTTGAGTGAGAACGATTGAAAGCGTATACTACGCCACCTTTGAGGATCTTGGGTTTGGCGAGAAGAGCCTATCTCAGTAAATTTTTTTACTAAGATGATAACATTCTTTTCAGTCAATAAAGTTTGCTGAGATGGGCTCCTAAGCCTGACGAGGCGGCCATACCCAGAACAAAAAAGCTCGAGCTGATTAGATTTTTGGAGAATAGACATGTCACGAGTCTGCCAAGTTACTGGCAAGCGTCCAATGAGCGGTAACAACCGTTCACACGCATTAAACGCGACCAAGCGTCGTTTTTTGCCAAACCTGCACTCTCACCGTTTCTGGGTTGAGTCTGAGAAACGTTTCGTAACACTGCGTGTATCTGCTAAAGGCATGCGTATTATCGATAAAAAGGGTATTGATGCTGTTCTTGCTGAACTGCGTGCCCGCGGTGAGAAGTACTAAGGAGCTAAAAAATGGCTAAAGGTATTCGCGAGAAAATCAAGCTGGTTTCTTCTGAAGGTACTGGTCACTTCTATACCACTACGAAGAACAAGCGTACTATGCCAGAAAAACTGGAAATGAAAAAATTCGATCCAGTTGTTCGTAAGCATGTAATCTACAAAGAAGCAAAAATTAAATAATTTTTGTTTTCTTATAAAAAACCCAGCTTTGGCTGGGTTTTTTTATTTTAAAAATCAAAAAGCTATGACGATAGGCATTCAAAGCTATATCGATTATTACTAAAGTAGTAACATGTTTATTATTGATTGAATTAATAGTGTTAGTTTTTGTCAAAGAACTATGTCATTTTACGTATAGATATAATTAAGAGTGTCTGGTGAAAAAACAGTTTAAAAAAATTCTTGTTATCAAGATGCGGTTTCATGGGGATATGTTACTGACGACGCCCGTCATCAGTACATTAAAACAAAACTATCCTGATGCCGAGATTGACGTGTTACTTTATCAAGATACGATCCCTATTTTGTCTGAAAATAGGGAAATTCATGCCTTATATGGTATGAAAGGTAAAAAGGCGAATGGTCTAAGTAAAGCATGTAATTTTATTCGTTTATTATTCAAACTACGCCGTAATAAGTATGATTTAGTTGTGAATCTAGCTGACCAATGGATGGTGTCTCTTCTGGTGCGTTCTATCCCTGCCCAAATGAAAATCTCCCATAAATTTGGTCATCGAGATTCCAAATATTGGCTAAATAGCTTTACACACTTGACCGAGCCTCATGGTGAACACGTTGTTATGAATAATCTTTCTGTGCTTGAACCGTTAAAAATAACGAATCTAAAAACCAATTTAACGATGTCATACACAGAAGAAGATTGGAAAAATATCGATCAAAAGTTATTAGAGCTAGGTGTACACAGCAGTTATGTGGTGATCCAGCCAACCGCACGGCAGATATTTAAATGTTGGGATGATGAAAAATTTGCACAAGTCATTGATGCATTACAATCTCGTGGGTATCAGGTTGTTTTGACTTCAGGGCCAAGTAAAGAAGACCTAAACTGTATTGAGACGATTGCTTCTCATTGCCAAACTAAGCCTATTACTGAATTGGCAGGTAAAACGACGTTTCCTGAGCTTGGTGCCTTAATTGCGCATGCCGCGTTATTTATCGGGGTTGATTCAGCACCGATGCATATTGCAGCGGCTGTAAATACACCAATAGTGTGTTTGTTTGGCGCAACGAATAATGTATTTTGGCGTCCGTGGAGTGATAATGTTGTGCAGTTTTGGGCGGGTGATTATGAGGCGATGCCACCAAGAGAAAAGCTCGATAGAACTAAAAAATATCTTTCTATCATTCCTGCATCTGATGTTATCGAGGCAACAGAAAAAATGCTGCCTATGAATATTCGTTCAATAATGACAAGGCTCTGAGATGATTTTGGCATTTTGTCTGTACAAGTATTTTCCATTCGGTGGTTTGCAGCGTGATTTTTTGCGTATTGCATTAGCATGTCAGGCAAGAGGACAGCAGATCCGCGTCTATACTCAATCATGGGATGGCGATAAACCTGCAGGGTTTGAAATTATCATTGTGCCTGTGACTTCTAAAACCAATCATGGACGTAATGCGCAGTATTGTGAGTGGGTTCAGGCACATATTAAACAACATCCTGTAGCTCGTGTGGTTGGCTTTAATAAGATGCCGGGCTTAGATGTTTACTATGCAGCGGATGTTTGTTACGCAGAAAAAGTCGCCAATGAAAAAGGTTTTTTCTACAAATTGACGCCTCGCTATAAACATTATGCCCGGTTTGAAAAAGCGGTGTTTCAGACAGGGAAGCCGACTAAGCTATTAATGTTAACACCTCATCAAATTGCACATTTTAAAAAACACTATGCTACAGAAGCGTCGCGTTTTTATATGCTGCCGCCGGGGATTGCGCAAGATAGAAAATACGATAAACAAATCCCCAATGCGCGGCAAATTTATCGAGAGAAAAATCAGATACCTCAGTCAGCGTATTTGTTGTTGCAGGTTGGTTCCGACTTTAAGCGTAAAGGGGTCGATAGAACCTTAAGAGCGATGGCTGCATTGCCTGAGGAGATTAAGAAAAATACGTTATTAATGGTAGTTGGGCAGGATAAGCCTGAAAAATATCAGCGTCTAGCAAATACACTGGGTATAGGTAAACAAGTCTCCTTTTTTAGTGGGCGTAATGATGTTGCTGAGCTAATGGCAGCGGCTGATATCTTAATGCATCCAGCATACCAAGAAGCGGCGGGTATTGTGTTGCTGGAAGCTATAACAGCAGGTTTACCCATTATTGTTACGGAAGTTTGTGGTTATGCTTCATTTATTGCTGATGCTCAATGCGGTATTGTGATCCGTGAACCATTTGAGCAAAAAACGTTAGATTCTGCGCTTTCAGAAAGCCTGCAAAATAAACAACAATTAAAAAATTGGGCAGAAAAGGCGCGGCATTTTGCGGATACAGAGGACTTATATAGTTTACCTGAAAAAGCGGCTGATATTATTTTAGGACATCTAGATGATTGAACTTAAAACACCTTTTAGTGAGCTATGGAAAAATAAAGATCCTTTTGTTGAAACTGAGCAGTTAGAAGGTGAGGTTTTTCGTCAGCTAGAAAGTCGCAAAACATTGCGCTTTGAGCTTGGTGGTGAGAGCTATTTTATCAAAATCCATTATGGTACAAGCTTAAAAGAGGTGTTAAAAAACCTGTTTTCATTAAGGCTACCAGTATTGGGGGCTGATAGGGAGTGGAACGCAATTCATCGGCTAACAAAAGCGGGTGTGGATACGATGGATGGCCGTGCATTTGGGCAAAAGGGTGTGAATCCGCTACGCCGCCATTCCTTTATTATTACGAAAGATTTAACGCCAACGGTGAGTTTGGAAGATTACTGTGCAAATTGGCCAAGCCTAGCGCCTGATTTTAGAGTTAAACAATTGATTATTCGCCGTGTTGCTCAAATGGTACGTAAAATGCACGCCGTTGGTATTAATCACCGCGACTGTTATATTTGCCATTTTTTACTACACTTGCCTTTCTCAGGTGAAGAGCAGGATTTGAAAATCTCGGTGATAGATTTACATCGAGCGCAACTTAGAAAGAAGGTTCCAACTCGTTGGCGTGATAAAGATCTTATTGGGTTATACTTTTCTTCATTAAATATCGGCCTAACAAGCAGAGATATTTTCCGTTTTATGAAGGTTTACTTTGATTTGCCTTTACGAGAAATTTTAAAAGAAGAACAAGCTTTGGTACTCAAGGCAGGAAGCAAGGCAAAAAAAATCCAAGAGCGTACAATTAGAAAGTCATTGTAACATTCTCCGAAAAAGAGAGTAAAAAGAATATGTTTTTTGATAAACAAAATGCAGTAACTAAACAGATAAATCTATCTTCTTCTGGTGAGGAACACCCTAGTACTAGCTTACATATCTCTTATGGTATAGACCGTAACTTCTTGTATGGATGTGGGATCTCTATTGCATCGATATTAAAAAATAATTCGGATATGCATTTTGTCTTCCATATTTTTACTGATTATTTTGACGATGAATGGAAAGGTTTATTTAAACAACTCGCAAGCCAGTATAATACTAGTATTATCATTTACCTAGTTGACTGTGAGCAACTAAAGTCATTACCAAGTACTAAAAATTGGTCATACGCAACCTATTTTCGATTTATTATCGCAGATTATTTTTCAAATCAATTAGAACGTATGATTTACATGGATGCAGATATTATATGTCAGGGTTCATTAAATGAATTGTTAGATATTAAGTTTAGCGATGATCAAGTTGCTGCTGTTGTACCTGAAAGAGATGCTGTTTGGTGGCAGAAAAGAGCTGATGCTTTAGGGGTTCCTAATATTTCCTCTGGGTATTTTAACGCAGGGTTTTTACTAATCAATCTGATAAACTGGTCTCGACTAGATATTTCGGCTAAAGCGATGGAATTATTATCTCAAGAAGAGATAAAAGCAAAAATATCCTATTTAGATCAGGATATTCTTAATATATTACTAACAGGCAAAGTTATTTATCTTGATGGAAAGTATAATACACAATATAGCTTAAACTATGAGCTGCAAAAAGATAAAAAAGAGAACCCAATAACAGATAATACGATATTAATTCATTATATTGGTCCGACTAAACCATGGCATGAGTGGGCGAACTATGCGACTGCACAGCCATTTATTGAGGCCAAAAAATCTTCACCATGGAAGGATATTCCATTGCTAAAAGCAAAAAGTAGCAACCATTTGCGTTATAGTGCTAAGCATATGTTTAACCAAGGTAAATCATTTTCTGGAATCAAAAATAGCATTCAATACTTTTGGGCTAAATTAAGTAATTAATCATTGGATAAATTATGTCTTTTTTAGAAAGAAATCAAAATACTCTTTCGAAGTATAATAAAGCTTTAATCTTTATATTTGTTGTGCTTTTTTTTGTGGATAATGTTACTAGGTATAAACACATACTATTCTACCTAATGATAGCTACATGTTTGGTATATTTATCATTAGACACAAGAAAGGTGCTAAAAAGATTAAATAATAAACTTTTATACTTAGTCGTGTTGTTTTCATTGGTTTTTTATATTTCAATAAGTTACTCAAGCATGCCTGATGCATCAATGAGAGCGATTAATAATAAGTTCTTGAATTATGGGATACTTAGCCTATCTCTTTTATTACCGATTCTTCTCTACAAAGAAAATATAAAAACGATTTCAAATTTACTATTGACTAGTTTTTTTACATCATTAGTGGTTGTTTTACTTATTGAACTATATCGGTACTATGAGGCTTATCAGAATGGTATTTTACCATTTACAACCTATAACTTTAGGAGTGTTTCAGATGCCTTGGTTTTTTACTTTCCTATAATTCCGATCCTTTGGTATCTATTGCCTAAATCTAAGCTGATTTATTTTTATATACTAAGTGTTGTATTTTTATTTGTTTTGTTAGGGACTCTTTCCCGAGGTGGGTGGGTTGCTGTGGCTATGGCAGGTTTATTATTTTTATGTTTTAAACGTCCATGGAAATTGATTGGCTCGATACTATGTATCTTGTTAATTTCATTGTTCTCATTAAAATCAATCTACCCAGATATGACTAAAACTCTATTTTATAAGCTTGAACAAACTGATAGTACTCATCGATATAAAAATGGTACACAGGGAACAGCACTTGAGTTAATTTTAGAGAATCCAATTATTGGATATGGATTTGGTGATAAAATATACATTGATAAATATAATAGTGTTGTACCAGAAAAGCCTGATTGGGTATTTAAGAAGTCATTGGGGCCTCATAATATCTGGCTATATGTCTGGTTTGGTGTAGGTATCTCAGGGTTGATTGCTTTTAGTGCGGTTTTTTTGTCGATGTGTTTTTCCTTATTCAAGGAAATCAAAAGTACAGTCAATGAATCAAAAAGCTATTTTGCATTTATAGCGTTATTAATGAGCCTCATTAGCTTTTATCTGGTTCGAGGGATGTTTGAGCAAGTGGACCTAAAACCATTAGGTGTTCTTTTAGGTTTTTTAATTGCTATGATGGGGCACAGTTCAACAAAGAATAAGAGAAAGCACTATGAATAACCTCATAACAAATAAATATGTGCTCGGCGAAGTGTGTAAAGCTGATAATACCTTGTTATCATGCTTAGATGTTATTTATGGTTCTGATGAAAACTATCAGTTTGGGGCTGGGGTTTCAGCGGTGTCTTTACTCATAAATAATCCAACCACATTTTTTAGATTCCATTATTTTCTAGATAAAGTTAGCCCAGATTTTCTAGAGAAACTTAAAGTTATTGCAAGTCAGTTTCAAGTGGAATTTCATGTTTATGAATTAGATAACAAATTACTGAAAACACTTCCCGCTTCTGATGTTTGGTCATCAGCGATGTACTTTCGGTTAGTTGCCTTGAATTATCTGTCGAGTGATTATGATTTTGCTCTCTATTTAGACGCGGATGTTATGTGTAATGGTATCTTAGATTTAACGACTAATTTAATCAAAGACAAAGTCTGTGGTGTCGTTGCTGATGATATCGGTGTAAGAACAAAAAGTGAAACAAGGCTTCATGCGCCTTCACTAGCAAAGACTTACTTCAATTCTGGTGTCATGTTTGTCAACTTAAAAAAATGGCATGAAAAGCAGATTACCCAACAATGTTTTGAGTTGTTATCAGCAGAAAATGCTAAGCAACGATATAAATATCCTGATCAAGATGTGTTAAACCTTATTTTAAGAGAAGACTTAGAACTACTTAGTCAAAGATTTAATACTGTTTATACACTAAAAAATGAATTATATGACTCAACTCACCAAAAATATCAACAGGTTATTACACCTGAAACAGTCCTAATTCATTACACAGGTGTGAGTAAACCTTGGCACACATGGGCAAATTATCCCGCTTCCCAACCTTTTTATAAGGCTTTGATGCAATCGCCTTGGACAACGAATGACTTAAAACCTGCAACTAAATTTGTTGAAAGAAAAAAAGAGTATAAACACTTATTAAAACAAGGTAACTATTTAGCAGGTATCTTGTCTGGTATTCGGTATTCGTTTGAAAAACTCATGGGTAAAAGAAAATCATACTATGATTAATAAAATTGTCTTAACAGTTTCTCCAATATTTTCTATACCACCGAAAAGCGCGGCTGCTATTGAGTCGTGGATGTATAATGTTGCGAAGAGATTAGATATCGAAAACCGTATTGTTTGTATACAAAATGAAGGGTATTCGAGCCATTCTATTGTGAATAAAAATTGTGAAATTGAACGCATCAAATTTGGAAAGGTGTACACAAGGTTATTTAAAAAATGGACAAGGCTGGATCCTTATTCTTACGCTGATAGGATTGTTAAAATTAAACATAAATTCGCTCCAATTCCTAATGAAAGCGTTATTTTTGTGCATAATCATATTAAGTCTTTCAAGAAAATAATAAAAAAAGAAGGGCATAGCAATGTTGTATTGCATATGCATAACTTTTTTGAACCTAAAGACATACCAGAAGACATCAAAATTATTGTACCAAGCCGTTTTATGAAGGATTGGTTCCGTGAGCGATTGCCAAAAGCATATATTGAAGTGGTTCGTAATGGATTTGATGGTGAAATTTATGCTCAACCACCGGAAATCAATCGCGAAGATTTTGGACTGACACAAGAAGATAAAGTTATTTTATTTGCAGGTAGAATAGCTAGAGACAAGGGAGTGCTTGAGTTAATGCAGGCTTGTCAGGTTTTCTTCAAAGAAGATAAACGCTATAAGCTAGTGATTGTCGGTGACCCAAACGCGGCATTGAAAGGTGAATTAGCACAATATCAGGATGAGGTCAAAAACTACGCAAAAAACTTGGGTGAGCAGTGTATTTTCTTAGGTGGAGTGCACCCTGATAAAATTAGACACTATTATTCATTTGCAGATGTAATTGCAGTACCTTCTATAGCACCAGAACCATTTTGTATGGTAGCACTTGAGGCTATGGCTTCGGGTCGACCAGTTATTGCATCTCAACGTGGTGCAATGGTTGAATTTATTGCACATAACGAGACAGGGTTTATTTTCAGAGAACCACTTTCTCCTTTGAGTATGGCTGAAGATATTACTGATGCATTAAATAACCCAAAAAGTCAAGAAATAGCATGCCATGCGAAAAAATATGCTTATGATAATTTTACTTGGGAAATTGTTAAAGATGAGCTTCTTAGTGTGATCAAAAAATGGTATCCATAAGTTAAAAAGAGTTTGCATATGCCTGAATTACCAGAAGTTGAAACAAGCCGCCGTGGAATCGAGCCGCATTTAGTCGGTAATACAATTTGTTATGCAATTGTTCGTAACAGCCGCTTACGTTGGCCTGTATCAGAGCAAATTAAAAGTTTATCTGATGAAATGATTTTAAGTGTACAAAGGCGCGCTAAGTATCTGTTAATCGAACTAAAAAATGGTTGGATTATTATCCACTTAGGTATGTCGGGTAGTCTGCGTATATTGTTGGAAGAATTGCCTGAAGAAAAACATGACCATGTTGATTTGGTATTAAAAGATGGCAAAGTACTACGGTACACGGATCCTCGGCGCTTTGGTGCGTGGTTATGGTGTGATGATCTTGAAACGAGTCGTGTTTTATCCCATCTAGGCCCAGAACCTCTTTCTGATGAATTTAATGCTCAATATTTATTTGAGCAGGCAGGAAAGCGAAAAATAGCCATTAAACCTTGGCTGATGGATAACAAGGTTGTAGTGGGTGTTGGTAATATTTATGCTAATGAAGCACTATTTGCGGCGGGCATTTCACCAGAAAAAATCACGCACACATTGACTCTTGAACAATCGATTGATTTGGTCCAGCAGATCAAAAAGGTACTGCAGCGCTCTATTGAGCAGGGTGGAACCACGCTGAAAGATTTTCTACAATCCGATGGGAAACCAGGGTACTTCGCCCAAGAATTGTTTGTATATGGTAAAAAAGGTGAGCCTTGTTTGATATGTGGCACGCCAATTCTTAGTATCAAACAAGGCCAACGTAGTACCTTTTATTGTCCTCAATGTCAAAAATAAGCTTAAATTTTATTCAGCTTTTTTAGCATCGCTTCAGCGACAACGGGCGGAAGGAAAGAAGAAATATCGCCATCATGGAGTGCCACATCTTTTATCAGTGACGATGAAACAAAAGATAAGCTTTGTGAAGGGAGTAAGAATACCGTTTCCAATTCAGGAACAAAATGGCGGTTCATGTTTGCGAGCTGCCATTCATATTCAAAATCTGCAACAGAACGAACGCCACGGATAAGTATATTTGCGCCATGTTTTTGTGCGAAATTAGCCATTAGCTCAGAAAAGCCAACCACCTCAACATTGTTTAAGTGCGAGGTGACTTTTTGGGCAAGTTCAACACGCTCTTCAAGGGTAAACATGGGACTTTTGCGTTGGCTATTAGCGATAGCGAGTAATACGTGGTCAAACATTGCCGCCGCACGAGAAACAATATCAATATGGCCTGAAGTAATAGGGTCAAATGTACCAGGGTAAATCGCTTTATGTTTCATAATATTGATATCTCGTTGTTTGTTAACGCTAATTTAAAAAATTTAAATTAAGTAATATGTGCATATTATCAACATTATCGACTATTAAGTGCTGTTGCAACCGACTAATGATGCCCTAAGCGAATTTTAAAGCTATTTTTAGGTGCATATTCTGCACACTTTAATAAAAGGTTTATGTTAAGATAGCGCCAATTTTGGTAAGTGAATCAGATCGAATGTTATTGCGTTTATATCAGGTACTTCTTTATCTTATCCAGCCACTCATTTGGGTACGCCTATTAGTGCGGGGTCGCAAAGCTCCCGCGTATCGTAAGCGTTGGGGTGAACGTTATGGTTTTTGTGCTGGTAAAGTTGCGCCGGGCGGTATTCTGCTGCATTCAGTATCTGTTGGTGAAACCCTTGCCGCTGTGCCTTTGGTACGGGCATTACGGCATCATTATCCGTCATTGCCGATTACGGTAACCACGATGACACCAACAGGCTCCGAACGAGTCGTTTCGGCATTCGGTGATGATGTCTACCATGTCTACCTTCCTTATGATCTTCCGTGCTCTATGCGCCGTTTTCTTAATCAAGTTGATCCTAAATTAGTAATTATTATGGAAACGGAATTATGGCCGAATATGATTAATCAACTTAATCGTCGCCAAATACCCTTAGTGATTGCGAATGCGCGTTTGTCTGAGCGCTCTGCGGCAGGCTACCAAAAATTAGGTAGTTTTGTGAAACGTATGTTGCGTAATGTCACGATGGTTGCTGCACAGCACCAAGAAGATGGTGAGCGTTTCATCAAGCTAGGGCTAAGACGTGTGCAATTAAATGTCACGGGGAGCCTTAAGTTTGATATTTCCGTTACCCCAGAGCTTGCGGTTAGAGCCGTCACATTACGCCGGCAGTGGGCGGCACATCGACCCGTTTGGATTGCCACTAGCACCCATGAAGGTGAAGAGGCTATTGTGTTAGCGGCACACCAGCAATTATTAAAACAATTTCCTGATTTATTACTGATTTTAGTTCCTCGTCATCCTGAACGTTTTGCCAAAGCAGAAGAACTCACCCAAAAAGCAGGTCTTAAGTTTATTCGTCGTAGTGAAGGTATTGTGCCTACTCCTGATATACAAGTGGTTGTCGGGGATACGATGGGGGAGCTGATGTTATTATATGGAATTGCGGATTTAGCATTTGTTGGTGGCAGCCTTGTGGAAACAGGGGGACATAACCCGTTGGAAGCGGCAGCACATGCGTTACCTGTTTTAATGGGACCACATACGTTTAATTTTAAGGATATTTGTGGGAAGCTGAAGCAGGCGGATGGCTTAATTACGGTGACTGATAGCGATTCAATGGTTCAAGCAGTCACTAGCCTCCTGTCGGACGAAGATTACCGTTTATATTATGGTCGTCATGCTGCGGAAGTTTTGCATGAAAATCAGGGGGCGCTACAACGTTTATTAAAGCTTTTACAACCTTACTTGCCTCCGAGAGAGCAATAATTTTAACGATTATTTCTAATTCAGAATATTGAACTTGAATAAAACGACAATAGATGATGACTATTTGTCTTCCTTTCTTATTATTCGCTATAAACTATAGTAGAATCTGCCGTTTAATTTCCATTGGTGCTATTAGGTTTGTATTTTTATGCATGATGAGTCTGCCTAATAGATAGTGGGTACTTTTACTCAATTATTTAAGACAGTATGCCAGCAATCAATCAATCAACATCAAACAAATATGTTTATTTATGGGTCATTGGCTATGCGGTTGCATGGATTCTAGCCAGCTTTCACTTAGATCCTACAGTGCCTTATGATACGGTGGAAGCCGTTAACTGGGGGATGAATGGGGAGTGGGGTTCACCAAAAAACCCTTGGTTTGTTGGTGTTCTTATGTGGCCTGCTATTTATTTGGGTATTTCCTACAGTTTTTACTGGTACTTTATTCATTTTGTCGGGGTTGCCTTTGGTTTATTGGGGGTCTGGAAATTAGCATACCGTTTAACAGCACGTCGTGACCTAGCTTGGTTTGCGATGTTGATGTTGAATTTATCGGGTGTGATTAATTTTGATATCATTCCTTACAATGATAACTATATTTTAGTGACCTTTTGGGCTTGGATAATCTACTTTTTCTTACGAGCCGTTTATGAAAATCCGGCTTGGTGGCTGCTTTTTGCTTTATTTGCAGGTTTGGCGACAATGGGGAAATATTCAACATTATCGCTGGTAGGATCGGTATTTTTATTAACGTTATTTGTTAAACAAGTTCGCCAAAGTTATCGTTATCCTGTTTTTTATTTAGCGATTGCACTTTGGTTTGCGATTGTATTACCTAATTTCTTTTGGTTAATGGCGAGTGATTTTTCTGCCTTTAAATGGGTGGATTCACAGATTGACCCAGGCTTTAATTTGCATACGACTAAGGCGGCGCTCAGCGTATTTTATCCTTTAATTATTGCCGCCATTATTTTATATAGCTGTGGTGGGAAATTAGGTTGGCCGAAATCGCTAGCAAATCGTATGGCGAATTTCTTGGTTCTTTTCCCATTAGCGGTGATCTATGGTTGGTTCTCTTTCCATGACGGTGGGCGTATTACCGAATGGTTGCAACCCTTTATGGCAGCTTGTGCCCCGCTATTTATTGGCTCTATAACAGTCATGCCGACTAAATCACTCAGAAAACCACTGATTGGTTTAGCCCTTTTCGGTGTCGTGGTTCTGTTAGGTTATTGTGTTGTGCAAGCGGCTAATATTAAGGGCGCAGGGCAAAAATTTATTGGCGTGAAAACGTTGATCGCGGAGGGTGAAGATCGCTGGCATGAACGATGAACGTTATGGCGTTCCACTAAAATATGTTGGTGGTGAAGATAATTTACATCAATGGTTTATTATCTACGCAAAAGATAGGCCACATGTGATCCAGCCTTGGACCCTTGAACATCATATGCCGCCGAATGTGTATAATCGCAAGATTACAGAAGCGGAGATCCGTCAGCATGGTGCATTGCTGTTAGGTCGTAAGTATGATGATTGCACTCATGAGAACTTTGATAAGGTTCGTCAGTACTGGCCACAATTTACGATTGAGAAAGAAGATGTTATCTATCGTTCAGAGCCGGATGCTGAGCCAGAAACTATGTGTTTTGGGTTTATTGCGCCAGAGAAATAATGATAAGGATAATGCCTTAAATAAGGCATTATCCTTGCGTAATAACTTGTTTATTTAATTAGTTTTAGGTAAATACCTAAACGGAGTAGCTTGTTATATTTTGAATTTTTATTAAATAACTTTAAAGCACTACGCCACTGCATATGTCCCAAATAATTTAATTTAAAAATATCAGGATGTTGGCTTGCACAGGTCAAAAAAATACCTTGGTCATCATCAATTATTCCTGAAGATAAAAATTTTTTTTGGGTTTCAAATACCATTTGATAGAATTCAGACCACTTTTCTTTACTAGCAACCAATACTCCACCAATAATATGAGGATCATTACTTAAAACTTTTTCTAATACTGCTTTTTCATCAGTGAGGTCTAAATTATCTTTAATAGAAAAGAGGTGGATCTTATTTTTGTCGAAAGGGTGATACCATTCTGTTATTCCATAACGGGCTTTATTATTTCGAATATAACCAAAATCAACCCAAGCGGCAGTCTCACTATTAACAAGTTTTAGGTCAATGGCTTTTTTAACAAAAAAAGGTTTTAAGTTATTGATCAAAACATATTCAGGTGACCAGTATTCAGGGCAATGTAATAGGCTGGGATCAATCAGCTTTTTGAAATCATCGCTATTTTGAATATACGCTATTTTTTTGAGAATAAAGTTAAATTTCTTGTGGAGGTTGATTGTAATTATATGGGTTGGCTTGCCTTTTCTAATAGAAAGGATTTTTTCTTTGAAATCTGCTGATGTAAAAACAACCATATTATTTTCAAGTTTTGCCAGCCTGCTAAAATACTCGAAATAAGTATCGTTGGTGCATTCAAAAGATTTTGAATGGCCATTTTGGCTATTCCAGTTTCCTCTACCAATATCAAAAAAAGCAGTTACTATTGTTATTGATTCTTTCATAAAATGTGGCTAGCCCGTCGTAGTATAAAATTTAGTTATAATCAATCAGTGATATATAAATCATGAGACTCTAGATTTCAATTTTTCAAATACTTCATTAGGTTTTATTGAACTCATAGTACCATCCACAGATTTAATTTCATGTTGCTCTAAACCATAGCCGCCAATCAGCCCGGGATCTGTTGGGCCAAACAGGGTGAAATTCGGTTTATCTAATGCGGCGGTTAAATGGCTAAGGCCTGTATCAACAGAAACCACCGCCTTAGCATTAGCAATTTGTAGAGCAACTTCGGCTAAGGTTAATTTAGGCAAAACTTCGACAAAATCAAACCCATCTGCAAGGCGTAATGCCCTTTGGTGTTCATGCTCTGCGCCCCATGGCAGTTTTATTTTTAAACCACTGTCGGCCATTAACCCAATCAGTTCTCGCCAGTGCTCTTCAGGCCAGTGTTTATCATCACGAGTGGTTGAATGCAAGAACACCACATAGTCATCCTGTGTGACTGTGGGGGCATGTAAAAAATGTTGAGCGATGGCATAGTCACCTTGCGCTTTAGGACTATCGTAGCCAAGACTCGCGGCAAACAGTTGGCGAATACGTTCTACGGCGTGCTGTTGCTTACTAATTTGGTATTTATAGTCGTAAAAAAAACTGGCAATAGGCTCTCGAATACTGTGGCGATCATAGCCATGTTTAGGGCCATCTGCGAGACGCGTGACCAGAAAGGCACTTTTCAATAGGCCTTGAGCATCAATAATCGCATCATAGCGGGTTGCAGTCAGTTGCTGGCGAAATGCAGCACGTTCGGCGCGAATGGGGGCAGAAAACCAGTTTTTACGCCAACGGCGGATAGCAACAGGGATCACTTGATTGACTGCGCTGTGCCATGTGGGGATCTGCGCAAAACCCTCTTCCACAACCCAATCGAATTGGATATGAGGAAAGGCTTGCTGTGCATCCGTTAGTGCGGGTAGGGAGTGTAACACATCCCCCATCGATGAAGTCTTTACTAGCAGTACGCGCATCAAGCAACACCTATTTGTAATCGCGCCAGCGCATCAACCACTAATTGAGGCTGAATATCGATGAGACTTTGATGATAACCGCTTGCCCCATCACCTTTACGAACTTTATGGTAGCCACTAATTAAGCGGATAACTTCTGCTTTATTCGATAGTGGAGGCGTAAAATCAGGGCTACTTGGGCCATATAGGGCAACAAGCGGTTTATCCAATGCAGCAGCAACATGCATCAGTCCTGAATCATTGCTGACAACGGCCTGACAGCTAGCAATTAAATTCACGGCTTGTTCTAAAGACGTTTTACCTGCAAGGTTGCTACAATGCTCATGCGCACTGTCCGTTAGGCTTTGGCGAATTTCCTCACCTGCATCATGATCTTTTTGTGAGCCAAATAAGAGAATTTGATAACCTTTTTCGCTGATCAACTGCTCCGCTAGCGCGGCGTAGTGATAGTGCGGCCAACGTTTAGCCGGACCAAATTCTGCACCAGGGCAGAAGCCAATAATTGGGCGTGTGGTATTGATATTAAACGCTTTAATAGCCTCAGTGACTTCTTGTTCATTAACAGCCAGTTTAGGCCATAAGATAGGCTCTGGAATATCTGCTGCGCTGTGAATGTTTTGCTTATCATAAGCTAATGCAACATAGCGCTGCACCATCAACGGAAAAGCGGCTTTATCTAATGTACGGAGGTCATTAAGTAGTCCATAACGCATCTCACCGCGCCAACCGGTTCGTTTGGCAATTTTGGCAAAGAAGGGCACCAAAGCAGATTTAAATGAGTTCGGAAGAACAATGGCTTGGTCATAACCATTTTGGCGTAAGCTAAGGCCAAGTTTACGGCGCTCACCAATCGCGAGCGCACCATGGCCTAATGGCATTGGGATGGCGGCATTGACTTCGGGCATTTTCGCCAATAGAGGGCGGCACCATTGAGGTGCCATCACATCAATTTGTGCTTGGGGATATTGAGCCTTTAGCGTGCGATATAGGCTCTGTGACATCATCATATCCCCTACCCATGAGGGGCCGATCACCAATATTTTCATAAAGTTGTATTAATCTTCTTTATTCAGCCATTGCATATATTCAGCTACGCCTTCGGCAACTGTTTTAAAAGGTGCCTTATAGCCAGCCGTACGTAATTTTGTCATGTCTGCTTGTGTGAAGCTTTGATAGCGCCCTTTTAGTTTCTCAGGGAATTCAATGTATTCAACAGAAACATTTTTATCACTGTGGAATTGTGTCACTGCATCGGCGACGGCTTGGAATGACTCGGCACGGCCTGTACCACAGTTAAAGATCCCTGAAATATTGTTCTGCCAGAACCATAAATTGACTGCGGCAACATCGCCGACATAAATAAAGTCACGGCGGAAGTTTTCACTGCCTTCAAATAGCTTGGGTTGTTGGCCTTCATTAATTTGCTTATTCAGATGGTAAGCGACACTTGCCATGCTGCCTTTATGACCCTCACGAGGACCATATACGTTGAAGTAACGGAAACCACAAATTTGCGACTGTGCTTCTGGCAAAATTTCGCGAACGTACTGGTCAAAGAGGAATTTCGAATAGCCATACACGTTGAGTGGCTTTTCGAACTGGCGATCTTCAATAAAATTATCACTACGACCACCGTATGTTGCCGCTGAAGAGGCATAGAGGAATGGGATTTCGCGCTCTAAGCAAAAATGCAGTAACTCTTTCGAATACTGATAGTTATTATCCATCATGTACTTGCCATCCCATTCAGTTGTGGATGAGCAAGCACCTTCATGGAATACCGCATCGACATCACCAAAATCATCACCGGCGATAATACTCGCAATAAAATCTTCTTTATCAATGTAATCAGCAATATCGAGGTCAACAAGGTTGGCAAACTTAGTACCGTCTTTCAGATTATCGACAACGAGAATATCTGTACGACCAGCATCATTTAATGCTTTGACAATGTTGCTACCAATAAAACCAGCTCCGCCAGTGACAATGATCATCGGGCATACCTCAAATGGGTTAAGAACAAAAAGGATACGAATTGTTTTTCATAATAGCATTTCTGCGCGCTGACGACACCATAACTGGCAGACAAACATTCTAGAGGCTACATTTTTATAGGGGAATGATCGTGATCTTGGCTGCAAACTTAATTTATTTATGCTGCATCAGTCGATAGTTTTAGTATCTATTATTAAACTCTAAAAATCGTCACATAACAGGAATAAATCATGTCAGAACTATTTTATCAGCAGATTAAAGAGCAGTTAGCCCAAACAGAGGCTGCTGGTTTGTTTAAGCATGAGCGGATAATTACTTCCTCGCAAGATGCAGATATTGAAATTGTTGGTAATAAGCGAGTTGTTAATTTTTGTGCCAACAATTACTTGGGATTAGCAAATCACCCAGATTTGATTGAAGCCGCGAAGCAGGGTATGGATAGTCACGGTTTTGGTATGGCTTCTGTCCGTTTTATTTGTGGAACACAAGATAGCCATAAACAACTCGAAAAGAAATTGGCTGATTTTTTAGGTATGGAGGACGCCATACTCTATTCCTCTTGTTTTGATGCGAATGGGGGATTATTTGAAACCTTGCTAGGCCCCGAAGACGCGGTCATTTCAGATGCGTTAAACCATGCTTCCATCATCGATGGAATACGCCTTTGTAAAGCTAAACGGTATCGTTATGCAAATAATGATATGGCAGAGCTTAGGGCTTGTCTCGAAGAGGCTAAAGCCGCAGGTGCACGCCACATTTTGATTGCGACGGATGGTGTCTTCTCAATGGATGGTGTTATTGCCAATTTGAAAGCGGTTTGTGACCTAGCAGATGAATTCCAAGCATTAGTGATGGTTGATGATTCTCATGCGGTTGGTTTTGTTGGTAAAAATGGCCGCGGCACCCATGAATATTGTGATGTGATGGGGCGAGTAGACATTATTACAGGAACACTGGGTAAAGCGCTTGGTGGGGCTTCAGGCGGTTATACGGCGGCAAAAAAAGAAGTCGTCGAGTGGTTACGTCAACGCTCTCGTCCTTACTTATTTTCCAACTCATTAGCCCCCGCTATCGTTGCGGCCTCGATTAAAGTCATCGATATGATGAGTGAGGGGGATGCGCTACGTGAGCGGTTATGGCGTAATGCCGCGCTATTTCGTGAAAAGATGTCTGCGGCAGGCTTCACTCTCGCTGGCGCCGATCATGCCATTATTCCCGTTATGTTAGGGGATGCGGCGCTTGCTCAAGTTTTTGCAAATGAATTACTAGAAGAAGGTATTTATGTAACGGGTTTCTTCTACCCTGTTGTTCCTCAAGGACAAGCGCGTATTCGTACACAAATGTCGGCGGCACATACGGAAGAAGATATTTTACGCGTTGTAGACGCATTCACCCGCATAGGCAAAAAACTGAAAGTCATTTCCTAATGATAATAATATAAGGCCGTTCTATGAAAGCACTGTCTAAATTAAAAGCAGAACCAGGTATATGGATGACAGAAGTTCCAAAACCGGAACTAGGGCACAATGATGTGATGATAAAAATCCGTAAAACTGCCATTTGTGGTACGGATGTTCATATCTATAACTGGGATGAATGGTCACAAAAAACCATTCCTGTTCCAATGGTTGTGGGCCATGAATATATTGGGGAAATTGTTGAGATAGGACAGGAAGTCAAAGGCTTTAAAATCGGTGATCGTGTTTCCGGTGAGGGGCATATTACATGCGGTCACTGTCGCAACTGTCGTGGGGGACGCACGCATTTATGCCGTAACACGATTGGCGTGGGGGTAAATCGCCCCGGCTGTTTTGCACAATACCTTGTGTTGCCTGCATTTAATGCGTTTAAAATCCCCGATAATATTCCAGATGAAATTGCTGCTATCTTTGACCCATTTGGTAACGCGGTTCATACTGCGCTCTCTTTTGATCTTGTTGGTGAAGATGTTTTAGTTTCAGGAGCAGGGCCTATCGGTATTATGGCTGCCGCGGTGTGCCGACATGTGGGGGCTCGTCACGTTGTTATCACTGATATCAATGACTATCGATTAGAGCTAGCTAAAAAAATGGGTGTCACTCGCGCGGTGAATGTGGGGCGTGAAAATCTAAAAGATGTGATGAAAGAGCTTGGCATGCAAGAAGGCTTTGATGTGGCTTTAGAGGTATCTGGCTCTCCTGCGGCTTTTCACTCTATGCTAGACACGATGAACCACGGCGGTCGCATTGCTTTATTGGGGATCCCATCTTCAGAAATGGCGATTGATTGGAGTAAAGTGATTTTTAAAGGCCTATTTATCAAAGGTATTTATGGCCGAGAGATGTTTGAAACTTGGTATAAAATGGCGACCTTGATCCAATCTGGGTTAGATCTTTCACCAATAATCACCCATCAATTTTCTATCGATGATTTCCAAAAGGGCTTTGACGTGATGCGTTCAGGGCAGTCAGGAAAAGTGATATTAAATTGGGATTAGTCGGTGGTATTCCAGTTGCCGAATTTGTGCGGCAACTGGAAAACAGTGTTAGGGTTTTTGTTGTGTAAAGAGCGGCTATTTTGGGGCAGATAATAGCGGCCGTAGCGTCTTATCTTGATAAATTGATTCAACCACAAACATCAGAAAATCAATCCCTTCTAGCGACGTATTTTCTGGCACTGTAAACTCACATACCCCGAGCCTAACTGGCTCCAGCGCCGTATCTTTAGGGTTGACTGTAGAAGGCGTGGGCTGTTTATTCGGCGTTTCAGGCTGCATTTGTAACGGTTTTTGGTCTGTGGGTTGCGAACTTCCTTGTAATAAGGCGCTTACCGAGACAAGTTCTATATCTGCAGGGAGTTGCGGCAAGTATTTCTGTAAAGCACGAACGGTCGAAGGGTGTGGATGACCTATCGCAATCGCATTGCCATGTTTACGTGCATAGGCGACCGCTTTATTAAGTTGAACGCGAGTTTCTTCCTCTGATTGATGGTTATCAAGGAAGATATGGCGGCGTACAACGGGAACACCAAATTCATTTGCGGCTTTTACGGCCTGCGTATTTCCGATGGTCACGCTATCTAAAAAGAAAAAGTTCGCCTTAGACAGTGAGTTCATGACATGGCGCATACCTGAAAGACTAGAGGTCATTTCACTGCCCATATGATTATTCATGCCTTTGGCATAAGGCACTTGGCTAATGGCTCGTTTGATAATACGGTCAATTTCTTCGGCGCTCATGGTTGGTGAAAGGGTGTTTTTTTCGAGTGGTTGCTTGCTAAGGGGTTTCATCGGCATGTGAATGATAACCTCTCGCCCTTGCTGATGGGCTTTATTGGCAACAAGCTGACCATGAGGTGAATCAGGCAAGATAGCAATCGTGATTGGCGTCGGCAGCGCCAATATTTGGTTATCTTCTTTCGTGCGATAGCCAAAGTCATCAATGACTATCGCTAATTTTGCTGCACTAGCCTGAAGGCTCATCATCAAAAGAGATAAACCGATGAGTCGCATAAAAGGCCGGCGTTTTGACATAATTATATTCCTAACTATTTATTTGGCTATCTACCTAGCCAAGGGCGAGGGTTGACCGTTTTACCCTGCCGACGAATTTCGAAGTACAGTGCTGGTCGCTCTTGCCCACCACTACTTCCCACAAGGGCGATAGGTTGCCCAGCGCGAACTTCTTGCCCAACATTGACGAGAGCACTTTGGTTATAGCCATATAAGCTCATATCGCCTTTACCATGTTCAACCACGACGACGAGGCCATAACCTTGTAGCCAGTCAGCAAGTAGTACACGGCCATCGGCAATGGCTTTGACTTGTGTGCCTTCGTTAGCGCCGATAACCATACCTTTCCAGCGTAGCTCACCTGAAATTGCCTCACCATAATTGTGCAGGGTCTGTCCGCGAACTGGCCATAGTGCTTGCCCCGCAGGGCGGCCTAAGCCGCCGGTACGAGACATGAGTGAACGCTCACTCTCTGAAGGTTTATAAGTCGAGCCTTTTTGTTTGGCTTTACGCTCTTTTTCGGCCACCTCAGCACGAATACGTGCGGCTTCACGTGCTTCACGCTCCGCTCTGGCTTTCGCCTCACGTTCAGCACGCGCGATCTTATCTCGCAACCTAGATTCATTTTGTTTCATGATGGCAAGATTTTTTTGATCTTCTTTAAGCGTACTTTCAAGGGCCGCAAGAGTTTGCTTACGTGCTGCCTGAGCCTTATCGAGTTTACGTTTTTCTTGCTGTTGGCGAGCTAAAGCTGTTTTTTGTTCCGCTTGTTTTTGCTGCTCAAGCTGTTTTTGCTGATTTAGCTCAAGGGTGGTGGCCTCAAGCTGTTTAATATTTTTTTCGCGCGCTTGATTGAGGTAGCTGTAATAGGCGAGGATACGCTCTTCCCGTTGGCCTTCTTCACCTTTTAAAAACAGTGATAGGCCTTGGTGCTTACCTAATCGAAAGGCTGCGTCAAGTTGCTCGGCAAGTAACTTTTCGTGCTCGGCTTTTTGCTTTTGCAATCGGTTAATATTGCTGCTTAATGAGGAAATCTCTTTATCTAATTGCTTAAGTTGAGATTGTGTCTCATGTAGCTCACGCCCTGCCGCAGAAATGTTTTTCTCTTGCTGTTGGAGTTGATTCAGCAATGATGCCCGTTTGGCTTGCTGGTTTTTGACGCTTTTTTCTTTTTCAGCGATATTTTGCAGCAAATTTTGGAGCTGATCTTTATTTTCGGTGATCTGATTGGCCGCCAATACCTGATTAGGCACCAGAGAGATTAATCCACAAACGAACAGGGTTGAAGCAATAGCCTGACGAATAGCTGCTTTTTTCATCCGGTTATGTGTATTGGCCATTCTGATAGAAAACCTCGAATAAATGCGATAGCTGATTATTTCATCTGATAGCGTGAGTTACCAGCACCCTATTCTGAATATTGCAACAAATCGCGCCGAACCAAACGCGTTTTATGACCTGATGAAAACTAAATTATCTTGTAATAATTAGCATATCATCATTTGTCATCCTATTGATTGTATAGTGTATCGCGCCATTTTGTAGCATTAAATCAAATATTTTCAGTGCTCGTTAGTGCCTCTGTGTCTTTTTCCACCACACAGAATGCTTGATTTTAACAGTGCAATTTTTTGTCACGCTTTGTGCTTATGGTAAAATGGTTCGTCTATATTGATAAATAAACGCTATTTTGTTGGGATTAGAGACCATTTCTGCGGAGTGTTTCGCAAAAAAAACAATGTAGTTTGCGCTAACTGGCTGTAATTAGCTCAACACAAAGGTATACTCTGAACCCTTTGGTATTCGTTTTTAACTAACGGGAGTGATTGCCCCCCATGATGCAAGAAATCATGCAATTCGTCAGCCGGAACATGTTATTGAGTCTGGTTTGGATCGCACTATTTGTCGCGGTGGTCGTAATGACCTTTAAAGGTTTGTTCTCTAAATCAAAAGTGATCACTCGCGCGCAGGCGATTGCTCTGATTAATAAAGAAGAGGCAGTCGTTGTGGATTTACGTACTCGTGACGACTTCCGCAAAGGGCACATTATTGATTCTATCAACTTAACGCCATCTGAAATTAAAGACAATAATTTAGGTGAGCTAGATAAACACAAACAGAAACCCGTTATTGTGGTCTCTGCAAGTGGTATGGAATCAGGTAAACCGGCTGAGCACCTCGTCCAGCACGGTTTTGAAAAAGTCTTTATCTTAAAAGAAGGGATTGCTGGCTGGTCAGGTGAAAACCTGCCGTTGGCTCGTGGTAAGAAATAATTTATCCGGCGTGTAAATTGTCATATATCCAATGATGCTCATTTGAGACAGGTTAGTTTGAACATCGGCGGGTCTATACAGTCAAATTCATATGGAAGTTAAAAGGTATTAAAACTATGTCAGAACAAAACAACTCAGAAATGGTATTCCAGATCCAACGTATCTATACAAAAGATGTTTCATTTGAAGCACCGAATGCACCACATATTTTCCAGCATGAGTGGCAGCCAGAAATCAAACTGGATTTGGATACTTCTTCTACTCAATTGACTGAAGGTGTTTATGAAGTTGTTTTGCGTGTTACCACAACAGCAAAACTGGGTGAAGAAACTGCATTCCTGTGTGAAGTTCAACAAGCCGGTGTATTCTCAATCGAAGGTATTGAAGGCACGCAAATGGCACATTGCTTAGGTGCATACTGCCCTAACATTCTGTTCCCATATGCACGTGAAGCAATCACTAGCATGGTGAGCCGTGGTACATTCCCTCAACTGAACCTTGCGCCAGTTAACTTTGATGCACTGTTTATGAATTATTTGCAACAGCAGCAAGGTGAATCAGCGCCAGATACAGAAGCTCAACAGGACGCTTAATGAAAACTGCTTCAATGACAGTCATCGGTGCCGGATCTTACGGCACCGCTTTAGCCATTACGTTAGCTCGTAATGGTCATCAGGTTGTGCTGTGGGGGCATGATCCTCAGCATATCCATACATTACAACAAGAACGTAGCAATCAGGCATTTTTGCCTGGCGTTTCTTTCCCTGATAGTTTATCTCTCGAAGCGGACCTCAAACGTGCCGTGGAAGCGAGTCCGAATATCTTGATCGTAGTACCAAGCCACGTTTTTGGTGATGTACTCAAGCAAATTCAACCTCATCTCCAAGCCAATTCTCGTGTTATTTGGGCGACTAAAGGCTTAGAAAGAGATACAGGACGCTTATTACAAGATGTGGCACGTGAAGTATTAGGCAATGAAATTCCACTCGCGGTGCTATCTGGCCCTACGTTTGCCAAAGAGCTGGCGGCGGGGATGCCGACGGCAATTTCGGTTGCGGCAACCGACAGCCAATTTGGCGATGAACTGCAACAACTTTTCCATTGCGGTAAGAGTTTCCGTGTGTACAAAAACCCTGATATGGTCGGCGTACAGCTTGGCGGAGCCGTGAAGAACGTCATTGCGATTGGCGCGGGTATTTCTGATGGTATGGGGTTTGGCGCGAATGCGCGTACCGCATTAATTACCCGTGGCCTTGCCGAAATGAGCCGGTTAGGTGCGGCATTAGGTGCTGATCCTGCCACCTTTATGGGTATGGCGGGGTTAGGTGACTTAGTGTTAACCTGTACTGATAACCAATCACGTAACCGCCGTTTTGGTATGATGCTCGGCGATGGGGTGAGTGTCAGTGAAGCCGAAAAAGAGATTGGCCAAGTAGTGGAAGGCTATCGCAATACTAAAGAAGTGAAAGCGCTTGCTGAGCGTACCGGTGTTGAGATGCCTATCACGGAGCAAATTTATCAAATCCTCTATTGCCATAAAAATGTGTTAGAGGCTGCACAGGCTCTATTAGGGCGTGCAACAAAAGATGAAATTGCTTATACGCCGACGTCGAAAGATTAAAGTTAAAAGATAAGTGAGTCATTATGTCGCGAGAAGAATTGGATAGGATCTGGGGGTTTATTAAAGAGGAAGCAAAATCGCTTGCTGATTGTGAACCGCTACTAGCCAGTTTTTTTAATGCAACACTGCTAAAGCATGACAACTTAGGCAGTGCGCTCAGCTATATGTTAGCAAACAAGCTAAGCTCTCCCATTATGCCTGCGATGGAAGTGAGGGAGATTGTTGAAGAAGCGTATCGTAATGATGAGCAGATGATCTTTTCAGCTGCAATGGATTTATCCGCCGTGCGTCTACGTGACCCCGCGGTGGATAAATACTCTACGCCACTCCTCTACCTTAAAGGGTTCCATGCATTGCAAGGTTACCGTATTGGGCATTGGCTATGGAAAGAGGGGCGCCAAGCGCTTGCGGTTTACCTGCAAAATCAAATATCAGTCACTTTTGCAGTGGATATTCACCCTGCTGCTCGTATTGGTTGTGGCATTATGCTGGACCATGCCACGGGCATTGTGATTGGTGAAACTGCCGTTGTTGAGAACGATGTTTCTATTCTTCAATCCGTGACTTTAGGCGGTACAGGCAAAACCTGTGGTGACCGTCACCCTAAAGTACGAGAAGGCGTGATGATCGGCGCTGGCGCGAAGATTCTTGGTAATATTGAGATAGGTCGTGGCGCAAAAATTGGTGCTGGCTCGGTTGTTCTTCACCCTGTTCCCCCTCATACAACCGTCGCGGGTGTACCTGCTCGGGTGGTTGGCAAGCCAAATAGTGATAAACCATCATTTGAGATGGATCAGAACTTTAATGGTTCGATTTATGGTTTTGAAGATGGCGATGGGATTTGAGAAGAGTCATTATTTTATCTGAGCTGAAACTGCTAAAAGATATGGATGAATATACTAGCCATACAGATGAGTTATTTCATGTTACTGTATCACAATTTATTGAACCTTTTAATAATAACGACAAGCAATAATAGTTAAACCCTCATCGTCTATTGAATAAATGAGCCTATTTGTTTCATCTATTCGTCTAGACCAGAAGCCAGCTAAGTTTTCTTTTAGTGGTTCTGGTTTTCCTATCCCATAAAAGGGGGTTCTTTTAGTATCGTCAATAAGCTTATTAATGCGTTTGAGCGTTTTTTGTCTTGGGTTTGCCAGTATAGATAGTCTTCCCATCCTTGGTCAGTTCATATTAAAAATCTACTCATTTATAAGCTTTCTTTTCTTTACTTTTCCGGCTTTAAATTGAGCGATTGATTTATTTAAATGTTCGGCATTTGCTGGTGAGCGTAATAAATCGTTTCCATTAGGCTATTGTAATACTCTAAAGACATAACTACAGCATCCTCTGAGTCACGACAAGTGATGATAGTAGTATCTGCATCATCAACAACGCTATCTAATACCGATTTTAGATTATTTCTAGCATCACTAAATGAAATTGTTTTCATTTACCCTCCTATACTTGTACTTTATTCTGTACAGGTATAATGGCGTTATAAGGACAGTTCAAGCATGCATGGCTGCTAAATCAGTCGCGTAATAATGCTCCTGCGTAACCCAACTGCCTCCATGCCTCGAACACCACCACTGCAACAGAGTTGGATAGGTTCATACTGCGACTATCTGCCAACATAGGGATACGAATCTTTTGTTCAATTGGCATATTGTCGAGTACGTAAGGGGGTAATCCCCGCGTTTCTGGACCAAACATTAAATAATCATCTTGCCGATAGCTTACATTACTGTGGCTTGGCTTACCTTTGGTGGTTAAAGCAAAAACGCGAGCACCGCTAGCAGATTGGTTATTATCAGGACTTAAGCCTTCGCTATCTAAAAAAGCATAATAGTCATGATGGTGTTTGATATCGGCGAATTCACTGTAATCTAAGCCTGCACGGCGTAGTCGCTTATCATCCCAAGTAAAGCCTAGCGGATGGATAAGGTGCAAACTAAATCCGGTATTGGCACAAAGGCGAATAATATTGCCCGTATTTGGCGGGATCTCTGGTTCGAATAAAACAATATGTGGCATAACGAATGGTTGTATTAAACAGTCAAGTTAGATGGAACAATGAGGAAGGATTTTACGCGCAAATGGTACAAGTTGCATGTAGTTGTTGAAGCTAAATAAAAAAGCGGGTTCGATAAGGAACCCGCTGTTAAGTGAAGGATCTCAATTAAAGGCTATTGCTGCTTATAGCCGTTAGGGTTTTGAGATTGCCAACGCCAGCTATCATTAACCATATCTTGTACTGAATATTGTGCTTTCCATCCTAAATCATTAAAGGCCTTTTTAGGGCTAGACCAACATTCAGCGATATCGCCAGGGCGGCGCTCAACAATTTTATACGGGATAGGTTTACCTGATGCTTTTTCAAAAGCAGCAATCATCTCTAATACACTCGTTCCTTTACCCGTACCTAGGTTATAGATATGTAGGCCTGCTTGATGGCTGACATTGTTTAATGCTGCAATATGACCGCTAGCTAAATCCATAACATGGATATAATCACGTACGCCAGTACCATCTGGAGTTGGGTAATCAGAGCCAAATACCATGACTTCTTTATGACGACCAACTGCTACTTGAGCGATATAAGGTGTTAGGTTATTTGGAATACCCTGTGGGTCTTCACCAATTAAACCTGATTGGTGGGCGCCAACGGGATTAAAGTAGCGTAGTAAAGTAACCGACCAATCGTTATGTGCAATATGCAGATCAGCAAGAATACGCTCAACCATATATTTACTGGTGCCATACGGGTTGGTAGTACCACCGACTTTAGAGTTTTCGGTTAATGGTACTTCTTCTGGATCACCATACACAGTGGCTGATGAGCTAAAAATTAAGCTTTTGACGCCCGCTTTTTGCATACTGGCAAGTAATACTAACGTGCCATTGACGTTATTATCATAATACTCAATCGGTTTTTGAACGGATTCACCAACCGCTTTTAACCCAGCAAAGTGGATCACCGATGTGATTTGGTGCTCAGCAAAAATCGTATCCAGAATAGCGTTATCACGTACATCACCGGCATAGAAGACAGGTTTTTTACCTGTGATGGTTTCAATGCGGTTGAGTACTTCTGGGTTGGCATTACATAAATTATCTAAAATAATTGGCTGCATGCCTTGTTCAATCATCTGCACACAGGTATGGCTACCAATGTAGCCAAGACCGCCTGTGACTAAGACCTTTGTATGATTCATTTTAAATTCCTGTACGACTAGTACTCATAGACATAGTTATAGTCGTCTGATTTCGCATCGATACCATTGAGGATCACGCCTGTGATTTCGATATCGTTTTGTTTAAAGCGTTTTAGCGATAGCTCAATATCTTTCACCGTATTGACACCATAGTAGGCAATAAGCAGTGAGGTGCCGACGTACTTACCGATAATCGCGGAGTCAGTGATTGCTAAGATTGGGGCGGTATCGATAACCACGATATCATATTGCCCTTTCACCGTGTCGAGCAGGTGTTTAAAACGCTCTCCCATCAGTAACTCAGAAGAGTGAGTGACATTTTTACCATGGCAGATCACATCTAGGTTTTCAATCACACCACTGTGGATGGCCGGTTGCGTAATGTCCTGCTGAGCCAAATATTCGGATAACCCCGTTTTATTGCTTAAACCAAAGGCTTTATGAATACGACCTTTACGTAAGTCGGTATCAATTAAGAGGACTTTTTTACCCGCATTAGCTAATACAACCGCCATATTAGAGGTAACAAAGCTTTTACCTACGCCCGGTGATGCACTACTGATCATCACCAAGTTATTCCCTTGGTTCATCACCGAGAAGTAAACGCTGGTGCGTAGGGAACGGATGGCTTCTACTGCCGTATCGGCTGGGTTTTCCAATGCAAGTGGGCGCTGATTCCCCGCTGCGATTAATTTTTTCTCATAATTAGAGAACGGGATAGTGGCATAGACGTTAACACCCAATGCATCGATATCCTCAGTACCTTTAATCTTATTATTAAAGAACTCACGGGCGATCACATAAGCGCAACCCACAATAAAGCCAAGGATAGTGGCAAGAACGAGTATCAATGATTTTTTCGGTGCCACGGCATTAGGTTGGGATTCTGCCGAGTCAATAATGCGTACATCGGCGGTGATCCCGGAGTTTAATACGCTCAGCTCTTGCTGTTTGGCTACTAACTGATTATAGATAGCTTGTTCGGATTCCACATCACGGGTTAAACGCACTATCTGTTGCTGGGTATTAGGAAGTTTTTGGATATTTTTACTGATTTTCTCTTTTTCACGTAACAGTTTTTGACGCTTATCCAGCAATGATTGGTAAGCGGGGTGGTTACGGGTATAGAGCTGCTGGATCTCTACCTCTTTAAAGGTTAACTCATTGAGTTTCTCTTCGACTTGCAAGGCGCTATCAAGAGCCGATTTAGCTTCTAAGGACAAATCGATAGATTCATTCTTTTTACGGAAAGCATTTAATTGGTTTTCATAGTTGTCCAATTTAGTTTTTACTTTCGGTAAATATTCATCTAAGAATAATAGGGTGTTGTTGGTGACCTCTTTTTTGCGCTCGGTATTTTGATCCACATAATTTTGAATAATACTATTCAGAATTTGCACATTTTCTGCTTTATCGGCACCTTTAATTTCCAAGCTGATAATGCCAGTACCTTTACCAACCTCTGCGATCGCTAAAGTTTTTCGTAAGTTTTCGATAGTAGAATAGCGGGCGTTTTTAATGAGAGTAAATTCTTGGCCGACCTCGGCATTGATTGAAGATACCAGCAAGCTGATTTCATCTTGTTTTAGGAGTTCGCTCACTTTGCCTTCAACGGTTTGGCTATCAATATGAAGAGCATAACGGTTTTCGCCTAAATAGGTCAGGATAGCGGGTTCACCAATAAGATGTTCAGGTAAAGAATAGAGGGAAATAGCGACAGAAGCTTTGTCTCCCCAAAGCCTATCGAAAAAACCAGCCGGTGCGGTGTGGGTATCTAAATTAAGGTCTGCAACCGTTTTACCGAGCACCATCCGAGACTTAATGACCTCGATTTCGGAATCGGCTTGGCTATTACTATTAGCAAATGGCATCACATCGCTCATTTGATCTAACAATGAAACTTGGCTCATTTTATCGTATTGCAGTGTCGCATTGGCTTGATAGATTGGTGTCGCTAGAAAACTATAAGCGGCACCAATAACAATAAAAAAGAGGGTAAAAAAGCCGATTTTAAGGTAGCTGGATTTGAGTACCTTAAATAGCGCCAGCAGATCGATTTCGTCAGAGGCAGCGGAGCTGGTTTTTGTCGTGTTCATAATCAATTAACGTTAAGCCTTCAAATAGTAAAATTAAATTTTCCCTTGCCACTGTATAACGGCTTTTTCCATCAGTTGATAAACATGCTCGAACATTTCATCACTGCGTTTATGCGGATCTGGGATCTCGGTTTTATTTAGCCACTGGCCGAACAGCATGACTTTGCCACGCGTTTCAGGGAACTGTTGATGGATTCTATCAATATGGTCGTTTTCCATCACTAGGATTAAATCTGCTTCTTTACATAATTCACTGGTTAAACGACGTGATTGATGACCATCTAAAGAGAGATTGTGGTTTTGTGCAATACGGATGGCGCTATCATAAGCGGGGCGATCCTCTTTGGCGATAATGCCTGCGGAGTGTACTTTTTTATCGGGGAAATGGGCTTGTAATAGGCGCTCCCCCGTGGGGGAGCGGCATATATTCCCCATACAAACAACGAGAATATTGTTAAACATATGGATTACCAGTCATGAATACGTTTAGTACCTTCGGTTAACTGATTATAAGTTGCGATGGTTGGTAGCAATTGGGTGATTAGGCGGTTCCAACGCACAATAGGGGCGGCAGTAACATAAACTAAGTCATAAGGTTGCAGTTTAAATTCCGTTCCCATCACCATGGCAGTGGCATCGGATAAATCTAACTGATAGACCGCCGCCATTTTTTTCGGCAGTAGGGCATCCAGCTCTTTATCACCTGAGGTTTGGTTTTTAATTGGACGGATGACAAATACGCCGGTTGCATTAGCAGTATTTTGATCTGTACCGCCTGCTTTACTCAGTGCCTCAGTAATACTCATGCCAGCACGGTCAATGGTTAGGGTGTTTGGCTGACCCACTTCGCCCATCACAAACACTTTCTGCCCATCGTTACGTGGTACATATAGTACATCACCCGGTAGCATCAGATGGTTTTGGGTTAGGTCGCCATACTGAACTAATGCTTGCAGTGAGATTTTAATTTCTTTGCCATTTCGGGTGAGTACGACATTGTCCCAATCGGCTTTTTCAGTCAGACCGCCTGCATTATTAAAGGCCTCTAAAACTGTTAGCGGTACGTTAGTAATCGGTAATGTACCGGGTTTAGCCACTTCACCTGAAACATACATTTTTTGTGAGCGGAAGGCAGCAATGCTGACATCCACTTGTGGTGATTCGATATAAGTCGATAGACGGTTACTCACTAGATTACGGATTTCAGTGACCGTTTTGCCTATGACTTTCACTTTACCGATATACGGATAGTAGATAGTACCATCGGAATGCACCCAGTTACCGGAGTCCGCGGCGCTACGGTAAGAGCCGGCAGGAATGGTTAACTCAGGGTGATCCCATACCGTAATGGTTAATACATCACCTACACCAACACGGTACTCATAGGTTGCCAGTTGCTTTTCGAGGGTTGGGTTTGGTTTTGCGATAACTTGTGGGGTATACATCTCATCTAACAGTTTTGGTGAGATCGGGTAGATATCGACAAATTTAGAAATATCACGATCGCCAGTGTCGACGACATTTTTCCCCGAGGTAGACATATAGACACCAGGGGTAACAGTACAGCCAGTTAATGCTGTAAGCATTAGTGCAACAATAGAAAGGCGTTTCATAAGAGCTAAGAATCCTTTTGCAAAATTATCTTAAATGTTTATAAGCTAAGCTCATTATTTTAGGTGGCAATAAATGAAAAAAGTAACGACTGTATATTAACAGCATATTTTTAAAGCTAAACTTGTTTAGAAGAAACATATAACCTAGCCGTAAAGAGACTTCACTTTTAGCTTTAGAAAGGCCAGCTCGGCGAGTCATCGTATTTTCTTCCAGTCTATATCGTAGTAAGACATCAGGTAAATTATGAAATTTATAGTTCTTATAAAGCAGTTCTAACCAAAAAGCCATATCTTCTGTAAAGCATGTGTGAGTTGGGTATCGATTTCCTTGCTCAAAGACGCGCCTTCTAAACATGACCGAAGGATGAATAAATGGGCATCTAGTTATACTGAAATCTTCTAACTCTGAATGCTGAGAAGGTAATTTTTTTTCTACAAGAGCATAAGATGTTCCAAATTCCTCACAAGCTGTACCTAGAATATCAATTTCGGTATGGATATCCATGAACTGCTTTTGTTTTTCTAGGCGCCGTGGTAATGAAATATCATCGCTATCCATGCGAGCGATATACTCTATATGAGGATACAGAAGAACTTTATCAATTAGTGCATTAAGTGCAAATGATAATCCTCTATTATATTTGGAATGTATTAATTCAATGATATGCTGTTTGTGTAAACATTCTAGGTATTCAAATTCTTGTTTTGGAATGATACCATCAACATATATAAGTATAAGAGGGATGATATTTTCTTGCTGACAAATACTGTTGATAGCATCTTTGATGTACTCCAGTTTATCATTTTTATAAACACTCATGATTATTGCTATATTACTAGTACTTTTACTCATAAAATATACTCATAATAAATATTTCTTCGATAATCATTCATTGCGATACGTAATATAGTATCTTTCTTGAGTATTTCTCTGGTTTTTACTCGTTTCATAGTGTTCTTTCTAAAAATAAATATGGCATGTTCATTTTGAATATATTTTATTTTAACTTTTTTGTTTTAAACAACGAAATTTTATTAAAAGAACTGGTGAGATCAAGGATATAAATGATAGTAATAACGACTTGATTTTATTATCGCCATGCAAGATTGACAAAAAATAGTAAATGCTTGACTTTCTACTTAATGACATTAATTGTGCATGTGCTAACATTAAGTTTAAATTGGATTTGAATTTTTTGATATTAATATCATCATGATTGTTCATGATCCAGTAACCAGCATTTTTTATGTTTTTTACATTTTTTGAAACACTAGAATATTTCGTCACATAAAAGCAGTTTGTTAATGGCTTGTTAATGAACCCTATTCTGGTATTATCGTTTTGAATTACCCTAATAAGAAATTCATAATCTTCTATAGCCCTAAGATTATCATTGAACCCACCACTACTTATAAATAAATTTTTCTTTATTGAAAAATTAGGAGCGCCACCGATAAAATTAAATTTTTTTATCAGCTCAATAGGGTTTTCTATATTGGCAATATCACGTTGACTAGTTTCATAACTACACTTTTCATTAACCATGAAAATAATAGACTTATTATATATGAAATTATAATCATTATTTTTAATTTCATTAAAAATAATTTCTAATTTATTGTCTGCAAACTTGTCATCATCATCAAGAAAGAGAATCCACTCATTTTTGGCTAGGTTGGCTCCTATATTTCTTGCGCCAGCTGGACCTAAATTTTTTTCACAGTAATAATATTGAATTGGAAACAACTTAAATTCATTCAACCACGTGTTTTCGTTGTATTCTATACTCGAATGGTCATTAACAATAATAACCTCAAAATTTTTTATTGTTTGTGATTCAAGTTGTTTCAATGTCGATATTAGACTTTCTATTCTATTATAAGTTGGGATTATTATTGAAAATATATTATTGTCCATATATTATTTTTCTTAATTTTATTTTGTAGTTTCTTAATTTGCTATTTTTCAATTTAAATATAATATTTTCTTTTTTATGCACATTTCGTTCATTTTGAATAATACTATTATCTAAATCTATAGGGTGGGTAACACAATCACTTATATAAAAATCATTTATTATTTTATTCTTATGTAAAAAACTCCAATCATCAGCAAGGAAAAAATGTGTTTTCCTTTTTTCTACTATTTTTTTTGCTAACTCGAGGTGTATTAAATAACAACAGGTACGATATATATATTTTGAGCTAGCTATAGTTTTTTTTAACTCAATGTTATCTGAAACCATGATTTTATCTTTTTTAGATGTTACGATCATCTCTTTACTAGGCAAACCATCTTGGCCTCCTAAGATGTAAATGCTCATTTTATCAAGATTGTTTTTTTCATATGTAATAAGTTGAGATATTTTCTTATCAATAATGACATCATCTTCAAAAATAATGGCCCACTCTATCTCTTTTTTAATCATATCTTGGTATATGGCAATGTGACTATCAGCACATGCAATTTCATTTTTTCCAATACTCCGCTTATACCTTTTCGTTGATTCATTTATACTGCGAATATAATCATTGGATAATAACTTTCCTTCCACAGCATCAAAAAAAATATAATCACCAACTAAAAAATGATTATTCTGAGAAAATATACTTCTTCTTTTTGAATCTTTTAATGATAGTACATATATATTCATTTTTCATCCTTAGGATAAAATGATAGTAGAAGTAATAAAAAGAATGTAATGCCAGGATACATAAAAACATCAGCTTTAACATGACCAATACTAAAAATCAGCATGCTAGAAATAAAAAACTTTAATTTTTTTGATTGAAACCAATTTGCCGACACACGTTTAACAATGTAAATAGTTAATGTTAAACACAATGATAAATACAATATCCCACCATAGAAGATTTGACGCAGATAACCTGAATCAGTATGCATATAATATGATTTATCATCGTTTGTATATATTCCATCACCAACCAATATTTGCTTATCAGAAGGGAATATAAGCATATTGTTTATTAGGTTATCAGATGAAGAACTTTGAAGCCCTTTATCATTTATATAGTTAATTATTGGCTCTAATGCATGATATATATATATATTATCTTGAAAGTTAACGGCTATAAAATATATGGATATCGCTGCGATGAGTGAGGCTATTATTAATTTTAAATTAAAACCACTAATAAAAATTGATATCGCAGCAAATAATAGAAAACTTCTTCCAGAAATCATGCCACAAACAAAACAAAGTAATAAAGGTGTTAAATTAACCTTTTTTTCTAAGTATAAATTAAGAAAAAAATTAAAAACAAATCCAAAAAATAGACTTAATTGAAAAAATGCCATAGATGTAAATATATATAGCCTATATCCTTGTTCACTATCATAAAAGTAATCTTCTACAGTATGTACGCTAAATATAAAATCTTGGAAAGCCCCAGGAGCTAATACACATAGTATAACAACTAAAAATTGGAAATAGATTGATTTTTTTAGGTAAAGTATAAAACTGCTTTTTTGGGGGATGGCTAAGTATAAGAAATATAATAAAATAGAATAGAGCAGCATTCTTAAATACATTAAGAAAACACTAAAATCAAATGTATAGTGAACAATGGCTGGTATTAATGATACTATTAAAAAAATAGCTATAACCAGTAATAATTTTAAGTTTCTTATATTAATTGCGTTAGCTTTTCTTATGAATAAAAAGGTTAAGGTAATAATTGAACCTAGAATAAACCCTCGTAATGTTTGAAAAAACCAAGGGTCATAGACTATGAAAATAAAGGCTATAAACAGTATAAGATTGTTCAGCATAGTTAAATATTGGTTTGGTTTAAGTTGAATTTTTTAATGCTAAGCATAATGTAAAAATAACTTAATAGATATGACATGGTTCCTCACTTTGCATGTATTTATACTTACATTAAGACATAATTTTATTTAATAATCGGGGTATATATTGCAATATTAGTGAATAGTTTTATTTTTTATTAAAGAGTTATTTTTTATAATAAAAAACGTTTGTAATCTATACACACTGCATAAGGTTTTTTATATTCATATGATTCCATCTTGATTATCTTTTATTTAGATTTATTTTGACGTATGTATTGAACATTTTTAAAATGCAAGGGCTTAGAATACTAATATTTTTTGTTTTTAGAAAATATAATATTTTTAAAATCTTAGGGGCGTGTGTCGAGGTAACCAAATAATTAATTTCAGGATATAAATTCATCCCTTTATTTATATCATACAACTTACCACTAGAACGAACGATGCTTGAAACCTTCACATTTAATTTGAATAAATCGAAACTTTCTTTTACGGTGTTTAAGTAATTTCTATCAATTAAAAACCTTTCAGCTTCTTTTGTAACATTAATGATATCGGCTAAGGATTTATCTGAATACTTATATGTTAATGAATTTTGATTCGTTTTATTATAATAGTAGAGTGCTTTAGGAATGTGAGATATTTTTTTTGCATAATAAAATGATTTTAATGAAAATAAAAAGTCTTCTCCCATATCTACATTTTGGATATAGTTAATTTCATTTTCTATTACAATGGAACGCTTTATTAATTTATCCCAGTTCATATTACTGATGTTGTTTGTTAGTAAGGACTCTATATTTTGTTTTGTCGATGGAAAGCACTTTTGAGAGACAATATGATTTTTATTTTTATAGACATCTATATAATCACAAATTACAATATCTGAATTGTTTTTACAGGCTGTATCATATAGTAGTTTTAGCCAGTCTTTGTCAACCCAGTCATCACTATCACACTGAATTATATAATCACCACTTGCTATATTTATACCTTCAGCTCTAGTGGCCGCCACTCCTTTATTTCCACGAGAAATTAGAGTTACTTTGCTTTTATATATAGAGTTTTGCTTTAATATATTATTTATAATAGTGAGGGAGTTATCTGTTGAACCATCATCTATAATGATGATTTGGATGTCATTAAGAGTCTGATTTAGTAAGCTAAATAAGCTTCGTTTTATATATTTTTCAGCATTATAAACAGGTAAAATTACTGATACTTTTGGCATAGTTATTTATCACTTAAAGCTTTTTGTAAAAAATCTATAGACTTTTTTTGTTCTGCATATAGAATTTTATTTACTTTAGAATAATCAATTGGGTCCTTCACAATATTCGCATTGATATCTTTTAAGGATAGGATTAAGCGATTCTCTAATCCGAATAATTTTAGCAATGATGTAAATCTTGTCAAACCTCTATCTTTATTTCCAATAGCTATAAATGGTTTGTTAAATATTATTGAAAAAACAACACCATGGAATGAATCAGTTATAACAAACTTTGAATCATAAAAACCTTTTAGCCACTTGGATACACTAGCATAAATATTATCAATATTATTCTCTAGAAAATCGTATGGTTCTAGCTTAATTTCTTGAGTAATATGGTTGATAATTTTATTCTTTTCTTCTGATTTATCTAAGACATAAATCATAATATCAGAAGTAAAAGGTGAGGGGGGGGCATCAGTAATTAGATTATAGTAATCATTTTGGGAAAGTAATAACGTTGGATCTAAAACTTGCTCTGCTTTAATTCTCAAATGTGTATCACATAAATCTACAGCAGAGTCTTCCCTAACCCCTATTGCATCAAATTTTTTTGCTAGAAGGGAATATGTTGCAAGTTCTTCTGTGGAAAACTCATCACAATTATTTATACCAAATGATGCGGCATAAGCAATTCGCTTTGTTGTTGTATCATTTCCTAAAAAATCAAGGAAAAAAGCTGATATTCCGGGAGAGTATGCTGGCCGCCATACTTGATCACTTCCAACTATATAAGCATCAAAATTGTATTGAGAAAGTATTTTTAGTTGATTAGGATTAGTTATTTCTTGTGTCCTTTCTATATTTTTAGATATAAACTTTTCCGTATGTTGACTGATTTTCTTTTCATTCAGAGGTAATATTGAAGAAATATTTTGTTTTAAAATATACTTTCTTATGAAATTTATTGTTATTCCTTTTATTCCCCAAAGTTTAGGTTTGTATGTTTTTTTAAAATCAATAGTTATTGCTATATGACCTTGTTGTTTGAGATAGTGTTGCAATGCATAAGCTTGCAATAAACCACCATAATTATTATGCAATGGTTGAGTTAAAATTCCAATTTTCATGTTTTACCTTTTTATTATTTTTTTTACTGTATCAATACCTTTAGGACCAAGTACTTTTTTTAATGTCTGCTTTGCTTTACTTTCTGTATTGACTTCCAGTCTATGCATTATTTGAAGTGCTGCACTTTCGTCATCACCGTCAGTAAATACCTCAAATAGCATTGGCTTATCTGTAATTTCAGATTCAAGAAATCGTTGATAAACATCTTCAAATTCTTTTTTATTGCATGCAGAAAAATATTCGAAACCTAAGTTTTCGGCATAGTCTTTAATTAGAGTTCTTGATTTATTTCCATAATGTCCAGCGGCAGCTACGAATTCATCACCATCTGAACCAAAATGGGCAGCATGATGGTTATACATTCGAAACTCTGTTCCTTTCCCATTGTTTACAAGAAGGATACGTAAGTTATTTGCTGTATGGCGGTTGCCTATTGCATTGAGATCATAGAAAAAGGCAAGATCACCTATCACACCATAATAGAGTTTATTCGGATTTGCTAAGGATGCGCCAAGTAGCGTAGAGACTCCACCGTCAATTCCAAATCCACCGACATTTGAGAAAGAAGTTACGGTATTAGGAAGGTCATAGAAATTCCAAGTTCTTAAGCTATTTAAAATCCCAAAGTGGATAGCTGAACCTGATGGTATTTTCGATGCCAGCTTGGAAGCTAGCCAGATGTTGGAAAAAGGTATCTCTGGTATTTTATTTTGTACAGTTTTTAAAAAATCAGTACATTGTTGAAAATATTCATTAGTAGATGGTTGGTCTGTTTGTTCTACAAAATGCTGAAAAAATGACGTTTCTGACATCTCGAACACATAACGTAGCCTACGGAATGTATCGCGTAATTCCCCATCGGGGCTGATACGCCATACTTCATTTCCTGCCATTCCAGCTAAAGGATAATCTCCAGTTACTTCACCTATATGCAGTGTTATATCTGATTTTAGTTCTGATTTTGAATGAATTTCTTGTGCTGCTGCAAGTGAAAGTAATACACGGTTTTTACCCCTATAACCACTAGTATGATCACAAAAAACAGCAGCATTATACTTACCACAAAAATCTTCTAATGCAACTATAGCATCGTCACTCCAACTGTGGTGTGAGCCAACAATAACTGATATGCGCTTATTTGTATCAAGAATTGGTAGCTTATCAGCTAAGGTTAAGCGATTTATTACTCTACAGCTGATATTTTCTTTTTCTGTAAAGGGAAGGCTATATGTAGTTGGTAGATTAATGTGTACTGGTCCTCCTCCTCGTCGTGTTAGCTCCAAAATAGCTTGATTGACTTTGACTTCACAATCCCAAAAATCTTCTTCATCCTTAACGACAGGTAAAGTAACACTGAGATTTGCTACATCATTTGAAATAACACTGCGGTCAATCACTTGGGCAACATGATGCCCAATACGACTAATTGGTTGAGTTGAAGTAATCGCTAATACAGGTAGTTTACGATAATAAGCTTCTGTCATACCCGGTGCATAATTTCTTGAAGCTGTAGCTCCAGTACAACTGATAACGACTGGCTCACCAGTTTCAGCTGCCAAACCACAGGCCATATAAGCAGCGGAGCGTTCGTCAACGGCTGAATAAATTTTGAAAAAAGGATCTTTTTGAATACTACCAATGAGAGCATTATTTGTAGTGCCTGGAGAAGCAATTACATAGCGAATGCTATGGGCTTTGAGTAGTGAGATAACAATCAATGCATTTTTTTCTGATGTTGAGTAGAATTTCATCGCGTTAGTAACCTTCCTACCTTTGGTAGGCTTTTGAATAAACAATATTTAATTTTTGTTTTGAACCCAGATATTTCACTTAAGCATGTGCTCTCTTTTAATGCTTTATCTTTAAGAGCTTCTTCTTGCCAATTTATTGACTTGAAGGCATAGGGCTTACTACTGAGAAAGTTTTGAATACATGCCTCTAAACCTATTTGTGGTGAAATAAAGGTTGAGGTATCTATAAATTGACTAATCTTTTCATTGTTGAATACTCGGTTAAATAGCCTATCGTAAATAACCTGATATTTTCCTTTGCGCCAAGTCAAGAAATTATCTAAATCTTGTTCGACTAGATTTACTTTGAATCCATTCTTTGCTAACGCATGTAGATAAATTTCTGAGATTTGTCTCCAGCTAATACTTTGATCGGTTGTTATATGGAAAGCCTCACCTAGTGCAAGTTCGTTACCTATTAATGCACAAATACCTCTAGCAACATCTTTTCCTGCTGTAAGTGTAGTTACTTTAGCTTGAATATCTTTTGCTGTAACTATGCTACGCCCATGTAATGCACGATATAGCCAATCTTCCTTTTCAAGCACACCTAACTGTAATCGTTCGTCGTCGTATGTAATATAAGGACGAATGATTGTCCAATTTTTACTATTGCTATCAAATAAAAGATTTTCTTGTCTTGCTTTTGTTAAAGCATATTCATCAGTTTTTAAATAATCACTATCTTTTATTGTGTCGAGTAATCGTAGTGAATTTTCTGTTATTGGTTGAATAGAATCTGCATAAACACGAGCGGAACTGATAAAAATATATTGTTTTGTTGATTTTAAAAATTGAGTATAACGTTGTTGAAAAACAGGTGTAGAGTACACCATAAAATCGACGATTACGTCCCAATTCTGGCTTAACAAACTATTTAGAAATTCTTGATTATGGGCATTTCCTTGAATATAGTTAATATTATTATTTATGCCTGATCTACTGCGCGAAGTAACATAAACTTGGTTATTTTGCTTTTCCAAGAAGCGTACAAGGTGAATACCCATAGCACCCGTACCACCTAAAACTAAAATTTTCATTTTATCTCTCTAAATTTTAAAAACTTATTAGATAACACATCAATTATTTTTTTACGCCAGTGGCGATCTAATCCTAAATAGTACATAGCAAGAGTTGAAGTCGCGACAGAAAACACAATAACGACCAAGGAAGTATATAAGTTGTTTGGAAGGCTATTTGATAATAGGATACTAAGAGCGGCTGAAATGGTTAGAATGACTAGAACAGGGCCAACTACCTTTTTATAATAGGGTAAAATTGGCATAGCAATAAGATATTTAACCAGTACTAGGCGTACTTGAAACATAAAAACGTTAGCAGCTATTGCTACGAAAAAAACCCATTCAGCTGAATACCCTAGACTCAAAACCCACCACGAAACGAAAAAAATTGCAATTTGGATACTGCCTAAAGTTATTTCATACAAAGCCATTTTACCAGGGGCTCTTGCTGCTGTTGTTAGGGGCATGCTTATGGCTAATATCAATGATTCAACAATTGCTAGTTGAGTAAATAGAATGGCTTCTTGTGGTGGAGTTTTTAGCCAAAGAGTTAAAATTGTTTTCATCTCAAGCAGCATTGGCAGTGCAAATACCCACATTAGGAAAAAAGTGAGTTTAGAGCCATTAAAAATTAAGTTCATCATGTCGTTTTTTTGATTTGAAGCATAAGACTTAATGATAGGCGGATATAACCCTGTATTTAGATTATTTGAAAATACAGCTACTTGACTAGCTATGTTCAATGCAATAGCTCTAGCGGCTACAACGCTAGGGTTAAACATCTGGTTGACTAAAATGGTTACAGCTTGATTTCGAAATACAGTACTAATTTGCCCTAGTAAAGTCCAAGTTGTAAAACCTAGAATCTCTTTAAATATGGTGGTGCTCCAATAAAATTTTCTTAGTTGGCACTCAGTATATTTTCTTATGCAAATATAAATATAAGACGATGCTATTAAAGCCGATATAACAAAAAGAGATATGCCGTAGTATGCAAGTAAGTCATAGTTAACGTAATCTAAAGATATTGCGATTATTAATTTTAAAACCACATCAATCACAGAAATAAGTGCGTAAAGATGCATATCTTCGTGAGCAATTAGAATTGCTATAAAAGGTGCACTGAAAATGGAAAAAACAAAAGAGAGAGAAGTGAAATGATAGAGTTCTAATGCGGCACTAAAGCGTGTATCAGGTATTTTTAAAAACTCTTTAATGTACCAAAGACCTATAGTTTGTAACAGTGCATAAGCAAGCAAGGCAATGCTTGCATACATAATTAAATTTACACTGAAAGTTTTTTTTAATTTTGATAGGTCGTTCTGACCCATAGCAAAAGAAAAAAAACGCTGAGTGGCACTTGCCATGCTTCCCGGTAAGAATGTTAACAAAGTAACGAAGCCTGTAACAACGCTATAAATGCCATAATCTTCTATACCTAAAGCATTCAAAATCACCCGCATGGAATACAAAGTAATTAGAATAATGATGATTTGGCGTATATAAAGAGAGATTGTATTTTTAAGGATTTTTTTATTGGACATCGAAAGTAAAAACTCAATATTGGTAATAAGTAAATTTAACATTCCACCGATAAATGTCTAAACTAAATAGCTATTACCATGAAAGGGGATGGCGAATAACTGCGGAACCAATAAAGCCTGCACCACCAGTAACTAATATTTTCACTGAAAACCTTGGTATTTAATAATTTATTAAGTAAGAATAAATTTAGCTATGGTATAAATGTTTACTGCAATATTTGATCAGCCATAGCTACCGCACTGGGTTGTCGGGTCCCAGAGCACCATCGAATTCTACATTCGTGCTTATTAATTGAAAACATTACGTTTTTACGCAGTTGCTCAATTGATAAGCACGTCTTATCATTCATAGCCCTTCAAAAGGGCATGCATTTTCGCTGACTCGGTCAAGCGAAAGCGCCTAATAATATCACTAAATATAGTTGCTGACTATCGGTGTGATTGTCTTAGAGAATAGTCTTATTATTTTGCTAACTCTCTAACCTATTGTAAAGAATAGATTTATATTCTTTGGGATTCCTTTGCTGACCGTAGGCAATATTTTA